>JAZFYA010000072.1:0-46523 GCA_036443315.1 Pseudomonadales bacterium
GTTAATTGCTGAAAATTGCGTTGGTCATCGTTCCGGCAGAATTGAACCCAGAGTGGTCAAACGAAGGCCTAAACCTTACTCCCTGCTGATGGTACCAAGAGATGAAGCTAGAAAAACAGTAAAAAAACATGGACACCCCATAAAGCAAAAATAAGGCTTAAATGTCGAAAATATATTTAATTGTATCAACAGCTTACGCTTAAGGAAGTACCATTCGGGTTAAACCGTTTATTGTTAAATCCAACGGCATTAATATTACCCATTACGAGTCCGAAGAAAACGGGCTGTTACGTCTTCTGCATTACAGAACAAAAAACAACATTCATCCATTCTAGCGGGAGAACGGGCACCAGCAATAGGAGAATGCCAACAAGAACAATTAGCTCTTTTTTAATCCTGATGAACCAATGGCTCATCAGATGAAAAACCCAGGCAAGAAAGTCATTTATAAGCCCCCATATAATGGTCATATTTGTTTAATCAAATATAAATCATATTCATTAGACTAATTGCTATGAATGAAACCATACCATCACTTGGGCTTGTTATTTCAGAACCTGAACTTTGGCCTTTACGCAGTATCGTAGGCGATGAGAGACAAATTGACTGACCGTGTGTATATCTATTCTTGGCACGATATAGACAGGGCAGTTGAAGGTTGCAAGCCTTCTCAACCACCATTTGAGTTATTGATTAGCGTCCCAAGTAAACCAGAATATTTTATCCTCCGTGATCAACCCGAATGTCGAGATTATCATTTTTATCCCTACATAAAGGGTGAGGCGACACTATTTAGCCGATGCGTAAAGGATATATGTCGAGCAATGTATAACCAAACTAAATTGCAATTTTTCCTTTCAAAAACGGTTGACGGAAAATATATAGTGATTGATTCTTTTTCTTTGAGTGACAATTCACTGGATTACAATGTAATTGCCGTAAAAAAAATCCGTGTACATCTTTAACTCTCTCAATGAGCCCGCAAACGAACGAATTGATTTCGAAGACGGCTGTTTGGTCATTTCCGCACACCATCTTGCCACTAAACAGCAACAACGGGAAAACACTTCTGTAACAACCTTGCTAAAGGCGAGCTGTCGGAAGGCACCCTATGTACAGGTATCGACATAAGCACACTGGCATCCTGACACAGGGGGATATTCACTTTTTAAAATCTAGCCGTGAAAATATCAGCCACATGGCCACCCAAGTCTTACATATTCAGTAGAATGCCATAGATATAGCGGACATATTAGACCGATTGGCGCATAGATTAAATTTATTAAAAAATATAGTTAAATTCTTAATAATTTTATTCTCGGAATTGTATAACTCAATAAGAACAATAAGGACCGGCTCCTCCGTCAGGTTTGTTTGTTCTTATCACAACTATTGGCCTTGCTTGCAAGGCCTGTTTTATTACTTGCTCTTAATTTGTGTTGGTAAATGTATTCATAGTGAAAAAATAAAAAGAGGCCCCATCATGAAGTTACTTTCAGCAACTGGCATTCTTTGGCTCATCATCTCATCAGCAACAGTATTTTCCCAACCGGTCGCGTATTCATTTCAAGCAGACATAGAATCACAAGCTGCAGGCTTGGAGTGCGGATCGGCCAACGGCCGTTTGATCGGCTCGTTGGTATATGACAGTGAAGCCACGTATCAACGAAATGCGTTTGGTGGCGCTATTTACAGCAAAGATAATTCGGTATCGTTTATTTCAATTATATGCACTGATGGGGTCAAACTGGCCTCACCACACACAAATCCAACCAACAGATTTGACGTGTTGATGCTTGGTCATCTGAATAGCATTGTTTTTAATGCGGAAAACGATACTGTCTCAACCCTTGACGGTGAACTTGCCTACGCTCAGATGTACTTGGTATTCGATGAGGATATAGACAATACCTTGCCAGCTCATTACCACCCATTAGCAGAGTTGCACCAAGCAAGCTTCTTGTGAAAGTGATCGTCGCTGGCAAGCCAAAAACACTGGCTGCAATAATTACCGAAATGGCACCCCTAACCCACTTTACGCAGGACGAACAACGCACCAATTTGCATCACACGAACAAACAAACACAACGCATCGAGGGTTAAAGCACTTTTTTATCTTTTAATGTCGCGCTGGAACCGTTCCACTTCTTTTTTCGCAATGTCTCCCGCTTGTCGCGCCTTCTTCAGCAACCATTGCGTCTTAGGGTGCCCTTTTACTTTTTTAAAGACTCGTTATATATCACTGGTTAAACCTTTATAGGATTCCAGGGATCGCTCAATATCATCGGGCAGCAAAGCGAAAAGGTCAGCGTTAATACGCGACTCAATTTCATCGACAGCTACCCTATAGGGATGATGGACGAGAGCACTACCGTCATTCGGGATGATGTAAGCATGGGCGATGCCGCTATTCAACTCAACCATTATTTTAAAGAAGTGGCTGGGAACAGCCGTACCATTGGGTAGGCGTGGCAGGCCCAGTGTATATCCATACATTGGGCCAGATACAACTATTAATTGACCGCTAGAACCTTTGCTCACTAACCCCCGTTCTACGTCCTCAAGTGAGCGCCAAGCTCCGTGTCGATTCAGTTTAGGATTCATCGGTACAATGTTGGTCATAAGAAACGACTGTCTAAGGGCCAACAGAGTTGAGTCCGATGACGCGGCAGATAGTAAATGCCCTCGATCAAACCCAGTACCGAAATAATCACCCTCACGTACCCTATATTGACTCGGGATCTCTGTATCAGCTTTATACTCGCTACCGTTTCCACGGCGTGTAGCTTGGTTGCTATGCGTTGTAACACTATTTAGATAATACATAATATAAGCAGGGTTCATATGTTCATACGAATACCCCGCTAGATACCCGCTACGGCATATAACTTGATCCCCAAGGGTGGGCACACCATACATTGCATGATGACCACAGGTTGTACCGGCATCAAGTGACGATGAAATGAAAATAACGATTATTACTGCTAACTGTTTTCTCATTGACCCTACTCCAATAACTTACAGGTAGTATGGCCGAAAATATTTCTTTCACAATGCGGAGTTTTTTACGATATTTACGCAAAAATCCTGCAATTTTATACCTCAAAATTGTGTTAATAGATGAAAGAGGCACTTTATTCGAGGAATAGCATGGCTAACATACTCATTGTTGATGACTCAATACTGGATGCTTCCAGGGCAACAATGCTACTTACCCGGCAAAATCACCACTGTACACACGCGATATCAGCTGAACAAGCACTGGAAATCTTGGCAAACGGTATCGTGCCTGACGTCATCCTTATGGATCTTGTCATGGAGGGTATGAATGGATTTCAAGCGATTCGAATCATCCGAAAACTCAAGAGGTATGAAAACGTGCCTATTGTTATAGTCTCTGGAAAAGGAAGTCCAACCGACAAAATCTGGGCCGGGAGCACTGGTGCCAATGACTACCTAGTTAAGCCGGTTATCGAAGCCACATTAATTCCATGTATTGATAAAGTTATTCAGAGCACGCCATGTGCAGGAGCCATCGAATGAAACGAGCTTTTACTACGCTACTATTGCTCATCACTACTTCACTTAGTATCGGAGATACACCCGTCATCCCCGATATTGTGAAACCGATGGTTGATGAGCTCAACGTCATTATTGACAGTCATTATCATTACAACGCCCAGTGCCCAATGAATTGGGAAATAACCCCCGAAACGTTTGCTGATCGTTTAACTAACATACGGGCTACACCAAATTATCACATTGCAATGTCTTTGTATCACAACGACAAAACAGCTATGGGTGAGTCCTTTGTGCTTGAGCACCCAGAACACTTCCAGAACGAAGCGACATTTTACGACGATAAAGAGGTGATTTGGTACCTCGATGATCTGAAGGGTGTTGCCGGCAAGCCGGAAACTTACTACCTGGTTACTAATAGCACAGACACTGGCTATCGGATGGGTGTAGGACGTCCACGCTTATCAGACTCGGAAGTCACTGTCTGCATCTTCGCTTATCACCTCATGCATGATCATTTTGAAATTACGCCAACCACCTCGGGGATCATGACTTCAAAACCGGTTATGCGCCTAGCAATATTTTCACGACCAGTAACTATTCCCAATGGCGGCAAGAGTCAGTTTAGATTTTCATCGGGTGACGATGAATTTGTGGGCACGATCACTATGAATGTTAAGGGAAAGTAGCGTCATGCTTAAATTACAACACTTTCTAGCCCCGCTCACCATTGTCTTTTCTGTTCCTGCGATGGGTGACAATATAGTAGTTTATGTTGCCAACGCCTCAACATTTAAAGTTACCGAAGAAGAATATTCAGTCACAGGCGAAGATATCTATATTGATTTGCAGAAAACTTTTGAGTTTCCATCAGGAGCCTACAAAACAGACGGTGACTACTCGTGCACGGTTGATATCTACAAGACCGGATTAGTTGTTGGTTTAAAGCCAATCTCTCAACACCCCAAAGGCCAAACATTCGATTTGTACGGTTACATGTCAACGTTTGAACGACTTGAGACTATTAAGAACTTAGCGTGTGGACCAGTTCAAAAGGCACATATTAAGCAAACCAAGTTCTCAAGAAAGTTGACATTAAATTACAATGAGCCGGTCAATTTAATCATCGACCGTAATTACTCGCTACTTTTTTCTCTAAGGAAATAGAATATATGCCTTGGTTTAATGGGTTTATAGATTTCTCTCACGGGCAGGTTTGTCATTTCTGCAGCAGGCCTTTGCCTTCTGGAAAAGTCCTTTTCCTGCACCAAGACCGAGGTGACCCACCCGTTCCTGCTGGACCAGTGTGTGGTATAAAACACGCAGGTAAAAAAAATAGTGACACCCCTGACATTGCTAGCCAAATCATCATTGATGGTTTTACACAACCAACTCTAAATAATCCCGATAAAACTACAAAAATACAGGCTATCGAATATCTTGTACTAAGAGGCAATCGTCTGGCGGACGCCCGTGGGATCGGCATGCCAAAATTGAAGTTGTTATACCTTAAGTACCTGTCCAATAAGCTAGCGGACGACGATATTAGATATCTGATCAACTTGAATGAACATAACAAGTCTAAGTTGCCAACTCTAACTCTGGACAACCTAAAATCTTGTTACGTTTATCACTACTGGATAGGAGTAGCGCTTAAACAAGCCAATGATGCGGGCGTATCCTTTCTAAAAGACATCGATAAATACTTGCTGGAAAACCTTTTTCTTTCTAACGGTCAAATTCTGAGTTTAAACAACTGGTTTGGCTATTTGAATGGAATCCCTGACTTAGAACCTGCGATGTTTGTAGAACAAATTAAACGTTCCCATGCTAACCGAAAAAAAGATACAAAGTCAGTATATGACAAAAGCTGCTGATAACAGTGAGTCCAAGCTGTACGATCCAGCCCAATTACTGGGTTTTGATATGTATAAGAGCGTTGACCTTAAAACAGGTCAGCCATCACCAGTACCCGATCATTATATCTCACTCCTTCATTATGCCGAGTCTGAAAAATACCGTTGTGTCGATGAAAGATACCGACAATATATACTATCACTTGTAGATAGTAATGAAATTATTCTTGAGTGTTCAGGTATTTCTAATCCTAGTGCTCGCTCCGATTGGTTAAATATCAGAACACCTGTTTTGACTGCAGGTCTTTGGTCCCAAATACAACAAAACCGACACGAGCTTTCTTACTTCGCTTCTACTCCCAACATCGACACAACAATACCTGCGATATCCAGCCCAATTACTACGGTATTATCCTGGTATAGCGCTATCGCCGGGATAAATCGGGTTTGTGTTATGGGTCCGGCTAATTTTAAAGGACCTCTTTATAATAATGACAAGGTTTCCAAAGGCCTACAAGATGCATCACCGCACGAAGTGATCCTTTTTATGAACGCGAACTTTTCAAGTCTTATCAACAACATTTGTCTCAATTATTTCTTCTCTATTGCATGGTCTCGATTACGGCCAAAAGACACGATTAAAGACCAAATCTTGCGTGTTGTGCAATATTGCACCAGTGGCATTATTTTCCTCTATGAAGAAGAAGCGCACATGCAATATTTTGGCTCCATTATGGCCAACGCAAAAAAAGAGGTTAAATACATAAGGATTAGCCCATGATCCGCTCTCTGGCTGCTCTACTATTTATGATCACCTTTCATGCATCAGCTGTGGCTGATCTATGTTTTAAAATAACGTGTTTTAATGCATTAGTATCCAGTCACCTACCCAGCCCCATTAGCACTCACCAAGAACTTAATTTTGTAGGTAGTTATGCGGCGACCTCTCGAATGCTTGGGCTTAATAAGCCCTACCGGCCTCGGTTAGATGAAGATCAACAGAATATTTACGCATCTTACATACAAGCCGGGGAAGTATTAGCGCATTTATACGAGGGAAATAAACCCCCAATCGATACATTCATTGCGGCGAACTCCGCTATCCATTTATGGTATTTGAATAACCTGGCACGGATCCAAGTAACACAAATGAACAATGACAGCCTAATTAAAACACTCGATGACATACTGCTGCTCTCAGAACAATATTACATTGAACGACTTTTAGATCTACGTCTAAACCATTTACTTCGACTTGGAGACTCAGAATCTGCCGACGCATTGTTTGCTTATCTCGACAGATCAGGCATAACTTCAGCAAGTGGCGAAAAAGCTATGATGATAAGTGCGGATGTAGTTCTATATTACCTCGCTTACAACTATCTTTCAGACGCAAGGGTGCAGCACGCACGTAACTACAAACGGTTTAACCATGAGTACAACTGGTTCAATGTTGCTTTGAGATACCGCTCGCTCCAGGCAGCTTATCAGGGGAAAGACCCCAGTAGTCAATATGATCAAATAATAGGCGAGCGTGGGTATGCAGACACGCTATTTACACTGGCGGTTTACTACAAAATCCGGAAGGAGCAGCACGAACTCGATAAGATCCTCAGCAAGCTTCATAAACACCTATCAGAGAGTAGTGATGAGCTGGATAGCTCCTTCATTGCAACTTTAGCGCTCGATGTCATTGATCGTATTTATGTATCTAAATAATTCCACTAACAGGGTTCTGCCACATCCTGAGGCACATATTATCTCCATATCAACATGGAGTACTAATACAATGACTACCGTGAAACAAGCTGTTAACGACAGCAATACTCGTAGCCATGATTCAACGGGTGGATTTACCGTTCCAAGCGTTACCCTATATATCGGGCACTTAATACACGAGCTGTCTCAGAATCACCGGTTTCTTACACACGAGGAAGATACTGAACTTGGTTACCTCATGCTCCGTGGCCGAAGCCACCTAATCCGGTCTTGGTCTGCTCTTCCTTCTGTCGTAATCCCATTTCTACTCGATGTAGAACAGGCATTGGTTGTCGGAAAGTCTCTTCGAACCATGGTTTCATTAATTCACAGTCGTAATGGGCGCTGGATTCGTTTAGAAAAAAATAATCGTGAAGTATTCGATGCAACTACTGCGAACGAGGTGCGGATTGCACTTAATTTATCAAAGGATATTGGAAAGCACGCGCCTGGCAGCGTGGCCTCAGAATCTGCCCATGCCCTTTTTTCTGAGCAGTGCGCACGCATCATTCCACACTATTCAGTGATACCAGAAATTGATAAGGGCTTTCTTACCGCTAGCGACAAAATTAAAAGGGCATATGATGAATTTTGCTCACTGCTCACCAACTCACTGGGAATTCCCGAAGTGATGGCCACCGATATTGCGTTATCCTGCAATACAATGCCCCGCTTTAAGAAACGTCTTGGTAGGATTGCGGGGCCTGTTCTGGATCGAACCGACACCTGGTCGGCCATGATGGAAGGTATCAAAACCTTTTGGCATAAGCTCGGTTGCTTTGAGCTTGCCTCCGGTGAGTCTCCGAGGTTTCTACTGTACATGATCAGTTATTACAATGAAGGTAAGGCGACGATAGCAGGTGTAATTTCTGCCTTTTCGATTGCAAATCAAGGTCTCGTTCACCAAGTGGCTAACGGGTATCTTCAATATGCAAACTGTCCCGACGAACTTGCTCAAGCGGGTCAAACTGGATTGATGCGTGCGGCGTACCGCTATGCTCCAGAAATGGGCTTTAGATTCACATCATTGGCAAAACAATGGATTCGTGAGGAGGTATCGAAAGAAACACGTTCAAATAAAAACTTTATCCCGCTGGATGACCTGATGGATGATGTTGAAGATGAACACTGCCCGGTATCCGACATAGAGGATAAACAAAGCCTGGCCACGATAGTGAAGGTTTTAAAGAAGTATTTATCGGAGCAAGAGGCTAGCCTTCTTATTCGTAACTATGGCCTCTTCCAAGAAAAAGCAAGTTATGTGCAACTTGCTAAGGAAAACGACATATCGGATACGCGAGTTAAACAGATATGTAAGATAGCTATGCAGAAAATTCGACAATCCCCAGCTGCAGAACAACTTGCCATAATCTTGGAGGGCAGCCTGTCATGAAACACAGCCAATCGAAAACTACTTACATGCCGGTTCCACGAGAGCTGGTTTGTTTCGACGGCCACTACGGACAATTCCTTGCCGATTCTTTGACTCGCCCAGGTTTTTTCCTTATTCGCTTCGAGACAGAACGTATTCTTCAAGCATTCACGGAGTCTTTTTCAGCTGCAGGCATTTCTGTATATGAACAAGGCCCGCTGATGATTGAAGCTCCTTCAAAGGTGTTGCTTTGGGCATCAAAAGAAGCCATTAATACAACGCCAGAGATGAGCTACAGGATGATCGGTGCCCAACGTCTTAAGCTTAGTTTACCAAATTGGGTATATCAGCAAGGAGGCGAGTAAGTTCTGCCACACGTGCTGCACGGTATAGTGATTCAAAACCTAAAGGAAACGTAATTTTAAGTAAGTTTCTATTTGACTTGCTTAGTATTCAAAATGTGGGATGTTAGAGAGAATATCATTAATCAGAAGGGAAGAAAATTGCTCATGGGAATTTCAGAAATAGAAACTGTAATGCAAGATGCATATTCGGTAAATTACGAAGTTCTAAATTAAAGGAAATATGGAAGATGGCAGAACAAATACCCTATACATGCACAGACTGTGATGGAAAGTTTACTGTATCATAATATGTCCATGAGGATTCTAGACGCTATATCGAATGTGAATGTGGAGGAAAATAAGAGCCTTGATTGTGGCTAGATGGCATGAAGAAGTAGAAGAGTCAAGAGAAATACACATCCATACCCATATGACTTGGATTGACCAACCTTAAAATGATATTTTTAAATAAAGGAAAGAAAAATTATGTCTAATGTAAATAAATATAGAACAATAAATATTGAGAAGCCTGCTCTTAAGAAGGTTGACATCGCTAATCAAGTTGCAACATTAGAAATTCTAATTTCCAGGAAGATCAAGAAACAAAATATATTCAAACGGTTTGTGATATTTTACCCGTTGACTGCCTGCCGCCCTATTGCTATTGCTGTTGCTGTTGCTGTTGCTAGCGCTTTGCCTTTCGCTAGCGTTGGCGCTTTCGTTGTCGCTTTCGCTGCCGTTGGCGTTGGCGCTGGCGCTGCCGCTGGCGTCTTCGTTCACAAACTCGATGATGAGATAGATCAGTACGGAAAACAACTTGACGCATTGAATGACGCTCCACAGGAGGCTTGCTTAGAGATTAAAAAATGGATGGAAGATGAAACAATCGCCCGTTTCAGGGATTCTGTGCAAGCAGAGGGTCGACAATTTTACAAGGCTGAAGTTGATGCGATGAGAGCATGGTACGAGAAGATTGATGAGCGGGAAAATTTGGAAAAACAAAAAGCCGCTGTTTGCTGTTGAAGACGCCTGCAGGGAAGTGTATTTGCCGGGGTTCGGGTTACTGAATAAGTAAAGGAAAAGATAATGAACGGTAGTGAAGAAATATCAGTCGTGAATATGAACTTCAATGGCGACATTCGGATTAAGAAACCTGCAGGTATGAGTAAGGCCCAAGCCGAAGAAATTCTGCATCGCAAATTTAATGAGGCGCTGAGCACTTGCCTTCGGGAGCTCGATAATGGGCTTAAATGTATCGGTATTGAAGGAGAGTTTTTTACCGATACAGGTAACTGCCAGGTCGGTAACTTATTCTTTACTGTTGACCATGATGTTGAGCATGAAAACTCCAAAGTTACTTTGGACATGCGTCCGTCAAAGGAACAGTTTGGTTATAATCGGCTCGTCTCACGTGTCATTACCAATACGACGCCCAATGAGATCTCGTTAGCATCAATAGACCCCATATCAAGGATGCGACATGACTTGGCTCTACTGCGTTTTACTAGTGGCAAATTATCATTATTAGTCGCTGACCCTAAAGCCGGCGATCTTAAAAAAAATGGCAGCCACTTTTTCCATACTTATGACAATATGGTAGAAGTTGTTTCTTAAACATTATTATTTATATAAAATTTGGAGAGCACCATGACACGCGGCATTAATAAAGTTATTTTGATTGGTAACCTGGGTAATGACCCCGAACAAAAATCTATGCCTAACGGCAATGCTGTCACCAATATTACCGTGGCTACCAACGAGAGCTGGATCGACAAACAGAGTGGTCAAAAACAGGACCGTACCGAATGGCATCGCGTGGTGTTTTTTAACCGCCTAGCGGAGGTTGTCGGTCAGTACCTGAGCAAGGGTTCCAAGGTTTATATTGAGGGTTCCCTGCGCACTCGTAAGTGGCAGGATAAGAATGGTCAGGATCGCTACAGCACCGAGATCGTAGCGAGTGACATGCAGATGCTGGATAGTCGTGGCGGTGGTATGCAGCAAGGTGGTGGTTACCAGAATGAGGGAGATACCTCATCTCAACAACAGTCGGCCCCACAGAATAGTTATCAGCAAGATCCGCAGCAGCAGGCCGCTCCCGCTGGTAATTTTGATGACTTTGACGACGATATTCCTTTTTGAATGACATAAGTCTAACAGTGTTAAGATAGAGTTGTTGGAATGTTCATTTAAACTCTAATATAAAGACTATTTTAAATAATTAGAGCCCTTCTATTTTGTAAAGGTGGGATATCAATAAGTTTTTACTTGATCCCTATAAAGAAGAGAGGAATTTAAATGGTACTAAGGTTTTCTAGAGCGCTAATTCTATTTATCCTTAGCGCAGCTTTATTTACATCGGTATCCGCTGTTGGCGGAACTCAGGTGGCTTTAATGGCCCAAAAGCTAAAAATTGACCCCGTCACCCTCCAGTATGTCACTGCGAGCCCTTGCTGCCAATTCTGCCCAAACAAGTATATCGTGAGTCACTATCAACCAGTTGCCTTTGTCGAGGTGCATAAAGGTTCGCTTATCGCCGCTGTTCATAATCACGAAAACGGTCACAAACCCTTTGATGTTCGCATATGGTCTATACCCGACGCGATCGTCAACATAGCAATGGCGGGCCAGGGTTGTAAAATATGCGGGGAGAGTTCGGCCAAAATGTCCGGTTTTGCCAGCAAGCTTACCGGAATAGCTTCGAAGTTGGCTACAGCTTGTGGAGGCTCAAACCTTCTAAGCGATGCACTAATGAATGGCATAAAAGATTTTGCCAATGGGGGGCTGCCCTCTTGCGCCCCTACGCTGATTTATGACAGTGGATCTGACGTGGCGTGGAAAACAGGTTGCAGGGATATAATACTAGCAACAGTCGCTGTAGGCGCTGAAATGAGATGCCGGATTCCTACATCGTATATTAGTAACACGTTTATCAGTGACTGTATGGGCAAGTGGGGCAGTGTATATCCGCGTCAAATGATTCAAAAAAACGACAATCCGATCATTGCATCAGCAATGGCAGCTTACCGGGCCATTCATTTATCAGCATTTAGTTTAGATACGTTCCCCTATTCAGCATCCGCCACATTAGGCAAACTGCAGATGGTTTCACCCTATGTATCCGTGGGTTTCGCCCCAGGATCGGCGCCGCTTGACAAACAGCTGCTGTTTTTCCCGGCAAGGGAAGCCGCTACCTATACGTACGTATGGTGGGTGCCCGTCACATGCTGTAAAAGCACAAGAGAAATCGCAGGTCTTTGTTCACAGGGTTCTTCATGCTAGCAAATAAATAAACACCCCCTTCTACTTGCTCAAATCCCTCCTACCCTAGTTAGCAATACAGACGACGGGGTTAGGAGGCTTTCATGCAGTCAAGTACGGTAATGACCAATGTGTTTATGACGCAAACAGCAACACGAATAGATAATGGATTAATTCAGGTCAGTTGGAGGCTGGCGCATAAAACGCTGCATTCCTTTAAGCTCCGATGTGCGGATTGTTTGCAAGCGGATGCCGTTATTCATGAATTAATTCAACTTAACTACAAAAAAGCTCCTCAGACTACTCAAAAAAGATTCATAGCCATCTATCCGAAAATAATAAGAGATGCTTCAAAAGCTTTGCATGATGTAGTGAATTAACATCGACTAGTTCTGCCACAGATTTATCTGGTTAATCTAGTCCTGACTAAAACTTTGGAGAAATAATTATGAATTTGGAAAAAGAAAAGGCCCTACAATCCGCTCTTGCTAGCATTGAGCGCCAATTTGGTAAAGGTACGTGCATGCGCATGGGTGATGCTCCCAGGGTGGAGATTGAAACAGTTTCTACTGGCTCCCTTGGGCTAGATATTGCACTGGGTGTTGGTGGGCTACCCTATGGCCGTATTTGCGAAATCTATGGTCCTGAGTCATCGGGTAAGACCACATTAACATTGTCTGTCATTGCCGAAGCACAGAAACAAGGAAAGACTTGCGCCTTTGTCGATGCCGAACATGCGCTAGATCCGGTTTATGCTGAAAAGCTTGGCATTCAAATCGACGATCTAATCGTCTCACAGCCAGATAATGGAGAGCAAGCGCTTGAGGTGGTTGATATGCTAGTTAGATCAGGTGCGGTGGATATTATTGTAGTGGACTCGGTGGCGGCACTGGTACCAAAAGCGGAGATTGATGGTGAACACGGGGACAGTTTTATGGGTCTGCAAGCCCGCCTTCTTTCACAAAGCATGCGCAAATTAGCAGGCGGTGTTAATCAGAATAACGTACTGCTGCTGTTCGTCAATCAGTTGCGTATGAAGATTGGGGTTATGTTCGGCAATCCCGAAATCACCACTGGGGGTAATGCATTAAAATTCTACGCTTCAGTTCGTTTGGACATTCGCCGTATCGGTGCAGTTAAAGAGGGTGATGAAGTAATTGGCAACCAAACGCGCATCAAGGTAGTCAAGAATAAAGTAGCTCCACCGTTTAAACAAGTAGAAACCGAAATACTATATGGTAAAGGTTTCAATTTTTATGGAGAGATTGTAGACCTTGGTGTTAAATGCGGCATCATCAATAAAGCAGGAGCTTGGTATTCCCATAACGGTGTAAAAATAGGGCAGGGTAAAAACAATGCCTGTATTTACTTGAAAGATAACCCAGAACTTTGTCAGGGAATGGAATCAGAAATCCGTCATCAATTACTAGGCAAAAATAGGAATTTGGATTCTGAAGCAGCATAATAGTTAGATGACACAGTTCAGACATTACATCGCTGGATTTACTTGTTGACCATCGGTTATGGACTGCTGCATTTGTTAACGCTGGTGCTGGGTGAAAATGCTGCACCGTTACTCAATTATGCCTCGTGGCGCGATCAAGGTCCCACGACGGCAGGAAGAATTAGGCTAGGGCTGATAAAACATTTTCGCTATGTTAATGTTCGAAGTGGGTGGAACCGGAAATGAAAAAAAATCGAAGCGCCTGGGGCGATAAATTATGTGCGAGATGGTTAAATTCACATAAAGGTCGCTGTGGGCAGCATTATTTACCACCAGGCAATGTTAAAATAGTATTTCTATCCTACAGGCATCTAGAGAGGTACAGGTACAACAACGCAAACTATAATACCACTCCACCCGACTTCACAATTATAAATCCATTGCTCGATATTCTGTCCATCCTCACTCTTCATAAATTGAATCGAATCAGGCTTTCCCCATATATCTTCCAATTGATCTGTCGTGTAATTATATTTGAGGATGCTGTGGTTGAATTTCGCCGACTTCGGCAAGCAAGCCTGGATTACTATAGCTATATTTCTTGGTTTCACCTACGGTAACGATACCCACGCAGCCGGCGATTACTAGAGAAGCCAAAAGCAAAGTAGTTATATATATCTTTTTCAACAGATAGAAATCCAATTCAGGTTGCCAGTAGTAACCTAATACTCAGGGAACAACAAATAAATGCTCATGGTCCTTCAGATTTGCAATGTTTTCATAACATATTTTTCGCATTTTACTCTATCCAAATATTCTTCAATGCTATTAAGATCTTGGTATAACCGGTTATGCTATAACCGGTACTTTTACATCGCTCATGAGCATATTATACCGAGATCTAATAGCCATACCAATTTTTAAAGGGGTAAAGGTAATTGCGCCAGCTTCAAGTGCTCTTACCGCATCGGGCATACTGGCACTCGCACAACTTTCACTATCTTGAACATATACCGGCAAACTCTTTTTTAGAGCCTCCTTTACTTTCAAACAACTATCATTTCCCATGCCGGATAAGATCACTATACCCAAATTAACATTATTTGAGTTCATGAGACTAGCTATGTTTTCATCTATTGACGGATTATAAGCATTCAATCCTTTTGATTTTGCAAGCCGAAACTTGCCTTGCTCAGAAACGCTAACATTCATACCGGGTGGACAAATAAATATAACACCTGTCTTTAATTTATCGCCATCTGAAATAGCTTTTGAAACCCAATTTTTCAGCCCTTTATTAATGAATACCATTAATAATTCGAGAGAAGGTGTGTTAATGTGCTGACATAACACAACCGAAAACGGCGCATCATGAGGTATCTCAGCGAACATTTGTGCAAGCGCTTTAGGGCCACCAGAGCTCGCTCCAATCAGCCAGACATCATGGTTTTTTATAACGTGTTCGTCAGAATGGCTATCATTTTTAAAAAAGAAATCATACGCCTCAACCTTGAGTAATTTACCCATGTCGTTACGCCAGGCTATTTGCAATATCTCACTAAGATCTTCTACGCGCGCTTCGCTGTAAACAACGGGAACGCCATTATCCATTAAAATCTCGGCCTCATCTATTATCTGATCATCAGCATCGCTAACGTCCACTAAAGCTGCTTCAATTTTAATTTCTGTAAGACCAGCTACATCCCCAGAACGTAGGTTCGATATTTTCACGGGAACATTGAAGTCGTCGCATAACTGGTGCATTACACTGAGACGATGGTTGTCTTTAGAAACAATAAGCAACATCTCAGTTACCAAAAATGGCTCTGAGGGCATTAATTAGAGAGGCCTCGCTAACGGGCTTAGGCAAGAAATAATTAACCCCGATACTTAAAACGTGCGTTTTAATCTTTTCGTCAGTAAGCGATGTAATCATTATAATAGGCACGTTTGCTGTGTCTTCATTATCACGTATCATCCGGCCAAACGTAGGACCATCCATGTTGGGCATTTCTATGTCAAGAAAAATGACATCTGGTTGACGATGCGTTTTCATCAAGTCAAGAGCGTGCAAGCCATCCCTTGCCAGTAGTGTTTCATAGCCTAACCCTTCCATGAAATCATTAAGTCGTTTTCGGATTGCAGCGCTATCATCTACTATTAGCACCAGTTTATTCCTTTCGACTTTCTTAACCGGTCTTATACGATTTTCATTCACCTGGAAACTAGAACTATTGAAAGTGACATTTGCCCTAATTAATGTTGGTAAATCTAAAATGTATATAAGCCTTCCATCACTGATCTCCGCTGCCCCTGAAATTCCCTGGATATTCCCAAGCATACCCTCCGGTTTTCTCGTATAGATTTCTGGATAGCTGACCAGCTCATCAAAAACAATGGCGTAACGGCTATTATTAAATTCACAGAGGATAAGTGAACGTGATTTATGATGCCTTTCAGCTGTTAAGTACGGCATTGCGAGAGCATCGGAAAGTTCAAGTATGTAGTAACTCAATCCTTTCCGAACATAGACACCGTTAGGGCTATCAAGCTCTTCCATATTTACGTTAATGATATTCTGCGTAACACTAATCGGGATAGCATAGAGTTCATCTGCTACTCGACAAACAAGTGACCGGTTCGATCCCATCGTTGCCGGTAATGTAATAACAAACTTACTGCCAACATCAATGGTACTTTCAATATTTAATGACCCGCCTAATGACTCAATTTTAGACCGAACTATATCCATCCCAACACCACGCCCCGATATTTGAGTCACACTATTTGCTGTTGACAGACCGGAGTGCGTTATTAGTTGAATTACCTCGTTATCTGATATTTCCTCACCCGGCTGGATAATTCCTTTTTCTATTGCTTTTTTTTTCACCTTGCTTACATTAATACCTGCACCATCATCACACACTTCTATTATTATATTATTTATGTCTGTTTTAATATCTAGTGTGAGTTTTCCAGTTGATGGTTTAATTTTATGTTTTCGTGCGTCCGGGCTTTCTATGCCATGATCAATAGCATTCCGAATAATATGTGTAATTGGGTCGCTAATTGCCTCCAGCATAATCCGGTCTATTTCTTGCTTTTCCCCGGATATAGATAGATTAACCTTTTTCCCTACCTTTAGCGCAGTATCGTTTACAAGTTTTACATATTTCGGATTATGCTCTTGAAAAGGAACCAGCCTTGATGAAAATAGGCTTATTTTTAGGTCGCGCAACAACTTATACTGATCGTTGAGTTCACGTCGCATGCGTTTATTATTGTCTTCCGCAACCTTCTGCTCTGTTAAAAGGTTTATTACTATTTCGCTCAATTCTATGTTGTATGTTGAAAGCTCATTAAAGCATTCAAGGCCCAATACATTTTCATCTTGATTAATAATCTTGCCTTCAGACTGCTTCTGCGTGAATAAACGCAATGCAATTTCAAATGAACGCTGGCAATGATTAAGCTGGACAATTAAAGAGCCTAGTGACTTAGAATTATTACCTTGTAAATCCGTGATATTATAAGCCTTATTTTGTTGAGCTGCTGATTCACTGGCAAGCGAGATGGCTGAGTCGAGTAAAGACTGATCTACTCTTAGTTTTTGCGTGGGTTTACGTTTTGTATTCGATTTTTTCATACCTGCGCGGGCTTTTATTAAAGCCTGTACACCTTTATGAATATTGGGCTCATACTCAATAGTGGCTGGTTTCCCACTAGACTCATCGGTTTTATGGAAACTATTGGCAGTTCTTTCATTGCTGTGCTTGAGGTGTGGTTCGATCGATTCTAAAAGCCGGGGTGATTCAATAGGCCTATCTGGTATTGTAGAGACTTCGGGCATTACTACTTCATCAGGTGCATCAATTTCCTCAGATTCTATCTCAGCAATAACAGCACGCTCATTAGCGGCAATAGCTTCGGCTGTATCACTAATATTTAAAGTATTTAGGATCTCGCTTGTAACTACCCCGCTTGTACGTGCCAGGTCAATCGCTTCAATAATTCGACTAGGTATAGTAAGCGGCAAATTATTGGACAGCAGCTCTGTCATTTCAGCCAGCGAGTCAACAGCAATATTAACAAGAGCAAAAAATGAATCATTGAGTAATTTGTTTCTGCCACAGCAAGATTCAAATAAGGATTCTAGCGAATGAGTCAATGCCCCAATTTGAGTTGCACCACAAAGGTTAGAACCTCCCTTTATGGTGTGCATATGGTGCTTAAGCGTATCTAGCGCACTCGCATCCTTATTGTCTTTTTTTAACCTCTCCAGGCATTCATGAAACTCAGGTAAATTATCTTCAGTTTCCTCCAAGAACCAGCCAATTTGCTCCAGTTGTTCATCACTGTCTAAGCCTCCAGTAGAGTCTTCCGTACTATCTGCATCAACACCTTCTGGCAGAACATCTATCTCTGGTGTTGACACCTCCCTTTCCACGGCATGAATACTTGAGTCACTTGGCTCAGGCTCAACAATTTCTGCTGGATCTTCTATTGATACACTTTGATCAAGAGGATTGCCAGAGATATAGTTTTCAATACCCCTAATTAGATCCGTTGCAACGTCTGCAGACATACCAGAAGAGAGTTTAGAAATTTGATCTTGAATGTGTTCAATAGCAATATCAATTAATTCGTTCATGATAGTACTGGGACTAGTAACCCCAAATAGACAAGACTCGAACAGCTTTTCAAGAGAGCAGGCAAGCGACCCAACTTCTGGTGCGCCACACATATTGGCTGAGCCTTTGATGGTGTGCATAAAACGCTTTATTTCTTTGAGTGTATCTTTGTCCGCTATATCCCCGCGCCACTTTTCAAGATTTAAAATAAACTCTGGGAATATTTCTTTTATCTCGTCCAAGAAATATACAACTGGGGCTGCATCAATGTCGTCATGTTTAGCTATGTTATTATTCTTTTCCTCTGGGTGTTCTTCTTGTTGCAACTCTGCCTGACCATCTAATACATCATTAATATCAACATGATAGGTACTTTCTTGTGAGGTAGATTTATTTGATATTCCTATGGCATCGTTTAACCTACGACACAGCGAAGCGATTATATTTATATCGTACTTTTCGCCATCATTTATAATTGTAGAGGTATGAAGATACAACTCTCTGATTGTATTCACGGTGTCTTGTGTTACTGGTTCTGAGGAATGTATCAAACGCAATGAAAAATTCTCCACGATACGAAATACTTTAGACAATTCGCAATAATCAAACGACAACAGAATCGAAGCTAATGCATGGCAATGAAGGTGGATTTTATTGCTATCAATAAACCCTGTATCCAGGTTATATGCATCCAATACTGAGGAAACTGCCGTCCATCTGGTGTTGAATTCTTCCTTGAAAATAGCCACCAATGGATCTGCCTCGCTCCCATCATCCGAATTCAAGACATTAGGCTCTATTACAACCTTTTCTACATCATGAGGCACTTCACCAATGATATTTTGAGCATACTGATTAAGCACGGATGCATCAAAAAAAGAATCTGGTGTATTGACATGGTTTTTTATTAACTCTACACAATTCGTTAGGAATTTGTTTAGATCTGCTAACGAGTCATGATAACTCTTAACTGAATCGTCAGCATGATTCACTTGAAGATCGATCATTCTCGCAGCATTAATCATGAGCTTAACGTAATCAGGCAGATTGTTTAGCCTTGCGGCTTCTGCAATCTTCATGCACTTTGCACCTGCCATGTCAAAATTCGATGCAGACTTTTTAGTAATGGGCAGACAACGCTCAATAAAACAAATATCATCGAGAATTTCGGCTAACCCGGAATTCTCGATAAAGTTTTCATCACTATTTGAGGTAGATTTTTTTTCAAAGATAAATTGCTTGTCTGTATTAAGAATTTTGCACTTCTTAACCCTTTTTATAACTCGTTCTACTGCAATATCTTCACCAAAGAAGCCATCACGAATACTCTGCAAATACACCTGCGATGCTACAATAGCCATCGTAAACGCCCGGTACTCTGCTGTCTCCTTATCAATTTTTTTATTACATCCATGCAAATAGTTTGATGCTGAAATCAGTAGCGTAAATATCTTGTTTAACTTAAGGTGCTGCATTACACACGCAACACGTTCCAAGATTGGTGGGCAACCAGCTAATTTATCTCTTTCATAGCCTGTTCTTGTATATATCGTTATCGCTTCACGACACTGTTGAATATCAGCAAGTGCAACACCAATTACGGCATCTACAGTCACACTTGGTACGTTTGAAAACCCAAGATCATTAACAATAACCTGATTTGTGTCTAGATTATCAAGTGTACTTTCAATAGAAATCAAACCATTCTTAACTATCTCAATATATTTTTCTTCAAATTGATCCCGGAGATTAACAACTTCAATAAACCTTAATAGGTCGATGCATACTGCGCTGCATGTTCCTATCTCAACCATGGAGAATATTCCACTCAATGCTGACACCAGGCCTCGCATTTTTGTTAAATTGTCTAAAAATATTTTTTCCGTTGGCGCTGCAACAACTACGGTTAAAAGATACATAGCCTCTTTAAGCTTGTCCCTTGCAAGTGGAATGACTTCCTCATTAGTAATAATTGAAGCGCCCTGAAGTAACCTTCTAGCTTCTTCATTAGTTTTGCTATTTAACCGATCCGTTTTAAATACAGATTTAATGGCAGCTACATTTTTACACTTAACCTTACTTCCATGGATTGCAGAGAGCATTGTTCGAAAGTGTTCTTTTTTTATTGGTTCATAGCGCCCTTCACTACCTTGACCTGAAAATTGTACAATGCTTTCCCCAACAGCAACTAGAGCCAACTGAATTTCATTCGAACTTCCTTGCTCTCCCCTCTTCAATATTTCCAACACTGTATGACTTACCCAAAGTACTGATGATGCAGTATCGTCAGCAACTATGATCGCTAATTCTCCAACCATTTTACTTAAACTACTCAGTGAAAAGTTATCCGTGCATTTGGCTATCCATGCATTTAGTAATCTATCATATTGTTCTGCAACTAGAGTAATCTTATCATTTATAACTGATTCACTAACATTTTCTTCACGTTCTTCTGGGCAGTGGTAATCAAATATTATTGAATCCTGCTCGTTTACTAGCTCATTCCCAAGCGAAGCTTGTAATGCATTAATTTCTGATAACAGAGTCGTAGGAGTATCAGGTGCGCCTCGAATAATAAGCTTTAAATATGTTGGCAGCTGAACAATACCAGCCATCTGTGCTTCTAGAATTTTGTTGCGTTCAAATTTCTGGCTATCATAATTGCTTAATTCTCTACATCCTTCAGCAAGAACACGCATAAGTTCTATCGCCCCCTTACAATCAACAACATCTACAGCAGAACGTATTATTGTTAACAATTTGATTATTTTAGCTAGAATTTCATTTTGCTTGTGTTTTAAAATCGGGGCGGTTTTTTCTGTTGCCTTGGGGAACTCTCTTTCAATTTCAAAGTAATCGTTGAACAGCAGCGTAAGCTCGTTACATGAACCTTGAACAGGCGTGATGATTCGAGAACAATTCGCTCTGACTTGATTCTGATTCATTTAAGAAAGTCCTTACGATATATCACCACATAGCCATTTCTACTGGCCTCCATATTTTTAATATCTAATCTAACCAGATCGTTATAGCCTAGTAGTAGCAATCCCCCCGGTTTTAATTTTCGTGCTAATTTTACCGCTATTTTTACACGAGTTTTGTCACAATAATATATCAAGGTGTTTAAACATAAAATAATATCTACAGGGGGTATATCAACGTTCTGATCAGAAGCGATATTGAATAGGAAAAAGTTTGTTTTCTCTTTCAAGACTGAGCAAATGCTGCGCTTTCTTTCGCCTAATTTACATTGTGAAAGAAAAACAACCAGAAAGTTTTCACAGTTTTCATATGTACCGTTCATTGCCGAACAGAGGCATTGGCCTGAAATATCAGATCCGTGTACAATAAAATCATCAATTCCATTGAGCTTCATAGTTGCCGCAACCGAATAAACCTCTTGCCCTGTTGAGCAGCTTGATGACCAAATAGAGAACTGGCGCCCTTTATTTTCACGAATATAACATTTAAGAATTTCGTTGATCTCGGCATGCCGGTTAAAGTCCGTTTCATGAACGGACGCCGCATCAACTAAATGATACCAAATGTCGTGGCCAGATAAGACGCAATCAAGCCTGGACAACAACATTCCCACATTACAGAGCTTAAATTTTTTAAGAACAATCTCTATTTTTGACGTAAGATATGAATGACTAACTTTAATATCAAATTCCATCGATGTACGTTTTGTCACAACAGCTAATACCGCAGCCAATTCGTCTGGCCTAATTCTATTTTCGAATCCATCCATAATTAGGTGCTGTAATTATTCATCGTACTGTCAACCTTTGATGCCTGCTTACTGAGATGCGATACGGCTTCTGCAGTTTGATGTGCTGTAGTTGCTCCTTGGTCAGTGTATTCACTCACAAGGTTCATTCGGTTTGTAATATCACGAGACATCTCTACTAGCTTTGTTACATTTTTTTTAGTTCCATCTGCGTTATTTCTTACCGTGACATAAAGTTCGTGTAACGAGTCAAGGCAGCGTTCAGCCTCCTCACTACTCTTTACCAGGTCATTGGATTGGGTCTTAGCATCTTCTACCTCATGCTGACTTTCTTTTAGTACGCTTGTTAATCTCTGCAGTAAGCTTCCGACACTTTCAATTTGATCTTTCACTTCATCAGAAGCTTTAGACATTTCATCGGCTGTTGCACTAGCCCTCTTTCCTTCATCGCCTGTTAGACCATTTGCCCATATTAGGCAATTTGCGGCTATAGACTTTGTTCGATGTGAAATTTGATTAATTTCTTGGGTATGACTAACTAGCTCTTGTGACAATTCAATTACTTGCTTTATCCGACCCATTACGGCTGTCATTATTCGATTTGTTTGATCTACCTTATTGCCCGTACTCTTTACTGCAGATATCCCATTCTCCATTACTCGTTCTGCCTCCAACGCTGATTTAAGTGTGGTGGCGGAAATGTTGTCAATGCTAGAAATCTCAGACATCATTTCTTTAACTAGCTCTACCGTCTGCTCAACGGCCTCTTCCTGTTTCTTCCTTACAGTTCGCGCATTTTTCGCCCCTTGTTCACTTTGCTGAGCAGTTGATGCCAGATTTGTAATCAAGCCTTGGACTTCAACCACATAGCTTCTTAGGCTTAAAATTGCGCCGTTCAACCCTTTTGCAATTTCTGCCGTAGAACTGTATTTTGTATCAAATATAACACCTAAATCACCTCGCCCCAGTTGGGCAATGGAGTCCATCAATTTCCCAATCTCATAAGCTGCTGAAGAGGCTTCTTGTTTAATAAACACATTCTCTTCGGAGACGGCAGTTACTCGAATCCGGCTTCTCATTATCACGGTATAAAGGAAGACCACTGTTAATGACACGGTTATTAATACAAAGAACGTTAATGTTTCTTCATTAAGTAGTGTACCACCGCTTACATTAGCTTGTGTCATGGCTGTTTTAAGTGACCCTCCAATCGATAGAAGCTCCCGTTCTAGATTGTCGGTATTAAAACCTTCCTCCCCTTTCTTACTAATCGATTCATCTATTCGCTTAATTTGATCCCGCAAATCAAGAAACTCCTTAGCAATTTTATTCAATTGGGATTTTACCTCACTAATACGCTTCGTTATTACACCGCTCTTAATGGCGTTACTTACAGCCGTATTAACTTCTATTAGTGTGATATCAACTGTTTTACGAAAGAAAATCATGGCTGATGGCGGGTCAGAAGAAAGCTGAGCATTCAAGCTAGCCAAGTCGCCTATTACCAGGCTAGTTTTTTGATTAAGTCTTGCCGTTTCATTACTTGAAACCGAGATCATAGATCCAAGACCTTTTTGAAGTCCAATCAACTTCATGGTCGTTTCTGCGGTAGCCTTGGCATATTCTTTACGCTTAACATAGCTGTTGGCTTCATTATTTAGCTGATTTAGATCCGAAACCATATCGCCCCACGATTGGTTAGTTGACATTACTACCTGGGCTATTGAATCAGGAAAATCCACATTCATCTTAGCGTACTTATCTTTAACATCTTTTATTGCCTGAATGCTCTCCCTGACCGGCGCCGATTTTTTTTTACCGCCAGAGTGAACGTATACTGTGAGCGCGGACAGCGAGAGTCGGATTTTGTAATTGACCTCGACGTAATCTGATAGCGCCAGCAGCACATTCTTGTCCGCATCAACCGACGATAATGCTGATCTGAACCCCACACCTGTTATCGTCATGGAAACCAATAGCATAAATCCAACAATGGGTATCATTACGTTGTTTTTCATTTCTTTGCCTATAAACTTACGTTTAAGAATCTTTCGCACTTTACAAGCCGAGCAATGTCGACAAGGTAGTATGTTTCTTCTTTAATAGTGCATGCAGAGATGATGTAATCTTTCAGCAAATCTGAAACTGGAGCCTGCTCGGTCTTAATCTTACAAGCGTCAACAGACACATGGCTCTCTCTGATTTCGTCAACCAGCAAACCAATTGGCGTACCTTCTGCTTTAATCATTACCACATGAGTTGTAATTTCGTTCGGTGTTGGAGTTAGCCCGAGGTACTGTGCGAAGTTTATAAAAGGAGTTATTTGATGTCCGTACTTAGCGCATCCTAAAAACCATTGTCTGGTACCAGGCATTACAGCCAATTTTGGTAAATACGTAACACTGTGAAGGTCGTCCATTAATAGCAATATATTCAAGTGATTCACTCGAAATCCAAAAACATCCGGCTTCACCTTGTGTTGAGGGCTATTTACCATTTGCCAATACCTTTTCCAAACATTTCACAACCGTGTCCTCAGTAAAAGGTTTGGTTAAATAATCGTCCGCCCCAGCAATCGCACCGTCCGCCACATCAAATTCTGTATTCTTTGAACTCAACAACACCACTGGCAGCTTCGCATAGCGCTCGTTCGCTTTTAACATCCTACATAATGTCAACCCGTCAATAGCGGGCATATCTATATCGAGCAAAATCACATCTGGTGTATCCCTACGAATCATCAGCATCCCTAGATAGCCATCTTCGGCCACAGCCACCTCATATCCATTGCGGGTCAGTAGACGCTCTACTATACGACGAGACCCCTTTGAATCGTCGATCAGGCCCACTTTTGTCCTCGGCGTTGTCAATACCTTCTCCCCGTCGTCAACTATTAAGACAATCCTGAACATTAATTACGGCCAAATGGCGCATACTTTTTTTATCTATTGTCTGTTTTTCACACAATCGGCTTATTCTTTTTATTAATCACACTAGATTGGAGTCATGACATGCTTATTGCGATTCCTGCTTTCCGCTATCAGGGCGAAGATTTAAGCAAAGTTACTTTCTTTGCCAAACGCCTATTTCAGCACGTAAACACCTTGCCGATTAAGGATCTGGATGGGTTGATAGCACGCTACTTTGAGAATAGCTTTTTCAAATTTTGCCAGTTGACTCGAAAATGCACCCAGGCCGTTGATTCTCTCACCATCTTGGCTGATGATGCCCAACTTCTCTGTCGTTCGGCTTATTGGCTCTGCTCTAATGACATGGCGACTGGGTCAGAATTATTGCTGGGCATAGATCCCATTGTTTGTGACTTAACTGAGTTCGGAAATCAGAACCTTATCTCGCTTAACGCCGACCCTGCTTCACCGCTTAGATCGGTATACCAACTGGCGCACCAGAAAGCTATTTAGCGTTAGATTCCACCCTTTTGATGTTCAAGATTGTTTTCATAGGTAATCAAATTCTTTCTCTTTACTTTGGGGCAACAAATCATGAAGCGATACATAAGCATATTATTCGTCATTTTACTTCTGCATGGTTGTGCTGGAATGAGCGCGGATAGGCCTGCTGGGCACAGCGAATACACCGCTTCAATAGCGCAACTCAAGGCGCTACGCAAACAAGTCTTTCTACTGACGCAACAACTCCAACAAACCCAGAGAGAGGTTTATGCACTTATTGACCTTAAGGAGACTTTGGCAAAGAATATTGATCATTTATCGCCCTTCCCTGCCCTACAACGTAAATCCACCCAGGAAATGGCTTTGGCAGGAAGTACTGGGATGACGCCAACATTTTATCGCTCACCCAGTATCGATGCCCGACTAGCATCTCTGAGTCAACGGATAAATGAGAAAAAGAGGATTGCAATCAAAACTCAACAAAAGATAGACCATCTAAGTCCGCAGCTAACTAAACGACAGGCCATAGCAAAAGCAACGAGCAGTGATGTAGTCACGATCCAACCTGCAAGAGTCATATACGATGTTGTATATGTTTACCAGGATAAAAAGAGTCGGGATAAGTTTAATGAAAGGCTAAGGGCATCCGGATTCACTGACATTGCCTCATTTAATAACACAGAAAAAGCCGAGTATTACATTTATGTCGGTCGATTCCATGAGAAAAGACATGCGATTGCTCGGCGCAATGATTTAAACAAGAAGACCGGTTCTAACCACCTCCAGATTAAGGTCAATTATATTGGATAGGCAACGCTATGATTAAATTATTATTTTTAAGCCGATCCAGCTAGTATCAGCCATTTCGGTTTCTCTACTTGTAAGTTCATTCACCCAAGCTCTCGAAATGTAGGGACTTGCTGTCTATAAAGATGGTTACAGACGCGAACAGCACATTTCAGCTTTATTCCTGCCATAGAAGCAAAGCTCAGCTTCGGAAATCCTTAAAATGCCAGGCGATGAGTTTAAGACAACGAAGTCTGCTGATGGCAGAACGGTATTTATTTTCAACCACACACCCATTGCTGAAACGAAAGGACACAGTCTTCATAACGACCTTCTTAAGAGCTGGATCAGTGAATCTGCGCCCGGTTCTAGCTTCCGAGAGTCCATGATGAGATCTGATAAAATGTTCGCCGACGTACATGCCTTGAAATTACGCTATTTTAGAGTGGATACGAAATTGGAACGTAGGAATGAGATCGCCAGCTAGAGTCTAAATATACCTCAACCGGTATATTCTTCTAAGACGGCGGCCAAGCAGGCCTCCGTTGCCAAAGTGGTGCCAAAGGCTAATGCCAAACAAGCCGATGTCGCCGCTGCCAAGGCTATACCAAAAACCAAACCTTCCGAACCTGCCAAATTCGTCTCAAAGCCAAAACAAGAATTCATTGGGCGTCTATTCAATCTCGTTCTGAACGTTAGAGTATCGATAAATACATTGATAAACTAGAAAGCACACAATCAATGTGGAACTCCACTACGGGGTTGCTTACACGGGTCGGAGTAATTCAGAGTCATTTATCATGTTAGAGCTTTCTAAAAACGGCAAGATTCTGAAGATTGAAATTATGGATGAAAAGCCACATAGACGTTTCACCAAAGCCACTAAAAAGGCAGTGCGCCGTATCGGACGCGTTGACGCTCCGCCGACACCAGTTGCCGATTTTTTTGGCGACAAGTGATCTGAAACCATCCTTGTTGAGCTCTGCATTTCAGCAAAAGCTTCAGCCACCTACAATGAGGGGTTTACCCCTTATTGTTCTACTTGGAACATTTATTCCGCAAATATCCCCCGTTTCATTCATAAACCTTGTAAATAGGCACCTTTGTCCCTACTATTAGTTCCACATGGAACAATAGGATCGCAAGATGCCCCTCTTCCCACCTCCACACTCTTCTCTTGATAAGGTATACCAGGTAAAGGTGCCCTTTCACTGTTGCTATCAGCCTGACTTCAATCCGCACGGTGTATTTACTAATGACGAAGTATCCTGCGTTCTCCGGCAAGGAACGGTAACTGCCTATGCCCGCGTTAAAAACGGCAAGTATGAAATCATTTACGGCTGGCACCAACTCGCCCTTAAGCACAGTGGCGATGACAGCGCATTAATCGAGCTGACAGTCGTTCCCTACACCAATCAAGAAGCGGTTCGCTTATCCGTCCTTTATTATGGGGAGCATATAAAAGCGCATAGAATGTATATTGCTCGGGCACTCAAACAAGCAAAAGACGCCTTTAATGTCAATGATGAATGGCTATCGACTGCTTGCGAGAAGCGCTACTCCCGCAGCACTATAACTAACCTCCTACGACTCAATAAACTCGACCCAGAAGTACAGACCATCTTTATTGCTGGCGGGATTAATAATTCATCCGCCAAACTTCTAGCGAGCTTTGACCCTGCCATGCAGCGAGCTTTTGCAAAAGATGCAAATGAAAAAGGTTGGACAAGCGAGGATCTCAGGGCCCGTATTTTAAAGGATTCGAAACCTACTCAAACCATAGGCTCTGGTCTAGACATGCTTGCAGCCGATCCTTTATCGCCACACCCTGCCCCCAACCAACCCAAAAAGGATTTGGATACAATTCGATTAGAGAATGAATTAACATATCAAACTGGAGCACCTACCGAAATTTTCAAGACCGACATTCGATCTGGCTATCTACTACTCCGCACATACAGCGCTGCAGAAATAATCAGCATTGGGGAACGACTAGCGAAGCACAGCGGGAATGCCCGACTGAATGCCGGCATCAAAATATCCTTTACTGATTATACTGAATTTGATGCCATATTGGCTCAGCTTGGCGCTATTAAGGACTAGCCCACTTAAAAATAATACCTCTGCATTCATTGAGCCATGCTTACTAATCTCTTACCAGGGCCACATTGAATGTCAGTTTACCGTGGTAAATTGAGCTTGCCCTAGCTTCCTAACCCCCGAGTTTGCACTTGAAACGTTAGCCTACGTAAAATCCCAGACCTACAAACTTAGGCATCCAGGATACCGATGAGTATTGGCCGCATTAAAGAGTCTAGCTAGACCCAATTTACCATGGTAAAGCCCAACATTGCTCAGCCCACGACCCTCAACACATCCCCTTAATTATGCACAAAAAAGGGTGCAAAAATGCACCCTTTTTACCTACCAAATCGTTATAAATCAATAGGATAAAATAAAAATCGCCCCATGCGATATTAACTCCCGACAATCTTCTTGATGGCTTTCTTAATTTCACCCATTTGCTCATCATCAAACCCGTATAGGTCCACTTTGTACTGTCCCTTGTTCGATCGGTGGACCCCAATAACCGCCCTCTTCTTACCCAAACAATCTTTAAACTCAATCTTCTTTTTCGTTGTCACCGCCGCCTTCTTGGCCACGAAGCCCTTGATAACCCTCAGCAACTCAGCACCAGACTCAAAGTAAACACCCTGCCCTATTGATGCCATCATTTCTTCTCGCTGCGTATGTGTAAATTTCCTCAGCGCTTTGTGGATGTCGAGGCCAGACCCGAGAGTCAGCTTAACGGGTGATGCAACCAATTTAACCACCGCTGTCGGCAACGTGGCTAACTGTAAGTATTTTGATATCAGTTTAGGATCTTCCCCCGCTAAAGCCGCTATCGCTTCACCTGTCAATTCGGGATTTTTTTGCTTTAGCCTGAGGAAATATTGCCCCCGCTCCCACGGAGAAATAGCTTCCCGGTCATCGTTTTCAGAATGTGAAAGCCGGCGAGCATCCACATCTGGCACCTTTGCATGGAACCATGCGGTCAGCTTTATCGGATCAGTCTTTCGCTCCTTTTTGTTTATCGATGAAAGCACAAAGCGGCGACGCGAGCCATAAATTAGCTCTGGCTGGTCATCCCTATTTAGCCTAACCAACGCCGGGACGTTCTGCCCTTCGCTAAGCATCTTCGCCCTTAATTCAAGCACCTTGGGATTGCTATCATCTAGCAGCTCCTGGGAACGTTGGTTGTAAGGCGACACTACGAGTTCGTCGGGATCAAACTCCACTAGCTCACACTTGAGAAGCCCTCCGCTAACCGGAAGTTTTAAATAATATACTTGGCGCTCCTTACGAGGCTCAGACATGGACGGCGCATGCAATGTTCCCGTTAGAGGCCTGGCCGATGCTCTGGTGGCATGTCCATTATCCTCGGCGTTACTGGTTTTGGCTAAGACGAGTGACCTAAACGCACGCATATTTGGCTTTTTATTGTTGCTCATTAGTACACTCCCCTATTTTCCAATAATTCTTTTTTGGACGTCCAGTGCGGAAAAACAGCTCGATTCAGCGTCTCTTCAAAAACCGCAGTGTAATTAGCAATCGCCTTTTTCCTGGCTTTCCGATTAATCCCCAGATCCCCGGCATTGACGTCAAACACCGTTCTGCGCCTAGTAGACAGGTTACTCACTACCGCATCGTGCTTTTTGATCACCGTTGAAAACGTCTTACCAAGAAACGTATTTCTTATGTCTTCAAGGACATACTCGCTACCAATAGTTGCATTGTCTTCACCGGGTGCGAAACGAGTAGGCAAAAAGAAAATATCTGGAACTGACTCGGACTGATCGCCAAAAACACCCTTTATCGTGTCCAGTTGATCGTAAAATAAATCACAAAAGGAAACGGTCGAAGCAAAATCTGTCAGTTCCGTAGGAACGGGAACTATCACAGAATCGGCTCCAAATATTATATTGATAGGCAGCAGACCTACTGAGGGGGTGCCATCCACGATCACTACATCGTAATTTTGCTTCACCTCCTGCAAAGTCTCTCTAACACGATAAAACCAGTATTTCATCGTTTCTGTTGCCTGAACCTTATTTTCCCGAGCCATGACAATCGCATTCGATAGAGCGTACTCAACACCAGCCAATTGAAGGGTAGAGGGGATGATATCCATGTTTGGGCAATAGGTTTCCTGTATGATCCCGCTCACAGGCACCGTTGTTAACTCGTTGAGAATGTATGGGCCCAAACTGGTTTCATGCGATGTTTCGACATCGGGCAAAATACCCACAGCCAGGGTCAATGACGCCTGAGGGTCGAGGTCGACTAACAGCACCCGTGCCCCAAAGTTGGCTATGTAGGATCCAGCGTACCAACCGGTTGTTGTTTTCCAGCAACCTCCTTTGTAGTTTGTGAATGACAATACCACTGGATCTTCCCCGGGTTTACGGATCGGGCGAGTTTTGAATAGGTCTTGCATAAAGTTCATCTGCTCTAACGTGACGCCAAGCCGATGACCGGTCTTGGGGTTCTTTTCCGGGGGAGGGAGGCGGCCCTCCTTTTCGGCGTTGTAAATAACCGATGTAGAGCTCACCCCCGCTAGAACCCGCATTTCTTCACCTTTAAAACGCCGCTCAGAGGCGTTTTCTTCTGAAACATTCCGGTAAGCCTCTAGAATATCGTGGCCTCGTTGTGAACACCCTGCTAATGTCTCCATTAACTCTGTTATGTTTGGCATATAAATCTCACTCATAAACTGTCTAAATTATAATTACAATTGACAATAGATCGTCGATCATATTTTTGCACGTTTTTTCCACGAATTATATAATCTTGAGCTTAGAAAGAAAAATCTGGCGTAGATAACTCAGCGCGTCTTCCTCAAAACAAGCGATGAATTCACGAAATCGCTATTCATCCAGCGAACTGTCATGCCCTGAATGTGTTAAGTCATTGTCAGACGTTAAATAGAAAGCGGGGAGGGGATTGCCGTTTGGAAATGGAGCCCTGCAAGCACGCCAGGCTCACTAAAAAGGACACTGAGGAATGGAAAGCACACTGAGGATTGCGAAAAGGACACTGAGCAATCATTAAGGACACTGAGGATTACGAAAAGGACACTGAGCAATCTAAAAAGGACACTGAGTAATCTAGAAAGGACAGTGAGCTACACACTAAGTACAGTGAGCAATGATTAAAGTACAGTGAGCAATCAATATTTCTAGATAACTTATTGATAATAAAAGAATTTATTTCCTATATTCTTTAATGTTTTATTCATTTTATTCAAAGAGATTCATTTTATTCATTTATAGCCTTTGTACTCTTTGGAACACAAAGCGAAATTAGCTCAGAATAGAGTAATGATTTGTTTCCAACGAAATTCTGAATATGACCCCTTTATTTATTTGCGCCTCGGCGTATATACTTCTATCCTCAACACACATACTTTGAGCCTCATAACAATACACATGGCCAAGCTAAGAACCGTATACACTACCCACCCCTCTGTTGCTGTGGAAATTCAGCAGTTAGCGGCATCGGCCTCCATTAACGAAAAGTTTCGGCTTTTTATTCAGGCTTATGTGAATTTCTGTGACCAACAGCCAGACCGGATGGGGCCCCGCAGCGAATTTGTCAAACACCTTCAATCCCTGGACATGGCCTCCAGTGACGGCGTTATTGCTTTACGCCTCAATGAGCTAAGACGCTTGGGGGTGATTAAGGAAGAGAAAGAATTTATAAACGGCAAGAAAGTTAACCTAATTGAACTCACCAAACTCCAACCGATCATCGAGCATTTCGCCAACAAAGACCGAACTGCACTGGTGCCGTCACACCGACCGTTGAAGAACCAACTTGCACTTCAAATGGATGCGCTAAAAGGGCAGGGGAGTCATCTTTCCATCATCCAGGATAGCTCTGTCCGTATAGAGTCTTTATTTTGCATTCTGGATGCAGCCATGAAATTGTCGGGACGTGACAAACGAAAAAAAATTGAGTGTGATTACTCCTTCACCACTGGAGACTCGATAAAAATTAAAGCGCTGACCACCACTGACACCAACAGCGATATCGCCTATCTGAGTGATGAGCGGGTGATGAGGGCGCTTAACGGTTTTATCCTCGACAAGCTAGAGTCAAAATTTAGCTCACTCGCGGACCTGTCTGTCGAAGACTTAGGGTTGAAAGACGAGTACTTCTTTTTCGATCTTTATGCTCTGTGCCGGCGAATGAGATTGCGCCCAAACGACCAAAATCGAAAGATTGTTCGATCCATGCTTGAACGCCTACGAGACACTGTGTTTGATATAGACGCGAGCAACTCGCCTTACTTTAGAGAAAATTTCTCGATGGATGCAGAGACAGCTCAATATCGCTACATCACTGAGTTTTTTGCAAAGAAAGATTATATTACGGACGAGGAGGGCAAGCGCCAGGTTACTTCTGATCGATACTACTTAGTGAAATTCCACACGGCTATTTTGACTAACTTGATCACAGTGGGGCGTTCGTTCATTTCCCATGATGGATTAGCCTATGAGCGACAGGGGTTAGCCCATAGATTGAATAATTGGTCTAAGGCCTATATCGGCGTGAGACCTAAATCCATCGAGAAAGATTTCCAGTACGTACTCGACGAGCTGCGCTCGAAAGTAATTCCTTCGGCACGGATGGACAACTTTGAACGGGATTTCCTCAGTCTAATGAGGCTCCGATGCAGCGAGGACATTGATGAAAACGGGGCTTCGTTCCACCTGGAGTGCTCTGGCCAATGGATTGAGGGCGCAACCAATATCGCCTGGCTCTATGGGTATTACTACAAGGTAGAGTGGGACCAGGAAAAAGCAGTGCGCCTCAACCGTATTCGGCGTCGGCGGAGCCGCTGCGTCAAAGACTATCCAGTCGTGACTATTTGGCGGGACACGGAAGACCTTTTTGTCGGCGATAATAGTCCTCATCGACAGGCATTACGGCGACAGGCAGCCGAAATAGTGGGGTAGGGGATGGCTGAGTGGATGCCGAGTGCCAAGACTAAACTTACCCTGAAACAACTGGGTTTTACTTCGGTACAGATTCAATCCGCGCTTGACAACTATCACCAGTACTTTTCGTCATACAATGCTAAGGAATTCCTTCGAGAGTTTGTTTGGTTGACCAGGGTTGACGAACATCAATACGCGCAACTTATCAGTGACGCTCAGATCCCTCTTCACTGGCGGCCTAGCGAGGAGGTAAAAAAGACCTTGCTGAATGAGGGCTACACAGAGGTGGCGATCGCACACTATCGCGATCTGTTTGTGATCGGCGCCCGAGAGCAGTCGTGGATTGCCCGAGACCCCAACAGGGCTTTCAAGGCATTTTGTAAACGTAAAACAGTGAAGTTGCCAGAACTTCTCCCACATGATTGGGTGCCCAGTAAAGCCATCGTCGAAGACCTTATCGCTATTGTATGTTCTAATCGAGACTATATTGTGTGTCAGTTGGCACGCTTTATACATCACTACCACGACGAAATTCACCACGATTGGGACCATAAATTCAAGCAATACGTGCACAATGGTTGGAATGTATTTGGGCACAAATATGGATAAAGCGCGAGCAATACTCAGTGGCACAAGTCCATCGGTGATGCGACGTTGGCTGACGCTATTCTTGATTCTTTACTACACAACAGCCATAAGTTAAAACTGAAAAGGAGAGTCGATGAGAAAAGCGATGAGTGAAATCGCTGAAGTTGATTAGTAGCGGTGCTAGCATCACCACTCAAACGTTACGTGAAATTGGTGATCAACTAATTCCAGAATGGCTGATCAAGTTCGCCAGAATACGCAAGGTGATCATCGCATACTTATTGAGTGGATCTACCAAACTGAATGCGAAAGCTGAGGGCAAAATATACAGGACACCTTGCCGGGTTATTGCGCAAGAATACATATAAAACACGGCTAACACTGAGATCGACAAGCACAGCAGTATCATCACCAGCTTGGTAGCATACTCTATTAAAGCATTATCCCGCTGATATCTTAGTAAGTTACGGTGAGATTAGCTGGAGGATTTGGTGGGGAAGCCTGAGAGACGGTTGAAGAGATCACCACGGGATATCCTGTTTGATTGACTACCTCTTGGCTGTCAATGACATATAGATACGAAGTGGCCCCAGAGTTAAACCCACCTTGGTTTACAGTGATATCTATCGACGAACTGGACCACGATACAAGGCTTTGCATTTCAAATTGGGTCGAACTTGAGTAACTGGAGGCGTTACCTAGCATTACCCGTGCAAATGAACTGTCGACATAAATATCATCCATCCACCAGGTGATAGCTGGAGGGTTATTACCGCCACCGTCAAACCCGAGTTTCCAAAGTTCGTTCATTTGCAATGACGAACAGGGAGACCAAGAAATATTGTTGTAGAGCGCTACACCGTTTATTCGAATAGAATAACGCTGAGCCGCATTATCAAACCAAACCTCCATAAAATTCCACTTGCCAGGGTTTCCTGACCAGCCACGCCATTGATTCGCACAATAACCACTAGTTGTTGTATATATAATACTTTGATGCTGAGTCCACGAAAAAGTTTTTCCTGTCTCGTCAGAATTGTCCGACACCCTTATCCACTTCGAGGAATGATCACCAGCTGATGTATCGGTATCCTGCTTCCACCACCAGGAAACATAAACAGAGTCTGTTTTTGTCCATGACAGTCCATCGAGATAAGCCGTCTTCTTGCTAGTGGCTTTATACATGGCCGCGCTTACACCACATTGTTCAGTAGATGAAGTTTCATACTTTACATCGTCTCTGCCACTTGAATTTGCATAAATGCTCTTCCAAGGGTTTGATCCGCCTATGGGTATAGCATCACCGTCCACAAGGCTTGAGTATGAAGTTGCATTATCTACGGTGTCCCACAAAACCGGAGTTGCTGAGGGCTTCGTTCCAAATCCTGTGCCGGATATGGTGATGGTGCCATCATGACTCCAGCCGCCAGTTGCTTGATTGATAGCTGGTGCGCTGTATACCAGCGATCCACACAGTAACGATGCAACGCATATCATTGCTTGTGCATGCTTTAATTTTGCCATCTTTCTACCTCTTAATTGGTTAGTTGGCGACTTAGCATTCTACGTATACCTGAGCAAAATAAAGTTTCCTTACCGTAATGTATTGCAAATTATAGACATTCACTCAATTGGGAGGTTTTAACTGGGCCACAATATTGGCAATTAAATTCTCGCGATTGATATATCACTAACGCCATTATTTATAGATAATATTTGATAGCATTAGAGGCCGTCGTTATAGTCTTAATGTCACAGCATATTAATAACCTGTCAACTCTATACAGCTAGATTAATTGAGCTTTCTGATGCGCCATTGGCGCACCGATCACTGTTGAATATTTATCCACCGTCCATTATAACTATCTTGAGCTTTTGTGATTTTAACGTCTTCAGGAATTTACGCGAAGATTAATCACATGCGTAAGTGACTGCTAGGCCTACCTATGCACCTTCACATGCCCCTATTTTTGGGCATGTAATCAACCTCGCACACCCCGCCATAATATTTCCCTCTTTTATTTTCCAATTATCACGTCGAATTTATGTTCTTATTTGTCTTAAGGGTATGAGAAAGATGTAACAGTGAATTTTTCATTACGCTGAATCGCTTACGTTTTTACTACTTGTTTCTTTGTTTAATGTTTATTGGAGCTTTATTACATGTAACAGCGTATTTTGGTTTATTTGGTAAATTGTTACGATCTCTAGTGATGAGTTATAGGGGTGTAAGATATGATATTTCGAATGGCGCTTTTGCTAGCGCTTTTGGCCGTCTCTCAGTTGGTCTATAGCTCCGACAATAGATCAACATTCAAGCTCTACGGGCTGTCTACCTATACTGAATTGGGCAAAGAAATTTTTCTTGGTGGTGTCTATATCCCCCGCGCTGAATTCCAAGCCCAACACCAAGACAGCGCCATTATCGAGCACATCAATCGAATCGAATATAGAATTGTTGCCGATAGCTTTTCGAAAAGGAGGCTGTTAACCCATATTTGGCAATGGGCCTTCTATGCCAATAAAGACTTTGCCTCAACCGAGGCCTCCGACCAATTAGCCATCCTGGATGTTAAAATCAAAACAGCGCTTTATCGCGGCGATAGACTAGTTGTTCAGAAAATGCCGGGGGGGAGTACTCAAGTATCGCTCAATACTCACGTAATACTGGAAACCCGCACTGATCAACTATTTGAATATATTTTCAAGAGCTGGTTAGGTCCCGTGGTGCCCAATCGCCTGTTCAAAAGTAAATTGTTGGAGGGTGTCCAATACACCAGTAATTCCACCGCTGAACGCTATCATCATTTACACACTAATCCCGATCGACTTCGGGAAGTGGAGTCCTGGAATCCACCCAATGCTAAGCTAGCGGCCAATGAGAAACGCGTCACAGTAGCGAAAGCTAGTCCTGCTGTAAATTCTGGAGCTACAAAAACAGCCCGTGTCACTGCTGAAAACAAACGAACGCCCGCCACCAGAAAGCAAAGTATCAGCACAGTCAAAAGCGATTTAAAACCTACAATGAAGACTGCGGGCCTGGAACCGGTGATAGCCAAAAATCTTGGGCACTCCGTTTCAGCTACATCTGCCCCCATTGCTGCCGCCCCTGCGCCTATCAAGAAAACGATAATCAATACTGCGATGATTGAGACCTCAGCGACTGCCGGAGATAAACAATTATCTCGTCCCAATATCGATGATAAGCAACCCAATACCAATGAGCTCAATACGGTTTCACTGCCCAACGATACCGATACCGATACCGATTTTAACCCCAAACTTCAACTCACCCCGGAAGTCGAGCGCCTATGGAAGGACTACAACACACAGATTGCTCGAAACTTGTATCGCAATATCAAGTATCCTCGCAAAGCTTACCGACGCCGTATTGAAGGCAAACTGGTGATGAATATTGTTCTTGATAACAAGGGCGAGCTTATCCAAATTGAGTTTATAAAAAAGTCGGGGTCAAAACTATTGGATCGGGCGGCGGTGATTGCGATCCAAACCTCAGGCCCATGGCCAGCTCCCCCTCAGAACCTGTCACAGCTCTATGATAATGAGGAGAATCACTACGATATCCAAGTGCCGATTACGTTTAAGTTGACAAAATCCTAAGGAAAAAGGGAGCGCCCATTATCCTTTGTATTTAGGGTTCGTTACAGTTCCACCTCATGGTAAACGTTTTGCACGTCATCCAAGTCATTCAGCATGTTCAGGAAGGTATCCAATAAGGACAGACCACGGTTATTTCTCACCTTACTTTTAAAATGGGCCTTCCAAGCTTACCTGGAGAACCCCGCCTATTTAAATTCTTCTCAATCTCTTGCTTGAACTTAACGATTTAATAAATCTGAAGATCGATAGCGCAGTAGAGTGTCATGACAGCCTCCTTTAGTTGCTGTTGGTTTTTGTCGACATACAGTTTACTCCTCTAGTTGGATGGGGCTACTGTAGCGAAGCGAATAGCACAATTCAAACGCTGTGGAGGTATGTCCGAGTTGCACGATTTGTTAAACCTTATAGGGTTGCCTATCGATTAAGCACTTCTGACGCCCATTGATCAATACTCTTTCCGCTAAGCTCTGCCGCAGTGGCAACTGCTGCATGTATTTCTGATGGCATACAAAGCATTAATTTTCCAGAATACGGTTTCCGGGGTGATTCACTCACCTGACCACAGGTATCGAGGTAGTGTCAACCGCTTCTTCAAACGCCGCCTTGAGTTCAGCAACAGTTTCAGCATGGAAACCCACGATGTCTTTGATTCCTTTCTAGGGCGAGGTCTGTGAAAAGAAGCAATCACTCCTTATTAATTGGACTCTATACAGCTAGATTAATTGAGCTTTCTGATGCGCCATTGGCGCATCGATCACTATTGAATATTTATCCATCTTCCATTATAACTATCTTGTACTTTTGTGATTTTAACGTCTTCAAGAATTTACGCGAAGATTAATCACATGACATAAAGGCAAAGCGATTTTTACGTTGAGCTGATATGTCTCCACTGTATCAAGTTGATTATTACAACGTGGTATTTTGGAAACTTACAAATGAACAATTGGTTTTTACTACTTGTTTCTTTGTTTGATGTTTATTAGTGCTTTATTACGTGTAACAGAGTATTTTGGTTTATTTGGTAAATTGTTACGATCTCTACGATTGGACCAATTATCACTTGCCGCTCTTGATTAGCAACAAGCGACTCAAGTCTAGGTATTTGATAAATTGTTTCGATCTCTTGATTGACAACAATTACCACTTCATAGACTGAGTACCCTGTTTAGCTTCATCACACTGAACTTGCATCGTTATAACATTGACAGGAAACAACTCCACCGGAGAAGCAATTCTCCGAACGGAGATGGCTTTTTCCCGGTTTCAACATAGAGGAAAAAGTTATGTACAAAATTAAACTGCGTTGGATTCTGTTGGTAATTGTTTTAGCCCTGGGTAGTCTACAGTGGCTTAATGAGATAACAATTGCCGATCTTGAAGCAAGAGGTGCCTTTTTGGACTCTTGCGCGCGACTTGAGCTTAGCGGCGAAAGTTGTTAACCCACCAGTGCCCCTCGTTCATTTGAATCAGAGGCACATCAATGTGTCGTCTATGACGGTATATTGATGTGTCTCTGGTAAAAACAAAAAATTTGCTAACTTATCGGGGCCACAAGATGTGCGCCCCGTTTTTTTGGTGCGCCATTGGCGCATACTCCGCTATTGCGTTTAAGCAATACTCTCAACTATATTTGACAATGTATTAATAGGTTTTCGATTTACGTAAATTTATACGTCGAGAAAAAACCATTAAGACCGGCCAGCGTTATTATTCAACCTGGCTGTGCTCTTTAACAACGCAAACAATCGAAACAACCCACTTGGGAAAAGTTATGTCCCTCGTGGATGTGGCTATTTCCTTTTTTTACGAGGAGAATGCTCATGTCTATCGACAGGAACATATCAATGAGGGCGCTTATGGAAAAGGTTCTTACCGGACCCGGCGCCATTAGCATCCTAACCACCATTACTGGTGATTTTTATAAGGATGCACTGAACCATTTAGGTACTCACGTTACCTGCCCGTTTGCATATAAGCATCGTAATGGTGAAGGCTTAAACGACTTTCGGTTACACCGGGAGTTTAACTATGGTTCGCCAAAGGATGGTGGAGGTAGAGGAATATGCAGTTGTTGCGACGGGATTAACAACCCAAGCAACAGAGGTATCGACCTTTACAAGATGTTGATCTGGTCTGGTTTTGCCAGAGACTACAAGGAGGCACGCCGTTTGGTCCTTAAAGCCTACCAAGGCACTCAAGGAAACCAGACGGTAAAAGCAGCCAACTCCGGCGCCGTAGTTGCTCAGCAACCTATGCGGGATCGGAATCAACCTGATGCTATTGAACGTCGGGCAAGAAAATTGGCGGAAATATGGAATGAGAGTTTTTCACTTCTCGATCCTAGAGCTAAGCCTGCTAGAAAGTACTTTAAAAATCGAGGTATTCCGTTTGATAAGTACTGCTTTTCGCCCATTATTCGTTTTCATCCTGGCCTGGAGTATTGGGTTTTTGAAAACAAAAAATGGGTTATGAAAGGCATCTATCCTGCCATTGTTAGTGAAGTGATTCGACCCGATGGAACCTTGTGTACTTTACACAAAATTCACATCACTGTGGACGGTTACAAAGCTATCATTCAAGGTCGCGATATTAAGAAGGTTATGCCTCCTAAAATCGCAAACTCCCTAAACGGCTCAGCCGTTCGCCTTCACACTGTGAGGGGGTGTCGCACATTGCATGTGACAGAAGGAGTTGAGAAGGCCCACGCAGTTCATCTTCTAACCAGACAAACAGTCTGGGCAGCAGATGCTTGTGGTCGGATGGCTCAGTTGGATATTCCTAAAGGAATGTTCGACGAGCTGGTAATTTGGTCTGACAACAACTTAGCACGTCCCCAAGAAGTCGTTGGGGTAGGGCAGGTCTGTGCTTACAACCTGGCAAAGCGTTATCAAGGTAAATTTTCTGAAGGCGTCAGCATAATGCTGCCTAAGGCAAATGCCGAGACGAACAAAGGTGCGATCCCTGATTGGGAGAACATCATTGTTGAATCAACTATTCTCCGTGCACCTTTACGGGTACAGCGCGAGGGGTTGAAGGTTTACGCTGAAAACCCCAAGCTGGTTTTCGAAATGCTGAAGAATCTCATCGATCCTTCAGAGCCTGCCACTGATGTACCAGCTCAACCGGCACATCAGGAAGCTTCAGCGTTAGCTGAGCCTCAGGCAGCACACAGTCTGGAAGTACCCGCAGCGTATGTGGTTTACCAGGCCGGGTGCAGCGCGGTCGATGCCAGTGATTTTTACACTAGCTATCAAGCCGCTGGCTAACAGACTCGTTTCGATTGTATGCATTAAGTCCCTAGCCGCTTTGCGGCCGGGGATTTTTTTATTTGGTTGTTACCAATTGCGAAGCCGGTATGGCCGCTTAGATGTGAATTGACGCAGATAATTATTAGGGATTTCTTATGCATCGACCGGTTTAAAGTACAGCAAGACTTCCCGCCTTTTCGTACCCATACCCCGATCCTACCATCAGATTCTGATGTGCCATTGGCGCATACACAAACTTGTAATTTTCAGTTACTTTATCGATACTTAAACGGCACTACTGTATCTATATCTTTTTGATATCGATACAACCACGTTCTACGGCGCATATTTTTAATGTAACGTTGCGTGGTGCCAGCTGATTATTCATATTTTTAATGGATGGTTGTCTGGTGTTACAAGTCGGAAGCAGATTTAGAGTGAGCATATAGTTTTCCCTATAGGGTAGAGAACTTATCTAGGCAACAGCTCACTCATGATTGATTGAATGCATTCACTGCACTTGAGTTTTAGATACCTCTCGCAGCGCATCCATTAATCGGTACCGATTGGTACATTCACCCAGTCATCACCTAGCAATGCTCTCCTTATCAGCTACATGGCTTGATAACGCATTACTCTGTGTACGACAAAATTTCACCTGTTAGGGGATACCTTTATCTCCTAGCGGGGTAGGCATCCCCTTTTTTATTAATTATTGTGGGGGATACCTCGATGAATTATTCTGAAATATTGACTCGTCGTGCTTACCGTTTGGTTAAAGCACGCAATGAAGCGCGACCAGAACACACGCTATCTGCCCACATGCAAGTGGTCATCGCCTACGGTGATGCCATAGCAGAGGCCGGTGCGGATATTCTGACGTGCAACATAACCCGTTTGTCTGCTTCTGACGATCATCAGGGCGCCAATATTACGTGGCTTCCTAACTCTCAAATTATCACGTTCTTTATCTGCTCTGCCTTGCCGTTACCTGGTGGGCGTGTGGAATATACGTCGATGATTCGAAGACGAGTGCATCCCACTCGTGAACGTCAAAAGCTAATTGATGAGACGCAGGCCTATCTGGAGCGTGGTGTTGCAAAACGCCAAGCACCGGACGGATTGTTGAATGAACTTAACACTGCTTCGGCGGTAGTAGGGGATTCACATCAACAAATGGTTATACGTTTTTAAACGCCACGGGGTGGCAGATAACAATCCATCCCGTTCTCGGAGGGGTGGTTTTTATAAATTACGTCCACCGAGAGGGCGGAGGGTTTGCCATGCGCAACCTAAATGTTGAATCAGCCTTTACGATGTTTGGAAACAAAATCCAGAGTCTCTTTGAGTCATCTTGGATTGCGTTTCTACGCGTCCTGGCGGCCACCAATGGATTAAAGGTGGTTTGGGGAGGCAATCCAAGGACTGATGGGAATACCATCTGGCTTCCACGACTGCCAATCAACCTAACCTTAGACAACCTTTGGTTGTTGAAGGCACATGGTTATCACGAAGTGGCCCATTGTCTGTTTTCGGACATGTTGTATTGGGTGGCATTTTCTGTGAAGAGCAGTCCCCTTGAACGAGGACTGGCCAAGACGATTGAAGATCCATTTATTGAAAAATATATGATTCGGAAATCCCAGGCCAGTGAAAGGTATTTGCGAGCCAGACCAGTGCTTCTTATGAAGCAAGGCCGAGCCGCAACCGGTGATAAAGACATGCAATCGGCTTTAGAAGCGTATGTCTTAAATTACCTACAACGTCAAAAGGGGTGGGAGGAATACCAACCGTCCCTTGACGCCACGCGTGAAAATTTTTGCACTCATTTCGGACAAGGTGCTTTGGAGCTACTAGCCAAAGTAAAAGCCCTGCTCGATGCAGAATTCCCACGAATCAACCACACCAGAGGTTCCTGTGCGTTAGCCAAGAAAATCGTTGAGCTGCTTAAACAAGAGCAAGACGACGCTGAGACAGAGGAGCAAAAGAAAGAGGAGAAGGACAGTAGTTCTGATCTTGATGATACCAAATCTGATTCAAATTCTTCAGAGTCTTCGGGCAAAGAAGAGGACGATGACGATAGCGGCACATCATCTGATGGTGAGAAAGCCAATGGCGATGGTGACCCTGACTCGAAAGGGGAGGGGGGTAATCCGTCGAATGACCTGGACTCGAAAGAGAAAGGAGATGAATCATCTGGCGGTCAAGGTGGAGGCGATGCGAAAGCGGAGTCTACTGGAGGTTCCACGAGTGGCGATGAAAAAAATGAAGGTAATAGCAAGGCTGAAAATCTCAACCAGCTTGTCAACAGTAATGTTGACTCGTCTACGGATGTGGATGATACCGCCAAAGCGCTTAAAGCGCTTTCAAAGGAAGCTGAAGAGAGAGGTGAGGAGATGATGCCTGATATTGAACTTGATTACACTCTGCCTTCGGGTGGTGGATCAAGGGATGCTGATGGTGGTCTCGGCGCTGGTAGTTATGCGTACGACAACGGATTGGTTATGTTGCCCAGTGATCCAAAAGGCTTTCGAGCCATCTTGGATTCAGTATCAGCTGATACGGGGCGCATGGTACAGAGGCTTAGGCGTTTGTTATCCAACCGCGTGCGCAAACTTGGCCGTGTGACTGACAATGGAAACATTTCAGGAAAGCTGCTTTACCGTTTACCACAAGACAATGTCAAAGTATTTCGTCGCAAGCAGACAGTCGTCAAACCAACGGCTGCTGTTTCGCTATTATGCGATTTATCAGGCTCTACCCAACATGATCTTATTGCTGAAAGTATCCAGCAATCGGCGGTAATGTTATCTGTCGCCATGGATCGTATCGGTAACCCGATGGAAGTGCTTGGCTTTGCTCCCTGTGGAAGTAAAAGTAATAAATTGCTGGTCTGCATCAAGTCGTTCTCCGAAAGCTTGGCTTTAGGTAAGAATAGATTTGGCAGTATGCCAGCGTGGACCGGTGGGGATTCAACGCTTTTAACAGAAGCTTTGTTAGAGGCGGGTATGCGCATTAGTCAATGTAAGGAAAAGCGCAAGCTACTCTTTGCGATTACTGATGGCAGACCAAACAGTGAAAGTACAGCAACTGATATGATCCAGCAGCTTGAAGCTGCTGGCATCATAGTTGTTGTACTGGTAGTTGGTCAACGTCCCCCAACCAAATGGTTGGAGGATGCCGGCTGTTGTTACGTCAGTGTCACCGACATAACAGCATTAACAGAATCCCTCCTTAGCACCTTAACCGACAAACTTATGTAAGTCGGTTTCTAAATCTTTTTCTGCCCGTATTCGGCAGGTGATCTTAACCACCTGCCATTCGGTAGGTGTTTTCTTTTAAACACTATTTCCGCAGAAATGCGGGGGAGAAATACAATGCAAAGTTCAATGGTAGACACTAAAGCCGTCAAAGAAGCCGTAAAGGTAACTGAGATGGAGCCAGTAGGGATTAATGTTCAAGAGCTTTTTAAGCTTGATGAACCTTTACCCTATGTCCCTGCAACAATGATGATCAATAAAAATCGTAGCCCGCTGTGTGAGGATATTGTCGATTACGACTTTAACCCCGTGCGTCGTCAGCTGCAAGCCGCATTATTGGGAACCAATCGCGATGCAAAAATTCTTTGCATCGGTGATAAGGGAACAGGTAAAACAACCTTCATTGAGCAATTGCTCACTCGCCTTAATCGCCCCTCCGTTACCGTTAACTGCGGAGAGGGTGTGACAGAAGAGTATTTGCTTGGCCGTCCAACGGTTAAAGCCGGTGAGGTATGTTCTGCCGATGGCATCTTGAGTGCTGGCGCCCGCTGGGGGATTAATATAGTCCTTGACGAAGTGGGATCACTATTGCCGGAAGTTCAAATTTCCATGAATGATTTCTATGGAAAGCAAAAAAGGATCGTACTGAAGCATTACGGGCTTGACCCAACAGTTCATCCTGAAGTTGCATTTATGCAAGAAGGTAGCAATGTTATTCCACGCCATCGATCGTTCCGTTTGTGGGCGACAGATAACCTGGGAGGCAAGCAAGGTATGGCAGGAGCAAACGGTTATCTCGGCACCAATGAGATTAACCAAGCAACACGCTCTCGATTGATGTACTTGCATTTTAACTTCATGGCTCCCGACCAGGAGCTGGCAGTACTGAAGTCAAAACAAATGCTACCTAATGGACACGCTCTAGCAATCAATGAGTTTGTCTTAAAGCAAATGATTCACTTTGCCAACTTGTTTCGTGGTCATCAAGTAAGCGGTGATACGGACGACACCATCTCCATGCGTGAGCTGGAGCGGTGGGTTGGTAATTGTGAAGTGTACCGGGGTAATATCGATGAAGCATTTGTCGATGCGATCTACACAGCGTTGAATCCTCGTGATCAAGCTACAGCTCTCAATTGTTTTGAAGAAGCGATTGGGCGTGAGTTGGTACTGACTGAAGAGCACAAGTGGGCTCAGAAGTTCATGCAAGCGTAAACGGCAACACCTCAACCTCCTCCCCTCTTATTGGGGAGTCCGGGAGATTATTAACTCCCGGCTGCAGCGGGAGTTCTTTCTTAAGAATTTCACTTGCTGCAGCGAGTGAGGGATATAATTATGACTATTCAAGCAACTACAAAAACCGTCAATAAAGTCATCGGTATCGTTTTGAACATTTCCTCAGTATCACCTACTACCAGCATTAACTTTTCAAAGTTGGAAGCTGAGGTGAAGGGTTTGCCAAAATGTTTTAACAAGGTAATGCAGCTCGATAAATTTGTTGAAGGGTTCTTGAACCGTTTTAACAACCTTCGCCAGCAGGCGGAGGCAGAGTCTGCACAGCTAGCTGGAAAGTGGGGTGGTGCAACCGTTCACACTAAAGGTAATGCTGTATCTCGTTGTGCCGAACTGACTAAACTTCGTAATGAATGGTATGTACTGAAAGCAGAAGCGGAGATAAGTTACACCTCCATGCTTGAAACGCGCCTTAAAGAGGTGTACGAAACATTCAAAAACGATGGTTTGACAGATGAAAAGGCTAAAAGTTTTATTGAAGTCTTTTCGAAAAAGCAGCCAACCTGGATAGAATTCGACAAAGCGTTACAGTTCGAATTTGATGTGACTTGCGTCAATCTTGACGAAGGGTCATTTGATCCAGAGTTGTATGAGGTAATGGGCGTTACAGTCCAGAACCTTAAAGAAAGTGTCATGACCAATATGGTTACGGACATGATCAGGGCTGCAGGAGAGGTGTACGAAACAATTTCAAAGAATGAATGTTCTGCGAAAAGTGAGGATACATTCCGTATCCACTCTCGTACCACAAAAAAGGTAATTGCATTAACAGGACCGATGAAAGAGTTGGGTTTTTTACATCCCAATATCAAAGAAGTCGGCCGTCAACTGGAAAAAGCACTCGTGCAATTCCAGGAGACGGATGAAGCCCTGCGCGGCCATGCATATTTCAACTTCCGGGAGCTGATGTTTGCTCTTAAGGAGGGTGATGACGTATGGCACAAGATCCGTAACAACTTGCCACTCATTGAGAGTGAGCCTGTAGCGGAGAAACAGGAAATGCTTCCTGAGAGGGGAAAAATGACCGTAGATTCTTTGGAGTCAACAGCCATTCTAACCCCATCAGTACCTGCTGACATTACTCCAGTTACCTCGCTTTTTGAGCGTGATACATCGCCTGTCAAGCTTGTCTCAGACGGCGATATGGATGAGAAAGCAACTACCGAACTTACGCCACTGGCGCCTGATTTATCAGACGATGAGGAGGCGAGGACTGAAACATCTTTTGAGCAGACTGCCGCTTCGCAAGAAGAAGTAGAACTGTTTCAAATGGCATGTTTTTAAACTAACCGCTCCCTTTAGGGGGCACTTACCTGACCGGGCAAACACACTCCCGGTCGGGATCAGTGTGTCTGCCCTTTTCTATTAACAAAAGAGGAGAGCAGTCATGCAGTA
>JAZFYA010000073.1:0-4825 GCA_036443315.1 Pseudomonadales bacterium
CGAACAGCTACTCCGGTGGTACCTGGATACTGCACAGTCTAGCCACCCTCGGTAGTCTAACCCCTCACCAGGGCGTGGGGTTCCAACCGAGTGAGGGGTTAGACTACCGAGGGTGGCGGCGGGATACGACGGTCGCAAGCCGTTAACAGCGCTGCCCTTAAGTAAGTGCTATTCCTATCCTGGACATTATGTATTCACTTGCCAACGAGTACCTATTGAGATTTACAACGTGTTGGCAAGTGAATACATAATGTCTAGGGATTATTTAAGTACGAATGGGTGCGTGCGGAGAAAGGTATGAAGTTTGTCGATGAGGCCATTATTACGGCCCAGGCTGGTCGCGGCGGTAGTGGCGCGCTTAGTTTTCGGCGCGAAAAATATATCGCCAAGGGTGGTCCCGATGGTGGTGATGGTGGTGATGGCGGCAGTGTTTGGTTAGAGGCCGATTATGCAGTTAACACGATGGTTGATTACCGCTATCAGCGCAATTATCGGGCGCAAAGTGGCATGTCGGGTGCGGGTAAAAACTGTACTGGTAAAGGCGGTGAAGATTTAACCCTCAAAGTGCCGGTGGGTACGACGGTGATTGATGAAGATACCCAGGAGGTTCTTGGTGATCTGTCGAAGCCCGAGCAGCGGTTGAGAGTGGCTCAGGGTGGTTTCCATGGCTTGGGTAATACCCGATTTAAATCCAGTACTAATCGTGCGCCTCGGCAAACCACTCCTGGAAGCGAGGGGGAGTGTCGCAACCTTCGGCTGGAATTAAAAGTGTTGGCAGACGTTGGTTTGTTAGGACTCCCTAACGCGGGGAAGTCGACTTTTATTAGAGCTGTATCGTCTGCGAAGCCGAAAGTGGCAGGTTATCCGTTCACTACGCTGGTGCCTAATCTGGGTGTGGTGAAGGTTCAGGCTCACCGCAGTTTTGTGGTGGCGGATATTCCCGGCTTGATCGAGGGTGCTTCGGAGGGCGCCGGATTGGGGATTCGTTTTCTCAAACACCTGACTCGTACTCGTTTGCTGCTCCATATCGTTGATATGGCACCCTATGACGGTACTGACCCTGTTGAAGCAGTGCAATCGATCATTGCTGAGTTGGAGCGGTTTAGTCCAACGCTACATAGTCGTGAACGCTGGTTGGTGTTGAATAAAATGGATCTTTTGCCGGAACAAAAGCGAGAGCAGAGCTGTCAGCAACTAGTCGAAGCTTTGGATTGGCAGGGACCGGTGTACTCGATTGCAGCGATCAATAAGACTGGGATTGAGCCGGTCTGTGCTGATATTATGAATCGCCTTGAGACGTGTCGAGAGCGGGAGCTGGAAAATCCCGAATTGGCCATTGAGGAGGCGCTGACTCAACGTAAAATGCAGGAAGAGTCTCGATTGCGCATTCAGGAGCTGGCTGCGATAAGGAAGGCGGCGCGGGGGCAGCGAGATGACGATGATGACAGGGACGACGATATTGAGGTTGTATACGAGCCTTAAATAAATACCGGAGAGGAAAATCGCAAGACATATGACCGCAAGACAACGACTACAACAATCGAAACGCTGGGTTATCAAGATTGGCAGTGCCTTGCTGACTGCCGATGGCAAAGGGCTGGACACAACAGCGATTGCCACCTGGGTGGCGCAAATGGCAGCGCTGCGTAAGCGCGGCATTGAATTGGTGCTGGTTTCTTCCGGTGCAGTCGCTGAGGGAATGAATCGCCTGGGTTGGTCCGAGCGGCCCCATGCATTACATGAGTTACAGGCCGCCGCCGCCGTTGGGCAGATGGGGTTGGTGCAGGCCTATGAGTTCCGTTTTCAACAGTTTGGCTTGCGTACTGCCCAGGTGTTGCTGGGGCACGATGATATTTCCGCCCGCGATCGTTATCTCAATGCCCGCAGCACATTGACAACCTTGTTAGGTTTGGGGGTGATTCCTGTAGTTAATGAAAATGATACGGTGGCCACCGATGAAATTCGCTTTGGCGATAACGACACCTTGGCGGCCTTGGTGGCCAACCTGATCGACGCCGACATGCTGGTGATTTTAACTGACCAGAATGGGCTCTATGATGCCGATCCACGCAAAAATCCCGCGGCAAAATTGGTGGGTGAAGCTGCGGTGGGGGATACGGGTTTAGAGCTTATGGCCGGTGGCAGTACCGGCGCTTTGGGGCGTGGTGGGATGGTGACTAAAATTCGTGCTGCAGTACTGGCGGCACGATCTGGTGCTAGTACGGTGATTGTTGGTGGTAGCCTTGAGAATGTTCTGCTGAAAGTAGCGAGTGGTGAAACTATAGGTACCTTGTTGGTGGCAGAGAGGCAACCGCTGGCGGCTCGAAAACAATGGTTGGCGGGAATGTCTCGGTTGAAGGGTAGAGTGCAATTAGACAATGGGGCGGTCAGGGTATTGCGCGAATCTGGTGTGAGTTTGCTGCCGGTAGGTGTGAGTGCTGTATTTGGAGTTTTTAACCGTGGTGATCTAGTATCTTGCACGGACGGGGCGGGGCAGGAAATCGCCCGTGGTTTGGTGAATTACAGCGCTGCTGAGGCTGCACAGATTATTGGCAAGAGCAGCAACAAAATCGAGTCATTGCTGGGCTATCAGGGAGAGACAGAGCTTATTCATCGCGACAATTTGGTTTTAATGTAAATATACCCAAAGCGATTGAAATTTAGGTTTTAGAGTGCGTCCCCTATTTATCTATGGAAAGTTATCTATGGAAAGTTATCTATGGAAAGTTGTTCATGGCAAGGCGTTTGAACGCAGGAAACTGTCAATATTTCAAGTTCAAACTGTCAAGTTCAAACTGTCAAATTCAAACAACGCAGCCATGGGCAAAAAGGGGGTGTGACGTGCATGAATGCACTAATGCCGCAGGCGCATGGATGTGCAGGAGCGGCCTATAACACCTAAATTTCAATCGCTTTGGGTATATGATTAAGTATTCGGCAAGCATTGCAGACAAAAGAACCGGCGTTGGCCGACTTTTTTTGCTTCTAGCTGCTACTTCCGCCGTGCCTGCTTCTTGTTCCTGGATTAAGCAGCTCCTGGATTAAGCAGCTAAAGTTTTGACCTGTGTGTTCAGGCGGCTCTTATGGCGGGCGGCCTTATTTTTGTGAAGAATGCCTTTGTCAGCCATGCGGTCAATCACAGGAACCGCTGCGTCATATGCCTGTTTGGCTTCTTCTGCGTTGCCAGAGGCAATCGCGGCAAGTACTTTCTTGATTGAGGTGCGCACAACAGAGCGCAGGCTGGCGTTGTGCTTGCGGCGTTTTTCCGCCTGGTGGGCGCGTTTTTTAGCTTGTGGTGAGTTCGCCATTGTTTAAATCCTGACTGATTAGACTATGTCCCCACAGGCTAAAGTTTAGAAAGCGGGGCCGAAAATTTTAGAGGCGGAATTATTCCTTGTTCAGTCCCTTATGTCAACCCGATTTGCTGGGTGAAGTCTGCTCTTGTTTGACTTGATGTAAAGCCTTGAGAAGCAAGCTTTCAGGATGTGGTTCTTACTCTTCCTGCGAGGCGCTATTGTGAAAATAGCTATTATGGCGCGGCTATTGTGGTAGGAAACAATGCCAGAGGCTTAAGCCCCAGATCAGTAGGAATAACATCATGGTTAGAAAAACACCTGCCGAACCAATATCTTTTGCCCGTCCTGATAGCGGGTGGATATCCTGGCTAACTGTAGCTCAGTTACATCAGTGCAAATTACATGGCGTACTGAAGTTCTCTGGTTCAGTCGCGTTTATTGTCAAAGAAATAGAAAATTGCTATCAAAAAATGTTGACTGAACGCCTCAGGGCGTGAAGCAGACATTTATTAACCCCGTCATTACATGCAATCGTAAGCGTAAGCGTCCACAAAGGCACACACTTGCCTGTGATGACCAATATTCTGTCATGCATTATCCGGATTTATTGAGTCAGCTTCATGGGAAATGCAGACCTACATATCAGATTAGAGTTAAAATTCTATCATTTGGCTCATGGGGGGCGTGATTGTTTTTCCCCAATATGTATTTTTCCTGTTTCACGATGTGAATAATTGGCAAATTGTCGACGCTCAAAAAGGACTTGATGGTGTCAATCTGTTAGTTTGAATAGTGGCCAACTATTTACTTATGATCTTTTGTTCGATTGGGCTAAGATTCCTTTCATGTTTATAGAATTTAACAGAAGCGTCAATGTGTTATGAAGCAGTTAATCAAACCCTTAATACTTATGTCCCTATTAATTTCGCCTCTTGGGTGGGCGAAGTGTAAGGAGGCAATTTCTCCGGGACTGCCCAACCCTGATGTAGCGGTTGAGGCTGAGATGTTGCTAGCACAGGATGCAGTTAAGCATTACCTATTGGCTCAGGAAGATTTTTTGTCCTGTGTACAGAATAGTCGTCGGTACAATATGGCGGTTGACCGCATGTATGAAATGGCTAAAAAATACAATGATATGGCCAGGCGCTATAAAGTGCGGATACAGTCTTTAAACATGTTTACAGAACTGGCTCTGCTTGATCTTTAACAGTTTTCACGTAGCTTTACTCCTCGTGAATGGGAGCCACACTTTGTGGCTCCTTTTTTTATACCCAAAGCGATTGAAATTTAGGTTTTAGAGTGCGTCCCTTATTTATCTATGGAAAGTTATTTATGGAAAGTTATCTATGGAAAGTTATCTATGGAAAGTTATCTATGGAAAGTTGTTCATGGCAAGGCGTTAGAACGCAGGAAACTGTCAATATTTCAAGTTCAAACTGTCAAGTTCAAACTGTCAAGTTCAAACAACGCAGCCATGGGCAAAAAGGGGGTGTGACGTGCATGGATGCACTAATGCCGCAGGCGCATGG
>JAZFYA010000074.1:0-7172 GCA_036443315.1 Pseudomonadales bacterium
TGTCAAGTTCAAACAACGCAGCCATGGGCAAAAAGGGGGTGTGACGTGCATGGATGCACTAATGCCGCAGGCGCATGGATGTGCAGGAGCGGCCTATAACACCTAAATTTCAAACGCTTTGGGTATAACCACCATCATAACTGAAGCAGATTAAAGCGATCTAGAGTGCCTGTCTGAAAATAGAGTATTGTTTCTTCTGATCGATGGTATTGGCATAGATACCCAGCGCATAGCCCCTGTGTTCTTTTGGCAAGGCGTTTATACGCGCTTGAAACATCTTCTCCCGTGACTCCAGTCCTGTAATAAAAAACGCCCGGTGATCGACAGAATGTTCTCCCTGTGGATACTCACCATGTAGCATTTTATAAGCGAAGAAATTGCTAGAGTGCAGTACATAATTGTTAACCACTTGCTGGTCGATAGCACGCGCTACGGCATCAGCTTCTTCAAACCCACCTACAACAGGCGTGCCGAACGAGACATGAACATTACCCTTGTTACCAGAGATACCTTTGGCAATACTATCCACATCCTCATGCTCAGTTTTCTCATAACGACCATAGGTAGCAGTTTCATATAATTCCTGTGCCTTGGCTCCGTCACAGGGATCCAACTCATAGGAAATCGCCACCGGGACAATGTGTAGTTTATTGATATAGTCGGCAAAATTTTCTGCTTTTTGCTTCCGGCTCATTGCTAACATTTTAATAATGGCGGGTTCAGTACGATCATTTCCATCCTTTGCACGGCCCTCTCGCTGTGCGATCCAAATAGGAGTATTGTCTTCCTCAATCGAATGACGAATATAGGCAGATAACATTTTATAGGCTGCAAGTATTTGCCGCGGTCCCTTTTCCGAACGTTTAACAATAAAACTTTTGTTAATTCGCATTAGATCGGACACATAGGGCTTAGTCAGCAGGTTATCACCTATAGCAATTCGCACTGTATCGTGATTGTTGTGATAAAGGGCGTAATTAACAAAAGCAGGATCCAGTGCTATATCACGATGGTTACTCATAAACAGGTACGATTTATTGGGATCCAGATCATCCAACCCTGACACAGTAACGCCGGTGGTGGTACTGTCCACCATGTCATCCATATATTTTTTAATGATATCCTGAAAACCCCGAACAGTATTGACACCACGGAACTGTCGAACCAACAACCTGCGAATAAAAGGATAAACCAGCCAGGAAAAAGCCTTATGCCAAGCCCCCAACTTCAGGCTCGCCACAGCAGCTATCATGTCATCATCAGCTAATAAATTATTAAGAACGGCGGGGACTTCACTGTCATTGTAGGGGCGAATATCGGCAAACTGACCCATATTAGGCTATCACTCAGCAGTTACTATTGGCGGTGAACGATACCGGAAAACGACTGCCCAGTCACCATCGTTAGCTAGTCACCACCAGCGAGAGTTTGCTGGCTTAGCAGGATCATTAATAGCACGCCCTGGGCAGTAGCGTGCAAGTTACCCTTGAGCTGCCCCAGTTTGATACGGCAATCCCCCATTTTTAAGCAACCACTGAGTGGATTTTTCCAGGCTATTTGCGATCTGTGCTTTTTCAATGGAAGCAGATTCCTGATTGTTACCTACAACCAAGTAGATATAGAACAGGTACGGCATCAGGATGACAATAAAACAGACAACAAGCACTTTCTTTATCATTATTTTTCTCGGTAATGACTCTTTGGAATTTTTTAACTACGGGCTTGAATTCTAACCATGCCCGCAGTAAATGACCAGCTCGGAGCTATATATTCCACCCCATAGTACATCTAGCCCCATCATACATAGCTACACAATTTTTTGTACTTTTGGCCTTGACGGCAATCAATCATATCCCTATGATGCGCGCCTTGCTTGTTAGACAACAGCAACTTGGGCAACTAATCCAAGAACGTATTGATGCGGGGTGGAGCAGCCTGGTAGCTCGTCGGGCTCATAACCCGAAGGTCGTCAGTTCAAATCTGGCCCCCGCTACCAATTTAGTTAAGGATTTCGAAACAAAGGCCCAATGTCGGGCTCAGCGTTCATCCAGCGCAGCGCAACCGGTTACTTTAAGACGTAATTACTTTCCCCTTAGCCTCTTGCTATCTTTCTCCCCTCACTACAACACAGGAGAAACGACATGCAAACAAATCAACCCACCAGTGGCCTTTAAGCCAAACCAAGAAAGCCTCGCGTAGTGTGTAGCAAAGAGCAGTAGCAAGTACTGATTGCCACGCTAAAAGCTACGGCCTGTGACCCTTTAAGAAATTGACGGATAGCATCAAGACTATCCAATTGTTCTAGTTTCACGATCGGTTTCATCCCGTGATCATGAACGACTTCAAACGCTATTTCAGGCTCATCTTATATTGGAGAAGACTCAAATTGGCATTTATTACATTAAGTGATAGAATAACGGAGGTTACTTTAATACATAATCAATATAAATTGAGTAGAGCATGGATAAATTTTTAGCTATCGCGGTAACTAGCGCCCTATTGGTACTTCCCCTAAGCGTCTCTGCAGCGAAACCAACCAGCGTCACTTTTGAATCTAATGGTAGCACCCCTGACGGTGTAAATTTTTCTAGCTATATTGTTAAATGCTCGAATGGTCTAAAACAACCATTGACGGCATGGGACCAACGCAAAAAATGGTGCGTAGGCAGTGAATCAATAGAAAACTGCCACAAAAAGCAGATTAAAGCCGCCAAAAAAGCCTGTAAAGCTTAATACGTCTTATACTCAGCCCATCCCTCTATCTAAAGCCAAACTAGATTTCCCCTTTTGTGGCTTTGTTGTTTGCACTCCTCCAATCATTGTTAGCCCTTATAGCCAACCCTCAGAATTCGCTCACACCCAGAATATCGACTACGCTAACAACTAACCATACTAACCTTTTCAGTGAATATGAATGTTAACGTAAGCCCAGTAGTTCTTCTGCAGGATATAAATTCTCAAATTTCTTCTGAGGAAAAAGAAGCTCCCCATCACTCAATGGACGATGCGATACCTGCCTTTACTTATCAAATTTTGCAGCTACTCAAAATAACCGGTGGGGCAAATATCCCCAAAAAGGCAAAGCGCAACCAGAAAGAACGCCAGTGAACGCCCTAAGTAAAATAACGGGCTTGTAAAAACTCACTCCACAATGCCCAGACCTCATACACCTTCCAGATACACACGCTAACACCCTCTGCCCACGTTTAGCTCCTTCACTTGTATCATTTTGGTTGACTTTACCATTTATGGAAAACTAAAATATTTAGACTATGTTAGTGATCCGCTTGATGGATTCGAACGCCGCGATACAAACTATCGTGCTTTCTACATTCATACTTTTCATTAGTAGAATAACTGATGTATACATTACGTCGGAGTACACTACTAACAACTCTAATTTGTCAGACGAAGAAAATGATAAAAATCACTCGCAGTGGATTAATACCGCTGGGATTAGATGGCAATTTTAGAATACCAAGTGAGTGTCTACACCGTTATGACTACCTAATCACGTCCAATACATTTTCATAGTATACGGAAAATGTCAGACCATGATTAATACAGGGGCTCTAAATCATGAATCATCTTATATGCCATATAACCTGCATCATTGAGGATAGCCTTTTTCGCATCAACCGGGGCAACCGTCATCATGGTAATAAATTGATCAGTCAGCGTAGGATCTAATAAGTTCATCCTCAATTCTTCAGCCAGAATCGCTAAGGACTTTTCCCTGGAGAATGATTTTTTATAGGGGCGTTCACTGCGCAGGGCATCGTAGATATCGAGGATCTGAAAAATGCGTGCTAACAGCGGTATCTCTTCACCTTTTAACTTGTCAGGATAACCGCTGCCGTCCCAGCGCTCATGATGGTGATGAATAAGAGGCAAGGTCGCACTCAAACTCCCCAACTCCTTACATAACTGATAACCGATGATGGTGTGGGTACGCATTGTCGCCATTTCATCATCATCGAGTTTACCGGGCTTTAGCAAAATGCTATCGGCAATACCGAGTTTGCCGATATCGTGTAACACACCACCGCGTGACAACGCTAAAATCTGGGTGCTATCAAGACCTAAATATTTGCCAAAGTGTTTACCCATGAACAATAGGCGGCCACAGTGATCACCTGTGCATTCATCTTTGGCTTCCACCATTCTGGCCAGGGAAAACAACACCGACTCGGCATTATCCAGCTGATCGGTTAAACGTTTGCGTTCTGCCGCAGTCTGGCTACGGGCCAGTAGCTCGTCATGAATAAAGGGTTTGCGGATAAAATCATCAGCACCGGCCTGCAGACACTGTTGCAGGCTTTCCGGGTCACTGCTGGCATTGACCATAATGACAGGAAGCAGCTTGTCGCCATGGGTATTACGCAACCACTGGCAAAACGCAAAACCATCCATCTCTGGCATGTGCCGATCACAGATGACCACATCAAAAATGTTCTCTGCCAGCTGCGCTATGGCCTCACGACCATTGCTGCATTCAACTACAACAAATCCGTTGTTGATGAGAATCTTGCGCATCACGCTGCGAACCAGATTATCATCATCAATAACTAAAGCTTTGTAGTGCATGGGGGGGGATCTCTCTATTATATTTGCTGAATCTACAACAACGCAATATCCGCGATATAGGCACTCTCGATCAAGTGCTTAAGCAACTTAGCAGGTTGTATTATTGTTAAAATAAAGCCAGTTTAATGGAATGTATGGCACGAATACCCTCTTTATATTTTTGGATATAGGGCTAGGAGGCTGTCCAAGAATAGACTGATCTACTGCGAACAAGCCTCCTAGAATAGCTGTTCAAGTTTCAATGATGTATTCCATATCGCCAATAATCTGATTTCGACCGTTGCTCTTGGCCTTGTACATCAGGTCATCAGTACGGCGAATAAATGTTTTTAGCTGCTCGTTGAGGCGATATTGACTGACACCAATGGAGAATGTAATACGACCCATACTTTTTCTTTTTACACCCGCTGATAGTTGATGTGCCGAGATTACTTTACGCAGGTTCTCTGCGACCTGCATACCGTTCTCCAGGGAAGTAATTGGCTAGACAAGGCGCTACTCAATCTATGCCGTATCTACTGTATCTTATATTTGCAAGCAAAGCCTGGCAATAGGCATTGGCTTGTTCGGCACCTGGCACCACGGCTTTAGAAACGCTGGGGAAGGCATTAGAATGCAATGAACATTACGTTAATGCCTTCCCGAGGTCAGGTTTTAAAATGTATACCTGAGGTTAGCACCATACCAGCGTGGTGGCTGATAAGAAACTTCGTTACAACCACAGGCAGTCGCTAAATCAAAACCCATGATACCGGCTTCTTCGTCGGTCACATTGCGAATAGAAAAAGAAGTCTCCCAGATTTCGTCTGCGCTTGTCCAACTTAGCCGAGCATTGACCATGGTATAACTATCAAATTTGTCCGCATCAAAGTTCCTTAAATTATAGAAAAACTCATCGGAATAGTTGAAGTCACCCTGTATCGCCATTGAGCCATTGAACATGGGCCATTCATACCTCAGAATCCCACTCACCTGGAATTCAGGCGCATAGGTTGGATCCACATCCTGAACGATCGACGAGCCAATACTCAGGGGTACATCTTCAACTGTTGCATCAAACCAGGAAATGGCCAACATCGCGTCCCAACCTTCTGCGGGTGAGGTTTGAATTTCCAGCTCAGCCCCGACGGTTTCTGCATCAGCGTTAATGACATTACCGCCAATTCCAGTAAAGAGGAATGCCTGATAGTCAGTATAGTCGTAGTAATAAACGGAGCCATTAATACGGGCGCTGCCGTCAAGCACAGTAGACTTAAAGCCCACTTCATAGGCCAACAGAACTTCTTCATCATAGGCGAGAAAGGAAGAGCTTCCGGTATTGAGGGTAGCCAGTACCCAAGAACCAATGAGCGGCGCATTAAAACTACCGGCTTTAACACCGCGATTGATCCCAGCATACACTAACAAATCCTCAGTTGGCGTCCAATCCAGCTGAATTTTACCCGTCCATAATGTATCGGAGGTGTCATCTTCGAAAGCAAATGTTGGACCGCCCGGGGGAGTAAAGGTACCCCCAGGGACAGTAAGACCAAGTGCTCCCAATGCTGTGGGAACCGGCGTAAAGATTTGGGTGAATCCACCTTGGTGAATGGAATCCGTATCACTGGTCGGATAAGCGCCGATCGTCATCTCGTAATCTTTTTCTTCGCGAATGGCTCGCAAACCGACTGTCAATTTTATATCGTCATACAGGTCATATTCCAATTGACCAAAAATCGAATAGGAATCCGTTTCCAGTTTAGCGTCGGTGCCAAGATCTCCACCGAGCGTGGCGCTCGTAGGCACAGCAAATAAAGTTGTCGACACATTCGGGGATAATACGCTGCCCGGTGGAACCTTCAAACCATTGTCCGAGTCGGTATCGATATTAAGATAGTAGAGCCCCGCTACCCAGTTCATGCGCTCCGCTTTACCGCTGAAGCGTAATTCCTGGGTAAAGCTTGTCGAATCTGCAGCAGCATAATTAGCAGTCGTGTTGGCAGGCCCAGCATCCACATCGATAAACAGCAGCTTTTCATAATCCTTATAATCGGTAACCGATGTCAACGTCACGTCCGGTGACAATTGATACTCCAGGTTTACATTCAGGCCATGCGCCTCTACGTTACCCTGGTCCTCGAAGGCAAAATCGCCAGACGTACTATGATCAGCACCATCGGGGTCGTTATAGCCAAAAAAGTCTCCTCCTGGCACAGGCCTACCGGCGGGTGCAGTGCCAAAACACGTCAGGCTGTTTAAGCCGACGTCGGCCGGATCACAACCGCCATCTAAAGCAGTACCTTGTACGATACTAAGCCGTGTTTCACCGGCCGGAGTATCGATCACATTGATCAATTCACCCGCCCCTCCAACAATGCTGGCGGGGTTTGGAAATGTAGGCCCAGCAATCGTAGGCGTACTATTGTAGATACCAATCACCGACTTTGACTGATAGGGGCCGGTATCAACTTCCGCATCCGCTATATTGGCCGATACTGAAATCGATAAATCATCATTGGGCTCAATTAGCAATGTACCACGCAACGCATAGGTTTCGTCCCCCCCCATATCGGCACCCGCCCCTGGCCCCGGTGCAGCACCGGTAA
>JAZFYA010000075.1:0-2011 GCA_036443315.1 Pseudomonadales bacterium
GATTATCATTTTGCTCGCCAATACGACAGGGCCGTTGAACAATTCCATAGAACCCTTGAAATGGATCCAAACTATCTTCCCGCTAACCTTCTTTTAGGGTGGACATACTTGGCAACGGCAGACTATGAGGAAGCGATTCAAACACTTCAAAAGGCCGTAAGCTTATCAGGAGGGGCGCCGCATTTTATTGGGTATCTTGGCGCCGCGTATGCTATGGCAGGCCAAATAGATAAAGCTCAGCAAATGTTAAATGAATTACGGAAGCTTTCTAATTCGAGATATGTTTCGCCTTATTACAGTGCGCTAATCTATTATGGGCTAAATGATCTGGATCGGGCATTTGAGTTGTTGGAGAATGCTCACGATGCACACGAACCTTTTTTGGCTTTTTTCAGAGTCGAGCCGGTTTTTGATGGTCTTCGCCAGGACCCGCGGTATGATGCGCTGGTGAACAAAATTGGTTTGGATTGATAAAAATGATTGGCAAAAGCATATCACATTACAAAATCCTTGAGAAATTCGGCGAAGGCGGCATGGGCGTAGTGTACAAGGTAAAACAGCCGCTTTCACAACGACGGCGGAGCGCCGGAGATCCGGGTTAGTTTCGTGCGTTGAAACCCGCCGTGCGTGAAGCAGAGCACGTTGATGGCATTAGAACCCGAGGCCAACGCAGACCGACCGAGCAAAACCCAACGTACTATCCCACAACCGACCACCAGAAACCGGGCTAATCCCCCACTTTACACAATTACAATTCTGTAAAAAATCCCTTGCTTAGACAGGGGTATTTTTTTACCTTTCCTTAACAGATTTATTCACGAACAGGAGATGAATTGTGACTGAGATACAAGACGCTTATGAACTTTATAAAGTTATTTATGGCAGAGTTAGAAGTGGCGATACAATCAAAGACCACGACTATGGTTACTCTGATGATAAAGGCGATTTTTTGGCATATTATGATAGTCAAAGAAAGACTGCCATTACGCTTGCGATTCAGGATGCGAAGGTACCTCGCAGTATGCGAGACAGCAATCAATTTCGCGAAACAATAGGCCAATGAAGTTAAGTGCTAAAAATCTCAGACGCCGTCAAATTTTAGCCCCATTTCACCCACTTTACACAATTACAATTCTGTAAAGAAATCCCTTGCTTCGGCAGGCGGGTTTTTTTATTTTTAATTGGATTTGCATTAAACCTTGACGGCAGAGGATGTTCAAAAAGCCAGGTAAAGCTATGAAGAATTTAGTCATGCTATTAATGTTAGTCGCTGTATTTACCTTCACTCTGACAGCCTGCCAGCAATCAGATAATGAAGAGCAGGACATAAAAAGCGCAGCATCGCCCTATCTCTCACTGGAACAAGTTAGAGCAATGCTTGTAGAGAAGGGTTTCTACGATAGAGAAAAAAACAAGAATGGTACTGGCATCACGCACCAATATGAACCCAAGACTATTAATGGTGAGACAATAGTTATTGACCACACGACGGGCTTGACGTGGCAGCAGCGTGGCCGAGAAAGTATAAACTACGAGGGTGCTAAGTCCTACGTTATAAGACTTAACAAGGAAGGGTATGGCGGCTTTCACGATTGGCGGTTGCCAACTTTAGAGGAAGCCATGTCATTGATGGAACCCGTAAAGAACGAAGACAACCAATTGTTTATCGACCCTACTTTTGACAGTGCTCAGCGGTTCATTTGGACCGTCGACAAACCACACGCCCCGGGTGTGTGGGTGGTCGGTTTCGCCGGCGGTAGTTGCTACGGCTTCCATGTCAGCACCCGCCTCTGCGTTCGAGCCGTTCGCTGAGGACAATCGGTTATTTGATTATTTGAGTCATTTGATAATTTAAATCTCACCTCACCCACTTCACACTATAACAAGAGTGTAAAAAATCCCCATTGCACTGGAGGATCCGACTTCCCTTTACACTTTGACAATTCTGTAAAAGGGTGATGCTCGATAAACAAGGAAAAATGAGTCTTTAGGAGTTACGCTCGACGAGGCA
>JAZFYA010000076.1:0-4294 GCA_036443315.1 Pseudomonadales bacterium
GAGTTTTAAACTCATCATTTTAAATATCGATTCTACAAGCCCTTCGGTTTGACGCAACGCTTGTCCAAATATAAGACGAATATTCAATGATGTTTCAATGGCGAGATCAGAGTAAGTCAGCTGTGCACCTCTTTTGCCTGTTGGCTCAGCATACCAAGCGCTAATGGCATCGTCAGAAACCCAAAAAGTGATGCTCCCTCGTTGTTTTAATGCCTGCTCATAAGCAGCCCCATCAACTTTTTCTGATCTCATCTTAACTCTCACCAGCTAATCCATTAAATGGGGCGAAAATATACCTTATTCTAGGGCCTAAATGATTCATGCACCAACGCAATTCAAATGGAGAAATTGGCGGCCTAAATACCAACAACTTTTTTATGCTCTCCTAATGGGCGCTTACTTTGAATCAGCCCATGTCTACATATTGGGTGAGGTTAACAAAGGTTTTTTCTGAGCGGTTGGCGCTCAAGTCTTCAAAAAAATTGGTGGTCATGGTCATTGTGACAGGGGGATTGTCTTGGAATCTTTCTCTAGCATCACCTGAAAACCACACGCACTCGCTATTTTTAAGAAATTGCTTAGTTTTACGTCTTCCTGAATACCAGAGCGTAAATTTTGAATAGCTGTTGTCGATAGATTAACTTCTTTAGCTAGTTTGCGCACAGAAGGGCTATTTTTCTCTGCCATCATTTCACAAATTAGTTCAGATATAACGAGTTCTTTATACTCTTCGTCAAACGCATTTTTGAATGATGGGCTTTTCATCATTCTGTCAAATGTATTAGTCATAATAGTCTCCTTTAGCATATCGGCTCATATAATCGTCCATTCTTTTTAAGGCTTTCTCTTTCTCGCCTTTGGGTAATTTCTGTTGTTTCTTATGGAAAGCATTTGTCACAATCACCTTTTTTCCTTTTTGGAAAAAACATAAAAAACGGTCTGGTTTGGATTTGAAGGCATAAATCTTATCTCCTTCATTATTAAACTTTCCCTTATTAAAAATTTTACCTCTATCTCCAAAGAGCTTTACAAGCCCTAAAAATTTAATCTGTTGCGCTTCATCCAACTCATCAAAATAGGCTTTTGCCTCACTTTTTCCTGACTCGTTAAAATACCATTCAATAGTAAATGATTCGCCTTTGTATATTATGTATTCTTTCACAGTGTACCACTAAACTTGCACAGTTGCAATATCAATAAAATATATAGTGTACTATGCCAAAAACACAGCACAAAGTGAGTCTGCCGGTCTAGGAGGGCATTCAGCCATGCTACATTGCTATTGCTCCCGATGTAATAAGGGAACCATCGACGTAGAGTTTCTGTTTCAGGGGTCTGAAGCCCAACGGAAAGTTACGCTAAGCACAGTCAAAATGACTTTTCCCCAGGGTTTAAATCCATATGAACCGATACACATCACTATTCAACCCTCATCTCAACATGAATGCGCGGAGCTATTTTCAATCTGTAATTGAAACCAGCGATCATCGGACGTTCGCAACCGACGGCTGACTTCCCTGGCAATATTCATTTGTATTATCAGGAATTGCTCTGGATCCTGCTGATATAGCGTGTGCAGAGCAGATGAAGGAATCTTAATGGCCGTGCAATCAGTTTCTGCACGAACGGATGCGCTACGGGGAGTGTAGTCAATTAGTGCTAATTCTCCAAAACACGCACCATCTTCTGCATAGCGTAGGATATATTCTTTATTGTCAGTTTTTTTGAAGATGACTACTTTGCCTTTTTCCAGCAGATAGAGAGAGTCGCCTCTATCGTCTTGCTGAAAAAAAAGGTCGCCAGCTTTTACTAACTGAGTTTCTGATAATTCCAGAATCAGAGTAACACTGCTATCTGATATGGCGCCAAAAAATGGCATGGCTTGCAGCAGGTGAATTCTCTCTTTTGAAGTCATGGTGATACGTCCTGGTTAAGCAATCCTCTATTACAAAAGCACTCTTTTTTAAAAGCACTTTATTTTATAATACTGGCAAGTAGCTCTGAGTGTTTTTCAGTTGCCAGTCTGGGGCCATAGTGACTAACCACAGTGGCCGAAGCCAGGCTGGCTAGTTGCCCCGCTTGCTCAAAATTGTAGTTCTGGCTAATGGCATAGAGGAAAGCGCCGGCAAACATATCCCCCGCACCATTGGTATCAATAGCTTTTACCGGGTGGCCGTCAATGTTAATAAGCTGTTCACCGTCAAACAGAACTGCGCCTTTGGCTCCGAGGGTGATGGCAAAGGTATCAGCGCTCTGTTTTAGGGACTCGATGGCAAGGTTCAGGTCATCAGTGCCAGCCCAGCCTTTGGCTTCGGCTTCGTTGCAAAATAGTAGGTTGACTCGATCCCCTACCATTTCTTGTAAGCCGTCCTTAAAAAACTCTACCATGCCAGGGTCAGATAAAGTCATTGAGGTTTTAACGTTATGTTCCTCGGCTATTTCCCTGGCACGAATAGCGGTAGCGCGTCCCGTAGGTGAGGTGACTAGATAACCTTCTATATAAAGATACTCTGAATTGGCAATGGCTTCGCTGTTGATTTGCTGGATCGATAAGGATTCACTAATGCCCAGGAAAGTATTCATGCTACGCTCTGCATCCGGAGTGATAAGCACCATACATTTGCCTGTGACGCCATCATCATTGTGATCCTGACTAATACAATCAACACCTGCGGTATTGAGGTCATTTAAAAAGAACTGCCCGTTATCATCGTCAGCGACCTTGCAGGAATAGTAAGTGTTCGCGCCGAAACAACTGGCGGCAAAAATGCTGTTACAGGCTGATCCGCCACTGGCACGTTTGGCGTGCACAAGATGTCCTTCAAGATGCTGGCTAAGCTCATACTGGCGTTTTTCATCAACCAATGTCATTAAGCTTTTTTCAACATCCATGGCGTCAAGATCTTGATCGGTTACCTGGATTTCTGTATCGACCAGACCGGCACCGATGCCATAGAGATGATATTTTTTCATGATAGTTTTAAGCCTGTGCATAATTAGGCGGCCTATTATCCCGGTTGTGTGGTTGAATGCAATGTAACTTCGCCCGTTGTGATACACTTTTTCGATGGTGAGGAAAAATAAACAGAAAAAAAAGTCCCGGATTCTCTGGCTGAAAATGTCTATGGCTATCGGGGTGTTGTTGGGAGTGCTGATATACCTGGTTTGCTGGTTTTGCTGGTGATTATTTAGCGGTAGTGTGGATGGGGCGTGATAATAACGCAAGCGCCGAGTTAACTGGCAGTAGTGGAGCATTGAAAGTTTGGCGGGAATTTATCGCCCGCGCTAGTCATAAACCACTGGACTTTTCCGTGCCACCGGGTATCGCCTATCGTTGGATCGACGGTCAAACGGGTTTGTTAAGCCGTGAAGTTTGCAAAGGGTCTCGTTATTTACCGTTTTTGCAAGGCACTGCGCCAACCCGGCGCAGTGCTTGCAAGACAAGTTTGCCGGAAGTATGGAAGTGGTTTAAGAGATTGTTCTAGCTTGTTGCGTTGACATTGCGTTGTTCGCGAATTTAACGCTATTTTTTACGCATAAAATATTTAAGGAAAGAAATATTTTTTAATGCATTTTGTATCGAAAAGAAGCTGTGAAAATTCTCAATCGATGACTCGAAGCTGAAAAAACTAAACCTTAATCTAAGGCTAGTAATATTTCTGTGAATTTATCATGTAACAAAAATTGGCATTTCATTGGATTTATAGTATGAAAGACTTTCCGAGAATATACTACGAATATACAACATTAGCTCTACTTCAGCTTCCTCATGGGTTTCGAAGGGCCCTAGCTCTTCGCCTTCGCGAGTCGTAAAAAACCATTGGCAGTTAATGCAGTAAAATCGGTCTGTTCTGAAAAAAGTCCCTTCATTCTCTCCGTCTCTATAGTCCATTCTTTTTTCCTCATATTCTGCAAGTCTTTATTAATCTTAAGATAATTTAGGAGAAAATTTATAAGCATTAGAAATATGAAAACTGTATCGGGATATAAGTTATAGTTTTACAGAGATTTTTTTATCTTACCTATTCAATTTAATTATTAGTTGATGATTTTAATAAACATCACTAATGTTTTGATTTTGTTAAAAATAGTCACCAAAAATACTGTGAAAGAGTCTTTGTCTAAAGTGTCGGGTTATAAAAAATTGAAAATTCGGTATAAACAATCTATACCCAAAGCGATTGAAATTTAGGTGTTATAGGCCGCTCCTGCGCATCCATGCGCCTGCGGCATTAGTGCATCCATGCACGTCACACCCCCTTTTTGCCCATGGCTGCGTTGTTTGAACTTGACA
>JAZFYA010000077.1:0-4979 GCA_036443315.1 Pseudomonadales bacterium
TTATCCCGAAGACGGGGTAAAAGGAACAATTTTTATACAGCATGGATATTACGACCATGTGGGTTTGTTCAAGCACATCATTGCCTATTGTTTGGCAAAAAATTACGCGGTGATTGCCTATGATTTGCCTGGTCACGGTGTTTCTTCAGGGCCGCCGGCAAGCATTGACTCTTTTCAGGTTTACCAAAATGTTTTTAATCAATGCCTGCAATTGGCAATGTCCCATTGCCCTAAGCCGTGGTCAGTAATAGCGCAAAGCACCGGCGCTGCCATCGTCATGGATTATTGTCTGGCAACAGAAGAAAATGATCGGCAAGTGGTTTTTGAAAACGTAATATTATTGGCGCCTTTGGTACGTCCCGTTACTTGGGCGAGGAGTGTTTTTTTCTACCATTGTGTTCGTCACTTTGTGAAAAAAATCAAGCGGGGATATGCTGTCAATAGCCATGACCTAGCGTTTTTACATTTTGTAAAAGAAAAAGATTTATTGCAACATTCCTTTATGCCACTGCAATGGGTAGGTGCGTTAAAAGACTGGCTGCAGGACTTCGAACAAAAAGCTAGCTGTTCAGTATCGCCAATCGTAATACAAGGCAACGAAGATGGAACGGTTGATTGGCAATACAACATGGCTATCATTCGAAAGAAATTTCACCAACCGGCCATTCATATTGTGCAAGGGGCAAGGCACCAACTAGCGAATGAAAGCAGCGCTATTCGTGCTGAAATATTTAGCATAATTGATGGAGTTATATAGCGTTTAAAATTCACAGGTTGCCATAAAATCGGCTAATCCAGTTGCTGACCCGAACTTTAACGTTTGTCGGGACACTACACTAGTGTCTACTTTTCGTGGGGAACATCATGACCTTCATTGCGCCGCTTGTAGACTACTCATGGACTTCTGTAGGCGTTATAAGATCCAGGGTGTTGGCTCTTTCGACTGCATGTCGTCGATCTCGCACGCCCAACTTCTGGTAAATGTGTTTGAGGTGGGTCTTCACCGTTTCAGGCGAAACGAATAGCCTTGCCGCGATCTCTTTCTGGTACAAACCTAGCCTGAGTTGCTCCAGCACTGCAAGTTCGCGGGTTGTCAGAGGAACCCGGAGAGAGTCACGGGGCAGAGCTGACCCTCTGGCGCTTCTGCGTTTTGCCACATCCTTTGACAATCCATGGGCATAGATTGCGGTCAAGACCTGTTTGATGAAGTCTGTGTCGCCGCTGGTATCCTGTGCCAACAGATTATTGAGCAGGTGGGCCATCGGCGCGCCAAGCTCTAGAAATGGCAATACGATGCCGCCTGGCCGGGCAAGCACCAGGGCTCGCTCCAGTGCGCAGAGGGCGAGTACTTGTTTTTCCTGCTTGTCGTACACCATTGACTGTAAACTCAGCATTGTGATCAGCTGAAGGTTGTTTTGCTGGCTCTCGTTCAGGGCTTCGTAGGCCTGCAGTTGCAGCTCCGCTTCTTGCAGACTGGTGGTCGATCCCTCTGCGATCAGAACCCGGCAACGGGTAACACCGGATATTTCTAGCCCAAAAGCCATGTACGTTTCGTCGCGAGGTTTGCTCGACTTTAGCCAGTGAATGGCGGACACGGGTTGTCCCCGCAACAAAGCGAGCCGGGCTTTGCAAGAATCGAAGATACCCGGAAAAGGCAATTCAAGGGCAGTGATATATTCGTCGAGCAGTTTAAGTGTTGTGTCGGCAGAGTCAGGCTGCCGGCGCATTTGGTAGGCTAAGGCTAGACCGGTCATGGAGTCGGCGGCGACCTTGGCATGTTGGGAGTACCTGCGCTCAAGCGCCTGGTTAAAAAAATGGATGGCGGAGTCCAACTCGTTCCGCTGCAGGTGGATGTGGCCCTGAAAATAGTCACTGGTAGCGATATAGTTATCCATCTTGTGGGCGGTAGAGACATCTCTGAGGCGTATAATGTAGGGTGTGGCGGCGTCAATATCAGCACAGATGGTCTTGAGGACAACGAAGGCTGTCAGCAGGTTGGCGTTACGTAGAGGGTGGAGATTTTCTTGAGTGTGAAGCCAATTGTTCAGCTCGTTAAAAATTCGTTCGCTCTGCCCATCCATTTGGCCTGCCAGGCAATAGTTAAGTTCGACCTTGGAGCGGAACTCGTGATTTGTCTCTGGGATCTGAGCCAGTGCTGCCTCAAAGCACGCCAGAGCAGCGTGGGCGCTTTCCTTGCCGAAGAGGAGGAAAACACCGCGGAAAAATCCGACCTCTCCGGCTAATCCGTGCGGTGCCGCGCCCGCTTTCAATAGGTCATCGATGGTATCGAGAAGTGGTGGAATGGCGGCGAGCCGAAAGTGATAGTACAAGCCCCATGCCCGTCCCAGCAACAGCCCTGGCCGTGCTTGCACCACCGAATCGGGCAGCATGGATAGCCACTTATCGAGCACAAACCACGCCCCCTGGTTCATCACTTCCTGCCGATGACTGCCAATCAGTTCTGCCGCTTTGCTCACGGCCCCGGCGGCTAGCGCGTGTTTGAGCGCTTCGTCCACCAGCCCTTCTGCGGCGAACCACTCGAAGGCCTGGAGGTGAAGCGCGTTGAGAATGTTTTCGCCATATCTGCGTTTCAATTCTTCCTTGAGCATGTCTTGGAACAGGTGGTGGAAGCGAAACCAGCCGTGTTCTGCGTCCAGTGGGATCAGGAATAGACCGGTTGCCTCCAACCAGGCAATGAACGCTTCCCCGTCGATGAGGTGATTGTCCTCCTGCCCGCCTACCACTTGCAGTACATTGCACAGAGATGCGCAGAAGCGATCCGCGATCGAACTACCCAGCAAGCGGTTGAATACCTGGGGCTCCAGTTTCTCCAGTACCTCCTGCAACAGGTATTGCATCGCCTGGCGCCTGCTCTTCCAGGGCTTGAATGGATCTTTGGGCACACCCCCGTTGCTTCTAATAGTAAGGGACGCGAGGCGTAGTCCCGTTACCCATCCCTCGGTTCTTTCAGTCCACGTGGCGGCTATCCGGGGATCCACCTTCTTGCCCAGCATACTCTGTAGAAATGAGGCTGTTTCGCTTGCGGTAAATTGCAAGATTTCGGCGCGAATCTCGGTGACTTGACCCAGTGCACGCAGTTTCGCAATCGGTAACAGTGGATCTCTTCTACCCACTAGTACTAGGTGAAAGCCTCGCGGTGGGTGGCTCAGAAACTCCCGCAGCAGGTAATTTACCGCTTTGTCATGAATGAGGTGAATATCGTCCAGTACCATGACCAAGGGTTTTTCCAGCGCATCCAGCTCGTTGATCAGTGTGCCCGCCAATACCGGTGCCATGGGTAAGTGCGCGACCTCGAGCAGGGCGTGGGTTTCTTCTAGGCTGGTCGGAAAGACCGACTGCACAGCCGCGACGATATAACTGGCAAACTGCCGCAGATCGTTGTCGCTGTCATCCAATGACAGCCATACATTGTCACGATCCAGTTGCTCCAGCCAACCGCTTACTAACGTGGTTTTGCCATAGCCCGCCGCTGCTGAGACCAGCATTAGACGGCTCGAGGGGTAGCTGTCGAGAATCTTTTGCAAGCGTGAACGTCGCACAAAGTCGGGAGGAGTCGAGGGTCTGTACAGTTTGGTGCGGACGATGAGAGAGGGTGTTGTATTGTCAGGCATTGGCTAAATATTTGCTTCTTATGATTATTTGTTGCCTTTTGTATAATGTAGGATTGTCTTTTTATTGTACAGTGATATTTAGGCTTTCTAAGCAAATAAATTGAATTAAATTCGAATAAACTAGCTCGCATTTTTCACCGCCATCCTTTTGCTGGGCTTGCTATGCAATAAGTCAAGAGCTATATAGGGTACTTGACCTGATTGGGAAATTTTCTCAATTTTGCTGGGGTTTCTATTTCAGGTGGATTGCTTCATTAAGACTGTTCAATTTTATAATAATCCTTATACCATTCCACAAACTTAGCTATTCCTTCTGCCACTGTCGTTGTCGGTTTGTAGTCCATATCCTCAATTAAGGCGTCCACATCAGCGTAGGTTGCTGGCACATCTCCCGCTTGCATGGGGAGAAGGTTTTTCTGCGCTTTTTTATGCAGGCAGTTTTCTAGTATCTCAATATAACTTAGTAGCTCAATGGGATTGTTGCTGCCAATATTATAGAGTTTGTAGGGAGCAAGGCTGGTGGCGGCATCAGGCTTGTCACCGCTCCAATTTTCATTGGGTGCCGCCACTTTGTCCAAGCTACGAATTACGCCTTCCACGATATCGTCTATATAGGTGAAATCGCGTTGATGCTGACCGTAATTAAAGACATCAATGGCTTTGCCCGCGAGTATGTTTTTAGTAAATAAAAATAGCGCCATATCCGGTCGACCCCAAGGGCCGTATACAGTAAAGAAACGTAAGCCAGTGGTAGGCAAGTTAAAGAGATGGCTGTAGGTGTGGGCCATTAATTCATTGGCTTTTTTGCTGGCGGCATAAAGGCTAACAGGGTGGTCTACATTATTGTGCACAGAAAAAGGCATATGGGTGTTGGCACCGTAAACCGAACTACTGGAAGCGTAGACTAGGTGTTCAACTTTATTGTAACGACATCCCTCTAGGATATTACAAAAACCTACTAAATTGGCGGATATGTAGGCCTGTGGATTTTTTAAGGAATAGCGCACGCCGGCCTGCGCGGCTAAATTCACCACACGCTGTGGCTGGTGTTTTTTAAACAGCTGCGCCATGGCATCGTTATCTTCCAGCTTGAGTCGAATATCACTAAAATTTTTGTGATCTAGCAGGTTTCTCAGCCGGGCCTGTTTTAAACTGACATCATAGTAGTCGTTTAAGTTGTCCACACCGACAACTTCGTCACCACGTGCAAGTAGACGTAAACTTAGGGCGTGACCGATAAACCCTGCACTGCCGGTGACCATAACTTTCATGTTTTAAGGCCTCATTTTTAACAACTTTTCTTCCCATGCCAAGGAAGTTTTGACGATAAAATCAAGGTCATTGTAT
>JAZFYA010000078.1:0-4505 GCA_036443315.1 Pseudomonadales bacterium
GTGCCATTCTTACACTCAATACAGTCCATTAAGGTATGTAAAACCCGCTTTGTACTATTTAATCCCCATAGCAGCATTCTGCCCGCGGTTCAGTCCAATACATTTTTAACTAACCAATCGCGAAAAAATTATCGCGCATGTAGTCACTTCCGTGTGCGCGATCGCTCAGTTAAAAATGCTCTACATTGTGAAGCCAAAAATTATGTAAAGTTGCTTAATCATAGTCTTGTTTCCTCGGCAAAATCATTTGCACACCAACTTTATACTCCACATAATGCTGCAGGTTTAACCAGAGAATCTAGCCAACTTAAAACGGATTCTTTTCCCCATTTTGGTTTCATTTTCCTTTTCTTTTCTGGAAGATTTACTCTGCGTTTTTCCAGCATTTCTCGTTTCATTTCGATATCTAGTTCAATATAACCGTGCGTTGTTTTTATATCTGCATGTCCCAACCACATACTAATCATATTGATATCATTACCTGATCTTAACAAATGCATCGCTGTTGTATGCCGAATTAGGTGAGGTCCGTTTGTTTTTCGCTTAATACCTTTTTCTTTAATGGATGCTATTTCAGCGTATTTTCTAACGATATAACGCAACCCAAATCTCGTCAGGATAGTGCTCCTATTATTTAAAAACATAGCTTGATTTTCCTCAGTATTTCCTGACCTTTCTGTGAGGTAAATTTTAATGGCGTTAACCGTTTCACTCCAAAGTGGGCATGATCGTTGTTTACCACCTTTTCCGTGAATCAGTACTTGCGCCGTGTTATCGAGCCGGACATCATCTATCGTTAAGTCACAAACTTCCTGCGCTCTAACTCCCGTGTTGTAAAGCAGTAACATGAGTGCATAGTCCCGTTTCCCTAACAAGGTATCCGTGTCAATGGCCTTCAGTAAGGCGCTCATCTCTGATTCATCATAGTATTGAATGATGGGTTTAACGGTTTTCTTTATAGGAATACCTCTTATTTGGGAGCACTGCTCTAACATCGTCGGTTCTTCATAGGCTACAAATTTAAAAAATGAAGAAATAGCGGCTAAACGAGCGTTTCGTGTACTCGTGGTGCATTTTTTTGTTTTCTCTAAGTCATTTAAGAAAGCGACTATGGTATCACGGTCAAAATCCTCCAGTGTAATTTCGTCGCAAGATCTTTTGGTTTTCTTTGAAATAAAACAAAAGAGCAATTTAAATGCGTCTTGGTAAGCGATTATCGTATTGGGTGATGCGCCACGCTGCAGGGGAAGGTGTTGATTAAAAAATTTACTAATGAGTTTGGCTAAAGCATAACGTTGATTCATGATAAGCCTCCGCTATTTCACTTGTTCTGTGTAATGTTGGTAGAATCGTTTATCCACTTGCTCCATAAGCTCCGGCGTCGAATGTAGGTAAACTTGGGTGGAAATAATATTGACATGCCCCATATACGTCGCCAATATTGGTAGCTTGGCATTGACATCCTCTCCTTCACGATACCACTGCAGCAGTCTATGCACTGCAAAGGTATGCCGAAACGATTTTAGTGTGGGACGCCTTTGCTGCAACCCTTTAATATCGGCTAAGGCCAGTAATTTTTGGAAATTGTGATAAACAAAACTATGGCTCACCCGTTGCTTTCTAGTGCTTATAAAAAGAGCGCTTCCGTCATCATTAGGACTTACTTTAATTCTGTCCTTAAGGTATTCGCTTAACATCGTTAGCATTGAGGAAGATAAAGTGACCCAACGCTCTTTGTGGTATTTCCCCGCTCTGATATGGATGAGGGATTGCGTTAATTCGATGTCACCGATATTGACATTTCGAGCTTCTGAGACCCTGACTCCTGTTGTATAAAGTAAAGCGATAAACGTCGCTAAAATTGACCGAGGGTGTGAGTGTATAGGTAAATGATCGCTTTTTGACTGTTGTAATAGTGTATTAACTTCCGAAGTACTGTAAATACAAGGTGTTTCTTTGATGTCGTGGGAGCGTGCTGTCATTATTTGTAAGGGTATCAATGACGGTGACTGTGAACAAAGGTATCAATCAAACTGCTTGATAACGGTAACATGGTTCATTATGCTGCGGGGGGCTAAGTGTTTTATACTCTCGAGGTATTGCTCATAGGTATGTTTGCTGATGTCTTGATAATGGCATTTCTTCTGTTTACTTAAAAATACATCAAATTGATGTAATAACGTAGTAGAACTTTTGTATTCAAAACCGGACAACTGTTTAAGCGATATAAATTGCGATAAAGGGGTGGCTAAATCACTTTGAAAACCGGAGGCGTTATTCATGATTTAATCCTCCTTGTGGCAACTCAATGGCGACATCCTTTAATTGATTGACATCCACCTTGGTATAAATGCTCGTCGTTTCAATGCAGCGATGGCCTAAACTGTCGGCGATGTGCTTCAATGGGTAGTTCAACTCAAGCATGCGTGTAGCAAATCCATGCCGAAATATCCCACATCCCATGGAGGGCAATGATAAGTCCGCCTTTTTAGCCCAGTGGGAAATAATTTGATAGATATGACGCGCCCCGGATAAAGGCTTATAGGGTGCCTTTGTACCCAGAAAAATCTCGCTGAATCCGGAGGTAGGCCTTACTTCTTTAACATACTTTAGTAGAGCATTACCCACTTCGGGCAAAAGCGGGAAGACCACGAGCTTACCTTGTTTTAAGGGTTTTATCGTGATACGAAAATTCCGCCAATCGATATCTTCAAAGGCGAGATGCTGTACTTGTCCGCCACGTAGTCCATAGTAAAAAAGCAAATTTATGATGGCTAAATCCCGAACCCCAATAGCCGTACTTGGATCAATACACTTTATTAGTTTAACGGCATCACATTCGCTAATTGCTTTGGGAAGATTCGATAAGCGGTATACATGGATTCCAGGAACCCGAAAAGATAAGTCTTGCTTATGAAGTCCTGCAAGGTAACAAAAGCGTAAAAACGACCTTAATGTTGCTTGCATCGATCTTCGGGCCGCTTGGTTTTTACCCTCAGAATATTCAAGAAATAGACACTCAACTTTGTGTCCAGTAAGACGTACAATCCAACTCTTGGTTAATGAAATATTGCGCTCTTCTAAAAACCGTATTAAATACCCTTCTCTTAATTCGTATGAAGATGGGTACAGGTTTTGATCCTCATCTAGCCACTGTTTATAGTGAGAAATAATAGAGTTGCTTGAATCGGGCGGTTTTGAAAGCATCTCTAAACCGAGTGTTTCGAGATACCTGACAAATTGATGGGTGGACCACTTGTCTTCAGGCCGTTGTCCTTCCAGGAAGAATGAAAGGTCTTTTCGCGTTATCTGTTTAACTGAGTGAATGGCTTGATTATCAAGAAATCGGCTAAATTTGCTTATAACATTGACTTTGTGACACAGGGATGAGCGAGAGTAGCTCCCATCATCTAACCATTCATGAAATCCATCTTGAAAATCACCTAAAGGACCGAAAGAATTTCTTTTAACTGCTTGGGGGCATAAGAATAGATCGGATAAAGCCATAATACACGCTCCTGAAATTGAGGGACAGACAATCAGGATACATGGCTTTATTATGTTGAGTAAATATTGGGCAAAAATGGTAAACAATTAATTATTAAGTGTTTTTTCGCCAGAACTGGCAGCAACTACACATAATTTTTGGCTTCACATAACATTATCATTTGCTGATTCGGGTGGGCGCACAGCCTTTGAGTAAACTCATGTCGCCGCTGTTGGGAGGTTATGCCACGAGCTATAATCGCCGCCATCGCCGTAGCGGTTATGTGTTTCAAAACCGCTATAAATCTATTCTTTGTGATGCGGATAGCTACTTGCTGGCATTAGTGCGCTACATTCATCTAAATCCGGTTAAAGCTGGACTGCTTAAGTCGTTGTCGCAACTGGATCGTTACCAATGGACGGGGCATTCAGGCTTGTTAGGGGAGCATCAACCCCCGTGGCAGTCGGTGGATGAAATCCTGGGTTTGTTTGCCGTACGGAGAAATACGGCAAGGCAACGCTATCGAGAATTTGTGGCCGAGGGGCTTAAGGTAGAGCAGGGGCCTGATTTATCGGGAGGGGGTCTGATCCGCAGCTATGGTGGCTGGGAAGGCATTCAGTCGATGCGTCGGGAGCATGAGCTCCGTGTCGGTGATGAACGCATTTTGGGAGACAGTCATTTTGTAGAGCAATCCCTAAAAGAAGATGAATTGCGGTTGAAAGAAGAAGCCGCCCTACGATATCAAGGGTGGGATTTGCAGTCGCTCATCCGCAGTGTGTGTGGTTACTGTAATATAGATGAAAGGGAGCTTATGCAAAAGGGGCGATCTAATTCAATTTCGTTGGCTAAAGGGTTGATTTGCTATTGGGGCACTCGCCACCTGAAAGTAACCACCCATGAACTCGCAAATAGCTTAGGCGTAAGCCAACCTGCTGCTTCGCAGTCTTCAAGGCGTGGAATGGAATACTGTCGCGATCATGAGTTATATATGGGAGATGAACTGGGAATTGATGGTTAG
>JAZFYA010000079.1:0-9935 GCA_036443315.1 Pseudomonadales bacterium
CCATTTTTTAACAAACATAATCAATAACTTATAGAGGGCTAGCCACACCTCAATCAGAAATATACGTCCGCACGCCAACTATTTCTGAGTCGCATCAAAAATATATTTACCTATAATCTATTTTCAACCCATTGAATTTATTTGATTTTTTAAACTCAGTTGCTGCAGTAAAAAATAGACGGCACAGCACCGTTGAAAATAGAACTTTAATTCGACCGCAAAAGGTGTATCAAGCGTCAAATGAACATTTGTACCGAGAAGTACAGAGAATCAGATAAACATTGATACAATAGAAACTCTAAATACTCTGATTATTTAATGATGATTAATAATTGTTACTACAATTCCCAAAGTGAGCAACATCAACGACCCGATGAAAAGAAATGCGGAACATTAAGAAAGTGCAAAAGCAGCGACCATGATCATATTGTCACTAAAACTACTATTACTTGTTATCGCAGCTAATAGTGCCCCGGTTATTGCCTGTAAACTGCTGGCCAAACGCTGCAGTGCCACCGTTGATGGTGGCTTGCTGCTGGCTGATGGCCACCCTTTATTCGGCGCGTCGAAGACGTGGCGGGGGCTGATTTCTGCACTGCTATTGACCGGGTTCGTCGCGTTTCTGGTCGAGTTGCCGTTGTTGTTTGGTTTGTTGTTTGCTGTTGTCGCTATGGCGGGTGATTTGTTGTCAAGTTTTATCAAACGGCGCTTGGGGAGAGCTGTCAGTACTCGTGCGATGGGCTTGGATCAAATACCGGAATCCCTCTTGCCGTTGCTGCTGGGCAGTGGGATGCTCGGTTATCACTGGAGCCAGGCATTAGCGATTGCGTTGGCGTTTACCGTCATCGAACTTTCGGTATCGCCGCTACTATTTCGTCTGGGGCTGCGTAAGCGGCCCTATTAGTGCTCAAGCCACCTGATCCAACATTATCAGCTGGCTTGATTAGGGATGAGGTCCGCAGTGCAATGTATGGAGGGTAATCTCAGGAGGACAGTTAAAGCGGACGTTGACAATGGATGTACCGGCACCGCAGGAGGTATAGCCCTGCATATGGTGGTAGCGCCAGGCGCCTTTGCCAAGATACCGTGGGCAGTTGACATCCAGCGTCAGTGGTATTCCCCCCGGAAGGCAGATTTGGCCGCCGTGAGTATGGCCGCAGAGAAAAACATCGAACCCGGCGTGAGCTGCCTGCCGGTAGACCTCGGGGGTATGGGAGAGCAGGATTTTGACAGAGTTGTCGGCCGTAGTGCTGGCGGTTTTTTCGATATTATCCACGCGAAAGAAGTGTGCGTCGTCAATACCTGCCAACACTATCGATTGACCGTTGCGCTGTATCGTTTGCGATTCGTTTAACAGCAAGGTGATACCCATATCCTCCATGGGGGGTACCATGCGGATACTGTCATGGTTGCCCAGTACGGCGTAGACGGGATTCTTGAGGTGAGTACGAACTGCAGCCAGGTACTGCATGGTGGACTTGATACTGCCAAAGGTTAGGGCGCGGTAATCCCCGGTCATGACGCACAGATCATAGTCCACTGTCCTGAGTTTTTCGATCAATGCATGGGTAGCTTCTGGGTACATATCTAAATGCAGGTCGCTTAGATGGAGAATACGAAAGCCCTCAAAGGCGCTGGGCAGAGCTGGCAACTGAAAGTGGTGATGGCGCAACTCGATCTGTGTGGCATTGCGCTGACCGCGGCGATACAGACCCACCATACGAAGGCTGTTGCGGATCAGTGAATGCAGCGAATACCAGTTTTCCCGATGAAAAAACATGCTCGACCAGGAACAGACTTCCTGCTGGTGAGCGTTCTCAATCCCCAGTCGTTGCCTGGCGTGTACCGGACCGAGACGTTGCTTGAGACGATCTTCGATAGTTGTATCGGTAGCGCTATCGATGGTCATGGCTTAGGTAGGTCCTACAGCGTTGGGGTGGTTATAGTATGGCAAAATTTAGCTGGGCCGTTGAATTACCTACTGTAAAACTACAGCAGGGTCAGAGGTCGCAAGTAGTTTTAACCGCGCAGCCTTAAGTAAGTACCATTTGGGACTTGTCTTATGTTTTAGACGGTATGTTTTAGAGGGTGTCCCGTTGCTAATTTAACGGTAGCGAAAAACACAGTAATATGTTGCTATAAATAGTTGGTAGTACGGTGGTGCACAAAACGATTAGCGCCATTAGAAACGCAGAAAACGCAGTAATGAGAGAAAAAGCCATGCAACCGCATAAGCAATTAATGACAATACACAATAAACCTGCATTGTCTCGTCGCCGCTTTGTAACCGGTATGGCGGCTGGGGCCGCGATAATGGGGCTTGGCTCGGGCTTGTCATGGGCATCAAGCCCACAGCGCCATGGACCACAGACCTTACGAGGGCAGCAGTTTGATCTTAATGTCGGTTATCAAACGGTCAACTTTACTGGCAGGGAGCGCAGCGCTACGGCGTTCAACGGATCGGTGCCGGGGCCTGTTTTGCGTTGGCGCGAAGGCGAACGGGTGACGCTACGGGTAAGCAATAAGCTGGCCCAGGACACTTCAATCCATTGGCATGGCATTATCCTGCCGACGGCTATGGATGGTGTGCCAGGTCTGAGTTTCGACGGCATTAAACCCGGTGAAACCTTCGAATACCAGTTTGATGTCAACCAGAACGGCACCTATTGGTACCACAGCCATTCCGGTTTTCAAGAACAAACGGGTCTATACGGCGCCATTGTCATTGATCCCAAGCAACCCGACCCGGTGAGCTATGACCGCGATTACGTGGTGTTGCTGTCGGATTGGTCTGACGACGCACCGGAAACTCTCTACGCTAATTTGAAAAAAATGAGCGACTACTACAATTTTCGCGAGCGCACCGCCGGTGATTTATGGCGAGATATTAAAGAAAAAGGTGTAGCACAAACCTGGAACGAACGCAGCATGTGGAATCGGATGCGTATGAGCGAAACGGATCTCTCCGATGTCACCGGCTACACCTACACCTATTTGATGAACGGAGTGACGCCTGATGAAGGTTGGTTGGGCTTGTTTAAACGCGGTGAAAAAGTGCGCTTACGTTTTATCAACGGCTCTGCCATGACCATTTTCGATGTGCGAATTCCTGGCTTAAAGATGACAGTAGTCGCCTCTGATGGCCAAAATATCGATCCGGTTACTGTCGACGAATTTAGAATCGGTGTTGCCGAAACTTACGATGTGATTGTTGAACCCAGTGACGAGCGTGCTTACACCCTATTTGCCCAGAGTATTGATCGTAGCGGTTACACGCGAGGTACTTTGACTGCGGATGCCAGTTGGACTGCAGACATCCCCAAAATGGATCCGATGCCGCTGTTAGGACATCGTGAGATGGGTATGGATCACAGCATGCACGGGGTGGGTATGTCGGGTATGAAAGGCATGCAGGAAATGGATCATAGTCAGCACACTATGAGCGGTATGGCTAGCATAGATCACCGTCGCATGGGGCACAGCCAGCATAGCGGTCAGCCCAAAAAGCTGGCTAAAGCCGGTTTTGGTAGCGATCGCAGTATCACCCATACTGCCACTGAATTCGGCCCTCATGTGGATATGCGCGCCACTAGTCCTCAGGATGGACTCAATGATCCCGGCATTGGTCTGCGTGATCATCAACGCTTATACGGCAGAAGGATATTAACCTATGCCGATATCGGTAGCCTCTATCCGACAGTGGATCGACGTGAACCCAGCCGTGAGATAGAGCTCCATCTCACGGGCAATATGAGCCGCTATATGTGGTCAGTAAACGGCATTAAATTCGCCGATGCGGAACCGTTGCAATTGGAATATGGCGAGCGGGTACGTATCACCTTGGTCAACGACACCATGATGACTCATCCCATTCATCTACACGGGATGTGGAGTGAACTGGAAACCGGTGATCCTAAGTCTATTCCTCGCAAGCACACGATCATTGTGCAACCTGGTTCCAAAATCAGTTACTTGGTTACTGCCGATGCTAAAGGTCGATGGGCATATCACTGCCATCTGCTTTATCATATGCCGGGTATGTTTCGAGAAGTCAGGGTTAGTTGAAGGGAATGAGTTAATGACCATAGCATTGATAAAAACAGGAAGTATAAATCTGGAATGTATAAAGACAGACTGTATAAGCATACAAAGCATCAAGAAAATATTTTTATTGGTGCCGATGCTATCGGTATTGGTAAGTTCTGCTATAGCAGCTGAATCTAAAGACGATCCAATATTAACTAAAGTGATAGTGGATCAATTTGAAAGGCGAGATGCTGATGATGACAACCCGTTAGTGCTTGATGGGCAGGGGTGGATTGGCAAAGACCTCAGAAAGCTCTGGTTTAAAACGCAGCTTGAACGGGTTGACGGTGAAAACGAAAAAGCCGAGTTACAAGCTTTGTATAGTCGTGGTGTTACAACATTTTGGGACTTTCAGCTGGGGCTTCGCAAAGATTTTGAAACAGGCGCAAACGAAAAGCCTGATCGAAGTTGGGCGGTGATTGGTTTTCAGGGGTTGGCGCCTTACTTTTTTGAAATCGATACAGCTTTGTTTATTGGTGAGTCTGGGCGGTTAGCGTTACGCATGGAGGCCGAGTACGAATGGCTATTCACCCAACGGTTGATACTAACGCCAGATATTGAAGTGAATGTGTATGGCCAACATGATGAGGCAACGGGCGCCGGTTCCGGGTTGTCCGATATCGAGTTAGGGTTGCGATTACGCTATGAAATTCGACGGGAGTTTGCTCCCTATATTGGTGTGAACTGGATGAAAGCGTATGGCAATAGCGCCGACTTTGCCAGACGGGAGAATGAAGATACCCGTGACGCCCAGCTGGTTATTGGAGTGCGTGCCTGGTTTTAGACGTGATAGGGTTCCACAATACGCTGCGCTAAGTGCTTGTTTTGCCATAGCGCTAAAGCCCAACTATAATGGCTAGAATTAGTAGAGAATATTTAAGTAACTATTTGATTTATATGATAAACATAAAAGTTTTGTTTGTCTGCCTTGGCAATATTTGCCGCTCGCCCACCGCCCATGGTGTGTTTGAACATGTGGTTGCTGAGAACGGTCTGGCTGAGGTGATAACCGTTGATTCCGCCGGTACTGGCGATTGGCACCTCGGTGAAGCCCCTGACCCTCGTTCAGTGCAAGCGGCAAAAAAACGCCATTACGATTTATCCCCTCTGCGCGCCAGACAAGTCACCCGCCAGGATTTTTTTCAGTTTGACTACATATTGGCAATGGATCATAACAATCTAGCGGATCTAGAACGGATAAAACCCGGTGAATATCAGGGTGAGTTAAACTTATTTTTGAGCTATGGAAAAAAGAGTAACATGGAAGACGTTCCCGATCCTTACTACGGCCTTGGCGACGGTTTTGAGCGGGTATTAAATCTAATCGAACAAGCCAGTGATGGTCTGCTCAACTATATCGTGAAAAAGCACCCGCTCTAATGCTCTCTATACAGGAAAATATTTCTCTGGTTAATTCAAACACCCTGGCGCTTAACGTCAGGGCTCGTTATTACATAGAAATAACCGATACCCTGCAAATTCCTGCTGCACTGGCATTTGCACAGGACAAACAGCTAAACGTTTTAGTGTTGGGTGGTGGCAGCAATGTTGTTTTAACTAAGCATTTTCCTGGTGTGGTGATCAAAATATTATTGCGTGGTATTGCGGCCCTGGAAGCCGATGAGACTGTCACTGTGACTGCCGCTGCTGGTGAGAATTGGCATCACCTGGTGCAATATTGTTTAGAACGAGGCTATAACGGCCTGGAAAATCTGGCGTTAATTCCCGGCAGCGTTGGCGCTGCCCCCATACAGAATATCGGCGCCTACGGTGTTGAGTTAACCCAATACTTTGAATCGTTGACGGGTTGGGATACCGAACAGCAGTGCTGGCGGACGCTAAATAAAAAAGAATGTGATTTTGGTTATCGTGACAGTGTATTTAAACGCAGCTTAAAAGAGCGCTTTGTTATTGTCGAGGTGTCATTACGTCTACATTTAACGACACAGGTTGTAAACAATTACAGTGCATTGAGTCATCAATTAGCACAACAGAATATTAAAAATCCTAGCCCACAGCAAATAGCCGAAGCGGTTATTGCTGTCAGACAACGTAAGTTACCTGATCCTGAACAAGTGGCTAACGTCGGCAGTTTTTTTAAAAATCCATTAGTGAGCAAAGGCTGCGCAGAAAAACTACAACAGCAATATCCCCAGCTGGTTATGTACCCGCAACTCAATGGTATGGTTAAGCTGGCGGCGGGTTGGTTGTTGGAAAAAGCGGGCTGGAAAGGTCGGCGTACAGGTAATGTCGGTATACATGGTGAACAGTCTTTAGTGTTAATAAATTATGCTGATGCCAGTGGTGCTGAAGTGTTGGGGTTTGCCCAACAGATTCAGCAGGATATCCTGCAACAATTTGATATAAGCTTGGACATTGAACCCTCCATCTATTAATGATCCAATGTTTAATGTTTAATGTTTAATGATTAATAGAAACCGATAAGTGCTTTTGATTGTTTATGCAGCCCAGTCTATTCTCATCATCGCCGCAATTGCTTGATCTGCCCAATGCCGATATTGGCTACTACGAAACGTTTATCGACAATCAGCAGGATTACTTTGAACGTTTACAGTGTGAACTTCAGTGGAGTCAGGATACCATTCAACTGTACGGTAGGCCGGTATTAATCCCACGACTGAATGCTTGGTATGGCGATAAAGACGCTGCTTATCGTTATTCTGGGCTGGATTTATTGCCATTATCCTGGACAAACACGTTACTAACGCTAAAGACAGCGGTTGAAGCATTGCTTGGCACCGTAGTTGACACCCCATTTAACAGCGTACTGGCCAGCTACTATCGCGATGGCAGCGATAGTGTGGCTTGGCATAGCGATGATGAAGCGGAGTTGGGTACAAATCCCGTCATTGCCTCCCTGAGTTTTGGTGCTATGCGGCGTTTTTCTTTTCGTAATAGAAACGCTAAAAATCAACATCCCATCCATTTGGACCTGGTGGGCGGTTCTCTTTTGGTTATGGCTGGGTCAACCCAACGCTATTGGCATCATCAAATCCCCAAAACCACTACAGTGCTTGGTGGCCGTATTAACCTGACCTTCCGTCGTATAGTGACGACGATCACTGACACAGGAGAAGGTTAAGTTTTTATTATGAATAAGACTGTTATAGATAAATCTGCAGATAAAAATGATCGTCCGCCAGTCGATATTCCAGTCGATATTCCAGTCGACATAGAGGGTGTAACATTTGATCATCAATCCTTTCTAAAATCGGTCACTCTACAACCAGGCATCTATCAGATGTATGGTGTGGATGGAAAGATTCTTTACACCGGCAAAGCCAAAAACCTTAAAATGCGTTTATGCAGCTATTTTAGCCGACAGGGTCTAGAACCTAAAACCCGAGCATTGGTTGCAAAAATTGTCTCTATTGAAGTCACGGTGACTAATACTGAGGCAGAAGCATTGTTACTTGAGCATAACCTGATCAAGCAACAGCGGCCGCCATACAATATTTTGTTGAGGGACGATAAATCCTACCCCTATATTTATTTGTCTTCACAGCACGACTTTCCCCAGTTGTCGATACATCGTGGAGCAAAAAAATCCACAGGTCGATATTTTGGTCCTTATCCCAGTGCCGGCGCTGTAAAAGAGAGCCTCAATTTTTTACAAAAAGTATTTAAGGTTCGCCAATGCGAAGACAGTTTTTACAGCAATCGTTCCAGGCCTTGTTTACAATATCAAATCAACCGCTGTAGTGCTCCCTGTGTTAACAAGGCCGACTCGGCGGAGTACCAGGAAGCCGTTCATCATACAGTGATGTTTTTAGAGGGAAAAAACACAAGCCTAATCAAACAATTGGCGGATAAAATGGAAATCGCCTCCGCTGAACTAGCCTTTGAAAAGGCCGCTGAATACCGCGATAAAATTCAATCCCTGCAACAGGTGCAGGCCAGCCAGTATATTGAAGGTGAATCCGGTGATCTTGATATTGCCGCTTGCGAATACCGAGCAGGTGTTATCTGTATTCAGGTATTATTCGTTCGTAGTGGGCGTGTATTGGGCAGTAAAAGTTTTTTTCCCAAAGTGTATTTGGATGAAGATGAACCGCAAATTCTAGAGACCTTTTTATCACAATACTATCTGGTCGATGGGGCTCGTGAAATCCCTAAGGAAATAGTCCTGAGTCATAAGCTGGACAATACGTCTGCTCTTATAGAAGCGCTAACTGACAAGGCTGGCCGCAAAACCAGTATTAACAGCCGGGTCCGCAGCCATCGAGCCAAGTGGCTAAAATTGGCGATAGAAACGGCCAAACAAAACCTCAACGCTTACCTGGCGAATAAACAAACAATTTATCAACGCTTTGAATCACTGCAGGATGCGCTCAAACTCCCAGAGATGCCACAGCGGCTTGAGTGCTTTGATATCAGCCATAGTAGCGGTGAAGCCACTGTCGCCTCCTGTGTCGTGTTCGATACCAATGGTCCGCTTAAGTCTGATTATCGTCGTTTCAATATTGAAGGGATTAACCCTGGGGATGATTATGCGGCAATGCATCAGGCCTTAAGACGTCGTTATACCCGTATTAAATCCGGTGAGGGTGCCATGCCGGATGTGCTGTTTATCGATGGTGGCAAAGGGCAGGTGAAACAAGCCGTGAAGGTGTTGGAAGAATTGCAGATTTGCGACCTGCTAGTAGTCGGTGTTGCCAAAGGTACTACCCGTAAAGCGGGTTTTGAAGTGCTTTATCGAGCTGATACCGGCGATGAGTTTGTGATGCCTGCTAATTCCTCTGGGTTGCATTTGGTCCAGCATATTCGCGACGAGTCGCACCGTTTTGCCATTACAGGCCATAGGCAACGCCGAGATAAAAAACGCCGGGAATCTCCGCTGGAAGGTATCCCAGGTGTTGGCCCCAAACGGAGGAGGGAGTTGTTGCGGCACTTTGGCGGTTGGCAAGAAGTCAGTGCTGCCAGTGTCGAAGATTTAGCCAATATCCCTGGAATCAGTAAAAAATTGGCCACTAATATTTATGCTGCCTTGCATAATGGGTAGAATTGAGCCTTTATAATCATGACCTTATGGTTTTATTAAAATGACAGCCGCAACCACCCTCAACTAAATAACCAACTTCATGACTATACCCAACACGCTTACCTTATTCCGGATTGTCTTAATCCCATTTTTTGTACTGGTTTTCTATCTTCCGTACCAATGGAGTTTCTTTGCTTCTACAGTCATATTTGCCCTGGCGGGGATCACCGACTGGCTGGACGGCTATTTGGCTCGAAAACTTGATCAAAGCACAGCTTTTGGCGCCTTTCTCGATCCTGTGGCCGATAAATTAATTGTTGTGATCGCCTTGGTCTTGCTAGTGGAGCGCTTTGCGGCCTGGTGGTTCACTATTCCCGCGATGGTCATTATTGGTCGTGAAATCGTTGTTTCTGCGCTTAGGGAGTGGATGGCGGAACTGGGTAAACGCACCAGTGTCGCCGTCTCCTATGTCGGTAAGGTTAAAACCACTTTCCAGATACTAGCGATTTTGGTATTGCTCGCCGCTGCACCAGAGCGTAGTGGTCTGTTATTGGATTTGGGCAGTGTGTTGCTGTATCTCTCAGCGCTGTTGACCCTGTGGTCAATGTTTATCTATATTCAAGCCACCTGGCCAACGTTTGATATTGGGCGGCGTGAGAAATAGCAAACTACTCCAGGGAGTTTCTGTCAGTAGTGGGTTCTCTAATGAGATACTCAAGTTATACCCAAAGCGTTTGAAATTTAGGTGTTATAGGCCGCTCCTGCGCATCCATGCGCCTGCGGCATTAGTGCATCCATGCACGTCACACCCCCTTTTTGCCCATGGCTGCGTTGTTTGAACTTGACA
>JAZFYA010000080.1:0-9340 GCA_036443315.1 Pseudomonadales bacterium
CCTATTCCTGTAATAGTTATTCACGCCCGATCCAACCGCCTCAAGGACATGGAACCTTTTGTAGCTGAATTACTACGTCTCTTGGAAAGCCCTCTTTCCCTTGATACGTATCACTTAGAAGCCTAACATTTGTATATCACGCCCCAGACTGCCTATTCCCAGGCGCGACTATTTTCTATTTAAAAATTCAAAAACTATCTGGAAACCCACACTACGTCAAGCTTTGCGCCATTTGTCGACACTGTCTCCCCTGGAATAAACGTCCCTGACTCCTCCTATCACCCAAAATGCTATATTATGTAACTCCTTAAATTTACTAGATAAAAATGTCATTTCTGAAAAATTATCAGTATATGCAGCTAAAATTGACTATTTTTTTTGCATTCCGCAACTCACTTTGATACTGTTCATCCGTACAGCAAATAGAGCTCACTCAAGGAACGTGTTATGGACGACATTCGGCCAGAGTGACAGAGGACAGACACTCTATAATTGCTCTACAACCCCATCGCCTGCCGCATCACCCGGTGCTTTAAAAGAGGGGCTTTATCCAACCAACGCATCCCCGTATTTCTTGCCCAGCGCACGGGCAGAGCAGGTTGTTCGAACAGGCGCTTGAAACCTTCCATACTAACCATTGTGGCGAGGTTGGCGGTTTTACATCGGCGTTGATAACGCGCCAGTACAGCTAGGCTTCCCACATTCAGCTGACGCTGTTGTGCCCGTAGCAATTCTTCGCTTAGCACCCGTACATCCATCAAACCGAGGTTAACCCCTTGCCCCGCTAGTGGATGAATGGTGTGGGCGGCATCACCCACCAGAGCCAAGCCCGGCTTTACATAGTCGATGGCGTGACGCTGACGTAGAGGAAAGCTAAAGCGGGGACTGGTGGCGAGTACTCGACCCAATTGGTGTTCAAAAGCGCTGGCTAGTGTGTCGGCAAACGCTGCATCATCGAGAGCCATTATATTTTCAACATACTGGGGAATCGCAGACCAAACAATAGAACAAAAGTGTTGGCCACCCTCTGCGGTTAACAGTGGCAAAAAAGCCAATGGTCCCTCCGACAAAAATCGTTGCCTGGCGGTCTCAAGGTGGGGCTGTTCGGTTTCTACCGTGGTGACAATGGCGTGATGACCGTAATCCCATTCACGCATTGTAAATTCAACCAACGAACGCAGTGTTGAATTGGCACCATCTGCAGCGACGACTAGTGCTGCGTGTAAATGACGGCCATCTTCTAGCAACAGGCGGTGACGGGTATTGGTCGACGGGTCGTTGTTCACGTTATCAAGTTGTGGCTGGATAGAGGCTAGCTTTGCCGGCGCAATAAACTGAATGTTGTCGTGCTGTTTGATGCGCCGCAACAGTGCAGTAGAGGTGATGCGGTTTTCAACAATATGACCTAACACCGGCTGATTAATGTCTTGCGCTGCAAAGTGAATACTACCGGTACCCTCCGCGTCCCAAACATGCATATGACGATAGGGACTAACGCGACGGCCAACAACGGATGGCCAAACATCCAGTTGTTGTAAAAAATGTTGGGATGCAACGGTTAATGCGCTAACTCTGGAATCAAAACCATCAACACAGTCATCTTGTTCAGGCCAATCGTCGTTTAACAATTGCGTTTCAATCACAGCAACGGATAGAGAGCTTCCCCCTAACGCGCAAGCCAAAGCACTGCCGACCATACCGGCACCGACAATAATGACATCAAACTCTGTTGCAAAAGTATTCACTGAATTTAATTAATCAACCTGTTATGAAGTGAATCAGTCTGGGGTAGATCAAGCCTGAGCCGCGCCATCGTTCAAGCCGGCAGCATGGCGAATAAATTGAGATTTGACGGCTGGTGTAACGTCCAACACCCCCAAACCAATACTGCGAAAAATGCTTAAGGCCCATTGTTGACTGCCAAACAAAGAGGGCAGGCGATCAGAAAAGCCAATGGTTTTATGCTGATCAAACGCCTGTTGTTGCGCATATCGCTGCAGCAATGATAGTGCACCCAAATGTCTCTGTTGTGGCTTATGTTTTGAATAGGCCTCAATTAACAGTCTTGTTAAACGCGCGCAATTCCGCAACGCTAAATTAAATCCCTGCCCCGCCACGGGATGCAATGAATGCGCGGCATTACCCATCACTACGATACCAGAACGCACTTGCTCCTGAGCCTCAACCAATTTCAATGGATAACTAAAGCGATCACCAACGCGGGTAAATTCGCCCAGGCGATGACCGAAACGTTGCTGCAACATCTCAAGAAATTGTTGTTCTGTACATTCGCTCACATGCCGAGCTTGATCTTTTGGCAAACTCCACACCAATGCAGAGCGGGGCTCACCCTGTTCACTATTTGTTAAAGGCAACAACGCTATTGGACCCTGAGCGGTAAAACGCTCAAAGGCACAGCCTTGATGCGGGTTGCGAAAGCTCACATTGGAAATTAGCGCTACCTGTCGATAATCACTCTCGGTTGTATCAATTCCCAACTGTTCGCGCAAACTGGAATTAGCGCCATCAGCCACTATCGCTAATTGGGATAAAATGTTCTTACTGTCGCCTTCTGTTTCTACCAGTAACTCGACACCGGCACGGCGAGGAATAATTTTTTTGGCTGTAGCGGGAGCACAAAACGCTACGTTGTTTTTTTCGCGCAACGCCGCTAACAATACACGGCCAAACCAGGTATTTTCCACCACATAACCCAGCGATGGCCAGTCGACTTCATCACAGCGCAGAGTAGTGGAACCGAAGTGGCCACGATCAGAAACGTGAATAGTGTTTATTTCAGCAGTGTGTGCTGCCAATGTTGGCCACAGACCCAGGGGTTCCAAAATTAATCGACTGCCGTATGACAGCGCCGTTGAACGGGCATCAAAACTGGCGCTATAGAGTGGCGCCGGTTTTTTTTGCCCCGGTTTTTTTTGAGATTGAGTGTGGGTGTGAGCGGAAGAGGGTTGTAGAGGCTCAGATTTCGGCAACGGAAAACTTTCAACCACCAACACTTTCAGCTGCTCTTTGCTATGATGCGCAAGCAACAAAGCCAGGCTGGCGCCCACCATACCACCACCGGCGATAACAACATCGTAATCGGCACTGATTGCTTGAAAATTGAGAGTGTCGGAATTGATTGTTTTGGAATTGATTGTTTCGGAATGAATAGCATCGAAACCGTCTTTTACCACTTTTGCCATTAGGCCGCGCTCTTTGCCATTAAGGCTTCTATTGCTTTCACAGTTTTTGGCACTCCACTAGACAACACCTCACAACCGTCTTTGGTGACCACCACATCATCTTCTATTCTTATGCCGATGCCGCGCCATTTTTTAGCCACTTTTGTATCGTCTGGCGCAATATAAATACCGGGCTCGACGGTCAACGCCATGCCTTCTTCCAAAACCCGCCATTCATCACCCACTTTATAATCCCCAACATCATGTACATCCATTCCCAACCAATGGCCGGCACGATGCATATAAAAAGCTTTATAGGCTTCCTTTTTAATCAATTTGCTAACGCTGCCTTTTAATAAACCTAACGCCACCAAGCCTTTGGTAATCACTTTCACCGTTGCATCGTGGGGCTGGTTCCAATGATTGCCTGGCTTAATGGTTTTTATTGCCGCCAACTGCGATTTTAAAACCAGTTCGTAGAGTGCTTTTTGTTCTTTGGAAAATTGTCCATTGGCAGGAAAAGTGCGAGTAATGTCGGCCGCATAATGCTCCAATTCACAACCAGCATCGATCAAAACAAGATCGCCCTCTTTTATGATATCGGTGTTTTCCGTGTAGTGAAGAATACAGCCGTTTTCCCCCGCGCCAACAATCGATGAGTAGGCGCAAAAACGCGCACCGTTGCGACCAAACTCGTGCTGAATTTCCGCTTCCAGTTGATACTCATAGACACCAGGCTTACAACGTTGCATAGCGCGAATATGGGCACCCGCAGAAATCTTCCCCGCCCTGCGCATGACACGAATTTCGGCGGCACTTTTGTATAAACGCATATCGTGCAACAGATGATTCAAATCTAAAAACTCACCGGGAGGGTGGGCTCCTGAACGCATCTTGGAACGAATCACATTAACCCATTGCATGACTTTGCGATCAAATTCCGAATGGCGACCCATGGCATAATAGACCCGCTCCCGACCTTCAATCAAACCCGGTAAAATATCATCTATATCGCTAATTGGAAACGCATCATCCGCTCCATAGTCTTCGCAAGCCCCCTCGGGACCTGCGCGATAACCATTCCACAATTCCATTGTCGGATCCCGGTCACGACAAAACAACACCGTCTGCCCATGTTTGCGACCAGGCAATAACACCAGCACTGCATCCGGTTCAGCAAAACCCGTCAGATAATAAAAATCACTGTCTTGGCGAAAGGGATACTCCACATCACGGTTGCGAATTAATTCGCGGGCAGCGGGCACGATTGCAATGCTGTCAGCTTCCATTTGTGCGATTAGGTTTTTACGACGACGGGCAAATTCTTTCTTACTTATTTTCATAAAAGGGCAATCTTCATAAATTCTTTATCAATAACGGGCAATGTAAGAATGGATTAGACAGCTATAGAGAACGGGCCACTAGCCCTTAGAATACTAGAGGTCAGAGGGCCTCTAAACAAGTCGTCTCAATGCAATTTTTTTCCCGTTTTATTAAACAGATTTTGGGGGGAACTTAAAGCCACCTCTTCAGTATCCAATGCTAGCAGGGCATTCCCGCTTTGTGCCGGTTGGTGGCATTCAAGGTAAATGGTAATAGCTGCCAATCGCAGGTATTCACTGACCTCGAAAAAATTCCGCTCCCGCTGCTCTCGATCCCCATCGTCATCGGCCAGACTGATCTGGCTGATCGCGGCCATATCGCTCAGAGCTTCCGACACATCTTGGGAATACTGCTGCTGGCCTTGCTGTTGCTGAACAACTTTAGCTACCATCGCGAAGCCTGCCATAAAACCCTGGCACCACTGAGCGATAGACTCGACCCGCTGGGTAATTTCCACCGCGTCGTCAGGCAACAGCAACTGCAAATTCATCTCACCACCAGAGAGCTGGAGGCTGGTGGCAGTATAAAGAGCCAAGAGCAGCTGATTATCTTTCGTCTCTGGTGGCTGGACAGCATCAATATAACCTGCCGCCTGCTGTAACCATGGATCGGCAGCTATCGCGGCCCCAACCGCCAACTGCCCTACCAGGTGGCCTTGCAACTGCGCCGGTGACTGCATTACTCCCAGGCGCCAATAAACATCGGCGAGATCGTCAAAATCAGGCATGGAAACACCACTGGGCATAGGGCTCTCTTCATTGATACGGGACAGTCAAAGGCTGCGCATCTTAACGCTTCAACAAGATAAAATCGAATAGTGTACAGGCCAAACTGTTCCCATCTTGACACAAAATCTGCAAATATATGCCAGGTTATTGAATTGTCAGGTATTTATTACATTGACCGGCCGCCATCCCAGAACTATATTTAAGCAATATTTGAATAGGGTCCCAAGTGATTGCAACAAGTAGATGGCAGATCAGCAATTGAAAGCACTAGCAAATAAAATCGATGACCTTATCCAGCTTTGTAGTCAGTTGGATAAAGAAAACCGTTCGCTAAAAACAGCAGCCACCCACTGGCTACAGGAACGGCAACAACTGGTCGACAAGACCGAAACAGCCCGCACCAAAGTCGAGATGATGATCACTCAACTGAAAACGCTGGAGCAAAAAACGTGAGCAGTGACACTGTAGTAGTAAAGCTACTTGATAAAGATTATCAGGTGTCCTGCCCAGCAGGACAACAAACCGCCCTGGCCCAATCCGCTGGCTACCTGGATCAACAGATGCGCAGTATACGCGCCAATGGCAAGGTCATTGGGCTGGAACGTATCGCTGTAATGGCGGCGCTCAATATCACTAACGAGCTGCTGCACAGTGGCGAGACCAGCGAGACTCCCAACAGCAAAACCGCCAAAGCCCCAAGCAACAAACAGCTAAAAAAGCTTAACGATAAACTTGAAGAAGCCCTGCACCGCTTTCGCCAATTAGAAATTGGCTAGTACTCTTCTCTATTCGCGCTATAATCCTTTCCGCTCCCTGTGTTATTTGCCAGACAGCTTAGACTCCTGAGCCGATGCGCATTACCCCCGGAGGTTCCTCGTGTTATTGGTGTGCATGTCCGCGTGACGGGAAGCCCGATATTTCACAGGAACCACCACCTTGAACCGTTGGGTTCAAGGGTCATGTTGTCAGCGGTATTGTGGGGAGCCCTTTTATACCAGTGACGAGTACCGAGAAAACCCTTTGCAGCTTGATATTAACCACTTGCTTTTTATCACAGGTAACAATAGCTAGTGGAAACACTCTCCCGCCCACAACTACGCAAGCAATTGCGCGCCAAACGCCAGGCCCTACCCTCCTTGCAGCAACAACGCGCCGCTACAGCACTGGATAAAACCCTGGTCCGTAGCGGCCTGCTGAACCGGTACCAACATATTGCTTTCTATCAGGCTAACGACGGTGAAATTGACCCCACTATATTGCTACAACGAGCCCATCGCTGGGGTCGGCGTTGCTACATGCCGGTACTAGCCCCGAATAATAGCCTGTGGTTTGTTCGCTATCGACCCGGCGACAAACTAAAGAAGAATCGTTTTGGTATTCCAGAGCCAGCAAACCGGAAGGCTAGACGTAAGCCATGGACGCTGGGACTCGTGCTATTACCACTGGTGGGATTTGATCGACAGGGAGGCCGTCTGGGTATGGGGGGTGGTTTTTACGATCGGTGTTTTAATTGTGTTAAACGCCATCCCAAAATGACACAACCACAATTGGTGGGACTGGCCCATCGGTGTCAGGAAGTTGAATATTTAAAGCTGGAAAGTTGGGATATTCCGCTGTCGCAGGTTGCGACGGATGGAGAGCTGATACCCATATCAGACAATGAAGGGGGGACCTAAGCCAGCAACATTTGCAGGGTACCGGTTACTGCGGTGCCAACACCGAATAAAATCACTGTCACAGTTAAGGCGTCAATCTTAGTACTCATTACTTTTCTCCTGCCATTTCTCTAATTTCATTATGTGTTAGGGGGGCTTAACCGAGCCGATAAAACCAGCACACCCCCTAGACTAGAGAATAAATGGGGACTTCGCAAAGACAAAACCCGAACTTGTGACAGCCAGACAGAGCGGACTGTTAAGCCCGTCACAGATTGAGTCTATCAGGGGCGAGGTTAGGAGCCTTGAACCTAAATAAATCAGTTGAACCCGCTGTCCGCGACCCAAGGCCCACTTTCGGTTGGAACCCCACGCCCTTTAGTGGACCTTGGGTGGCGGAGATGACCACGCAAACGTCAGAGGCCACAAGCAATGAACAGCGCTGCGCTAAGTAAGTACTCTTCGGGACAGCTGCTACTCACTTATCGCCCCGCGCCCACTTAGAAACAATCTATAGGCCGGATTATCGGTTTCTTCTTTAAAGGTATACTGCAAACTACTCAGGAATGTCTCCAACGCCTTGCAATCACTTTTCGGCGCCTGTAGGCCCACTAACACTCGCCCATAGGCTGCACCGTGATTGCGGTAATGGAACATGGAAATATTCCAGCGCTGGCCCAATTTGGTCAGAAAACGTAGCAGCGCACCGGGACGCTCGGGAAATTCAAAGCGGTACAGCACTTCTTCCGTAACGTCTGCTGGCGCATGGCCACCAACCATATGGCGAATATGCAATTTAGCCATTTCGTTGTCAGTGAGATCAACCACGGGATAACCCTTTTGCTGCAACTCAGCAATCAGTTCTTCCCGGTCATTACCCGCAGCGGAAATTTGCACGCCAACAAAGATCTGCGCTTCACTACTGGACCCGTAGCGGTAATTAAATTCGGTGATATTGCGTTTACCCAGCACACCACAGAATTGTCTAAAGCTGCCTGGCTGCTCGGGAATGGTGACACTGATTATTGCCTCTCGCTTTTCACCAATTTCTGTGCGCTCGGAGATATAGCGCAACCGATCAAAGTTGGTATTCGCGCCACTATCAATCGCTAACAGCGTCTGCTCTGCAAGGCCGTTTTGCTCGATATATTTTTTTAATCCTGCCAGGGCTAGCGCACCGGCAGGTTCTGCAATAGAACGGGTATCGTCAAAAATATCCTTAATCGCCGCACATATTTCATCGGTGGTGGCAGTAATCACCTCATCAACGGTTTTACGAATTACCCGGAAGGGCTCCTTGCCGATTTGCGCCACCGCTACACCTTCAGCAAAAATATCCACCTGCGATAACGTTACCCGGCGCCCCTTTTCCAGCGCCGCTTTTAAGCAGGCAGCATCCACTGGCTCAACCCCAATCACCTTGACCTCTGGTCTAACGTATTTGATATAAGCAGCTACTCCGGCTATTAAACCTCCGCCACCAACGGGAACGAATACCGCATCCAGGCGACCTGTATGCTGACGCAGGATTTCCATACCAATAGTGCCCTGCCCAGCAATCACTTCGGGATCATCGTAGGGGTGGATATAGACTAACGCTTTTTCTATCACTAATTGTTGAGCATGCTTTGCAGCGTCTTCAAAAGTATCGCCATGTAGCACCACTTTGGCGCCGTGACTGCGCACCGCATCCACTTTGATTTGAGGTGTGGTTCTCGGCATCACAATCGTTGCCTTCACCCCCATTTTTAACGCCGCCAATGCCAGCCCCTGGGCATGATTACCCGCTGACGCTGTAGTCACGCCTTTCGCCAACTCCTCTTCACTCAGGTGCATCATCTTGTTATAGGCACCCCTCAGTTTGAAGGAAAATACCGGTTGCAAATCTTCACGCTTAAGCAAAATACGATTATTTAACCGCTTGCTAAGCAACGGAGCATCGTCAATCGGCGTTTCGATGGCTACATCGTAAACCCGAGCGTCGAGAATTTTTTTTATATAACTGTTTGGCATTGCTTTTTCTAGTATCCGTCGCAGATCAGCTGAAAACGTATACTAATACCTTGGGAAGAAAAATTCAGCAGAAACCTTGTTGTTGATAATTTGTCATTAACAATAAGCCAGTACTTCGTTTATTGTCGCTGTGGCCCTATAATGCCTCCGTTAATACCCAAAGTGATTGAAATTTAGGTTTTAGAGTGCGTCCCTTATTTATTTATGGAAAGTTGTTTATGGCAAGGCGTTTGAACGCAGGAAACTGTCAATATTTCAAGTTCAAACAACGCAGCCCTGGGCTAAAAGGGGGTGTGACGTGCATGGATGCACTAATGCCGCAGGCGCATGGATGTGCAGGAGCGGCCTATAACACCTAAATTTCAATCGCTTTAGGTAT
>JAZFYA010000081.1:0-7440 GCA_036443315.1 Pseudomonadales bacterium
GTCTTCAGTGGGGTGTATGGGTCATCAGGTGAGAATCGATCAAATAATGATCGGATGGGTTTGTGGTGATATCACTATATTCTTGCAAATCGCGCTAGAGCCAATGAACAAAGACCGAATTTTAACCAAATCGCCGTGCTCTATGAAAAATGAGGGGTTTCCGTTCTGGCACTATCTATCCACTTTGCGTTTCAGTAGTAGGGTATCAATGCCTTTGCTAATTAGGATATTACGGGTCTTGGCTAGCTGCGAGCGAGACTCAAAGGGGCCCACCTGAACCCGGTGCCAGAGGTCGCCATTAGCCTCCACCGCATCAATATTGGCGTCTAGGCCCATCAAAATAAGCTGGGCTCGCAGGCGGTCAGCGTCGTCGGCGTTTTTAAAGGAGCCAGCTTGCAGGATATAAAGGGTGGCTTGCGTTGGTTCGGCGTCTTCATCATCCTGCTCGGTAGGGACAATCACTTCCAGTTCCGGTAACAGCGTATAAAAATCGAATCTGGTAGCACTGCTTTTCTTAGTCTCAGCTTTGGGCTTCTCTTTACTTGCCTTGGTAGTGAGCTGTTCAGGGGTCGCTTCTGGAGCGATATCCGTGAGGTAGCCGAGAAAACTAATAAATACCCCGGTCACAATCCCGGTAAACAGCCAGACCCAGCCAGGTACTTGGTTTTTACGGGTTTTTTTCTTTTTGGAGGTCGCCTTGTTTTTTTTGGCGAAGTCGTGGGTCATTAAACGGTCTCTACTACGATTAGGTCTGGTGTCAGATGAAATATAACAGCAGCCTAGGAGGTTGTGCTGCAGATAGCCGACTTTGATATCACATCTCAGTAGCTGTCGACAAGCCCTTAGCTTAGACCATTCTCAATGACCTGCCGTGCTCTATTATGTTAAGGATTAAAAAACCTTCCTGGTTTGAATGGCACTGCTTTAAACCCAAAGAACCCTTATTTAGCACTTTCTTGTCATTCTGAGCGCAGCGAAAGATCTTATATGTCAGTGTATTTCCCGAGTACAAGATCCTTCGCTGCGCTTAGGATGACAGCAATCTTGCTTAAGGCCGTGCCGTTCCTTCTTGGTTTAGTTAATTTTGCTGCCAAAAAAACGCAGACGAAAAATGCGCTTGGGCGGTTTTTTTTGGCCTATTGCTAATGGCCGCATAGCCTTGGCGATGCGAAACACTGTGCAATGTCACATCTCCATGGGGGCTGAAACGCCTAGCAGAAACAGGCCATTTTCAATCACTTGCCGCACTGCTTCGCTTAGACTCAATCGGGCATTACGCAGCGCCAGGTCGTCGATCAGCATTTTGTGGGCGTTGTAATAACTGTGGAAATCTCCGGCCAGTTCCCGCAGATAGTTGGCTACCGTATGGGGTTCACATTGTGCGGCGGCGTTTTTAATCAGCTCGGGGTAGGCGCAAAGTTTTTTCAGCAGCACTTTTTCGGCGTCTTTAGTGAGCAGTTCCAAGCTGTCGCTGCTAGTTTCAACTGACCAACTCCAATCGTTGTCTGTCAACTTGCGCATCATACTGCAGACGCGAGCGTGGGCGTATTGAATGTAATAGACCGGGTTGTCGTTGCTCTGGGAAATGGCCAGATCGATATCAAACGTTAGCTGTGACGTGGCCGCCCGTGCCGCCAGAAAATAACGGGTGGCGTCTTTGCCCACTTCATCAATCAAGTCGCGAATGGTTATATAGCTACCGGCACGTTTAGATAACTTTACCTCTTCCCCACCGCGCATTACCAGCACCATTTGGTGCAGCACATAATCTGGCCAACGTTCGGGTATGCCCCAGTTTTTATGCTGGCTGACTGCTTGAATGCCGGCGCGAACGCGAGTGATAGTGCTATGGTGGTCGGCCCCTTGTTCATTCACCACCCGTTCAAAACCCCGCTGCCATTTGTTGATATGGTAGGTAACGTCCGGTACAAAATAGGTGTAACCCCCTGCCGATTTGCGCATAACGCGGTCTTTATCGTCGCCAAAGTCAGTGGTTTTTAACCACAGGGCACCCTCTTTCTCGTAAGTATGGCCGCTGTCGATTAATTGCTGAACGGTTTCTTCCACCTTGCCTTCGCTGTAGAGGGAGGATTCCAGGTAGTAGACATCGAAATCAACGCCAAAGGCTTTTAAGTCTAAATCCTGTTCGCGACGTAAATAGGCTACGGCAAAGTCGCGGATAGCTTGGATATTATCCGCATCACCGGTGCCGACAACGTGTTTGTCTTCAGCATCAATTTTTTCTTTGGCCATATAAGATTTGGCGAGGTCAATAATATAAGCGCCACGGTAGCCATCCGCCGGCCAGTTTTTGTCATCGGGTCCTAAACCGTTGCAGCGGGCCTGCACCGAAGCGGCTAGATTATTAATTTGCTGGCCGGCATCGTTGTAGTAGAACTCGGCGGTAACGTCCCAGCCCGTGGCTTCAAGCAAGCGGCAAATACTGTCGCCCACCGCCGCACCGCGGCCATGACCCACATGCAGTGGCCCGGTGGGGTTAGCGGAAACAAATTCCACCTGCACTTTTTGGCCTTGCCCTGCATTGCAGCGACCATAGTTTTTCCCCTGCGCGAGAATATCGCTTACCACCTTCGAGGCTGCTGCTTCATTGAGGAAGAAATTGATAAAGCCGGGTCCGGCAATTTCCGCTTTGGCTACTTTGTCTGAAGCGGGCAGGGCATCGATAATCAACTGGGCAATATCGCGGGGAGGCTTTTGCGCTGTCTTAGCCAGAGTCATGGCAATATTACTGGCCAGATCGCCATGGCTTTTGTCTTTGGTGTGATCAACCGTCACCCGAGGTTCAGTGTTGGTTGGTAGAGTGCCATTATCGACAAGGGCGTTAAGGGCCGCCTTAATTAATTCAGCTACGTGGTCTTTCATAGAAAATGGAGTCGCCTACAGTTGAGGAGCGGACATAGTTCCGTCCCTTGATCAAAAAAATACCGAGCCACACATTATCCCGATTTTTTAAGGTCTAGGCTAGACTTGATGGAGGGTAGAGTGCTTTTGGTGTTTTTATCCATAGACTTGTGCAGAGGTTCACTGAGACAAGAGGTGCACGGGGCATGTTAAACAAAATAATCGCCTTTATAGCGCTGTTGGCGGCTGTGATTTACGGAGACCTGGAGTCCACCGAGATGCTGGCGGGCACTCTGTTACCCATAGTGTTTCTGCTTAGCTTTGTCTATCTGGTAGGCATTCCCTGTTCGATTTTTGTGCTGCTGGGCGGGGTGATATTTTATTTTATCGATTTTGAAAGTCGCTCAGTTTTCAGGGGTATTATTTTGCCGTTATTACTGGGGGTTGATATTATCGCGCTGGCTGTGGTGGCGGTAAAACAGGGGCTGATTGGAGTTGGTATGGGTGCTGATAGTGGGGGCCTTGGTGGCGACGGTGGCGGTGATGGTTGTTAGTCGGCTCTAAGAATACCTGTCCTCGGCTCTATCGGCTCTAGCCTTTGAATATTTCTGCACACACAATCACAGTGTTTCGGCTAATTCTTCATTTAAGATTCTAGCTTAGTCAGTACAGTACTGAAAGGTTATTTATAGGCAATTAAACATCCGAAATTTGAATTATTCTATTGAAAAGAGTAGTCTTGCTAACTAATCGCTAAGTAGTAATATTGGATTTGAGAACGACTAGAGAACAATTTGAGAACCACCTGAGAGTAGTTAGGAAGCGTTTATGAAAAGGATATTACTGTCTCATCAAAGTTTTAAGCTAAAGATCAAGCGAACTATCTTTATTTCTGGTGACAACAATTGCAGTGAAATACTGTGCGATACCGAGGGTTTTCAAATACCACACCAGGCAAAACTACGAGAAGTCAATAGGGCCTATAGCCTTTTGAACGATGCGGAATCAGAGGCGAAAGAATCTGCCTTAAACACCTTGACTACCTCGTCTATAAACAAAGATGAACTATTGAAGAATATAGCCCCGCTTGCCAGTAAGGCAGTGGTTGACTATCTGCATAACCAGGGTAAATCGTTTGAGTGGCAGCACTTTTATGAGCTAATTTGTATAGAAATTGTAGCTGGCTGTCTTGGGCAGGAGGCCAGCAAAGATTTTGTAGTGGCGGCCAGTACCTTGTTTGGCTGGATCTTTAATAATGAACAAATACCCTTTAGCCAGTGCCCAGAACATAAAAAACGACTAATTTTACTTAGCTTAGAAACTCTCAAAGAATCGATGAGTGATTCAACCCTGAGACTTTTCATAGAATCCCACGCTTTGTTAGCCATTGAATTACAGCACCTTCTTTGGGCTTTAACTAGGCATAAGAAATACATGTTAAAAATATACCAGGTGGCATCCATTCACAATATGGCCGCGATGGAGCATCTAATTGCTACGATGCAAGAGAAAAGACTCTTAAAGACATCTGACCAGCTGGTTCGAATTGTCTCTAAAGATACCCTTATCAATAGATCCTGGTTTCCTAACTTGGCAGCAAAAACAGGGGATAGGGTTATATTGCTAGCACCCTTGCTAGCGGCGAAAACTGCTAAACAGCAAGAATTAAGCACTGAGCTGCAGAGGAGCTTAGTCAGCTCTGTTTTGACCGAACTTTTTTACAAACATCGCATCAAAACTGTTAATCACAATATGCTTGTACTCGAGGAGCTGCCAAAGGATCCCAGTGCGTATCACTTCAGTATTTTGGGCAGTAGTCCACCTTGGGCTGTTGCGGAAGAGCAAACATGGCTACTTGACGCCCATGGTATTCGCAATCACCTGCAACACAATGTGATATCCATAGTGGAAATCCTGCGTTTAGTCATGCTGCAAAAAACCCGCTTCTATAATGCCAATCTTTTTTATGTCGCCTACGATAAACAACACCATATTTTGCTTGGTTCGCCTTATTCTGGCGGTGGGTTAAATACCACCTTAATGGGTGAGCAGTTTAAAACTTTCGCCTCCCATTTGCCGATAAAGGGGCCTAAAAACGCCAGTGATTTCTCTTCTTTAGATTACTACGACAGGTGTTTTGAAGCCTATTCTACGATACGAAGCAATTATTACACCTGGGCCTATTTTTCTGCCTTTCTCGATAAGGGGTATTTTTTTGTATTAAGGGCTTTACTGACTTTTCGCAAGAAACCGGGTTTTAAGCCCTTAACGATAGTGGGTAACAGCTTGATTACTTTAGTTGTTGTATTGCTTGCCATTGCACTTGAATTACCGTTAATCAAGACTCGAATTAGGAATTTTTTTAGCGCTATAGTTGATGAGAATAGGGTGCAGATGACGCGCGGAATCGCTGTGATAGATGATATTTTGTCTGATGGGCGACAGTTTCTCTTTGCCGATGAATTTACTGCCGCAGACATCCATGTTTGCGCGAATCTGTGCAACCTTATTGTGCCGGATGAATTTCGCCGTGGAAGTATTCTACCGCCATTAGAGAATTACCCCTTATCTTACAGAAAAGGTATAGAGACATTTCGCCAAACATTGACGGGACGATATGTGTTAAGAGTCTACCAAGCACATCGTAATAGCGTGCTTGCCCATAACAGCGGGACGCAAACTAAAGACTATCGGAACGTAAATCAAATCGCCTAAATGCCCCTTAACAAAGACATAGGAGATGAGGTGTTTGGAGTGTAGTGGTACAGTAAATTTGGCCACCTAAAAGGAAGTGCTATCATGCACTCAGTATATTTAGGTGACACAATGATACTTGCCGCTGGTGTGATCGATACCGCAAAGGATACCGCAAAGAAAGGTGCGGCGTACACAGCGAGAAACAATGTGGTAGTAAGCTGTGTCTTGAACGGAGATAAGTTCCTTTCTTGGGCTGGTCATCGTCATTCCACTTTACATTAGTGATAAATAAATTATACTGGAACCCTTCCCCTTTAATAGAAGTCAAGAACAAGGATGTGTATGGATAAACCAATAATAAAAAATAGACTGACAAAAATTCATCAACACCCCTAAAAAATACAGAAATTTCGATAATGTTGTTAATGAGGACTATTTCCTCATGACGCCCAAGCAGATTATGACTGGGATTAATCAACCCATTACACTGTCGAGATAAATTCGTAAAGGTATTAAGCATCGGTGTTTTTCATCGAGATCAAGAAGGAGCTTGTTTTGAAAAATAAATACATTTTTTTAACCGCACTATTTTTCCTATTTACATCATCTGCCCAGACTATTGCAGCAAATCCAGACAATATTTATCCAAATCCTGCCCATTATGGCAGTGAGAGTAACTATGGAATAAATCTATTATCGGGTGATATCAATAAGAAAATTCCACTCTTCACCTTAGAGGGTACTGGTGTCTCCTACACCCTAAATGCATTTTATAATGGAAGAACGGCGGCTTTGGTGAATAAAGATACAGCCGTCTATAGTAGTAATGCGCTAGGTGGGATGGGGTGGAAGTTGTTGGATTATCCAAAAATAGTGCAAGACGGCTCCGCCTATTATTTTTTAGATGGCATATCAACGTTCTCCTTACAATCTACCGGCGGTAATGGTTATACCCCAGGTGGAAAATATTATTTGTGGAAAGTGACTAAAGGGGCAAATAATGTCTGGAGCATTGCTACCGAAGACGGAACCCATTTTGTATTTAATTCTCCGCCAGTTTCTGCTGCTGGCAATGTCAAAATATGGAATGTAAGTACAAAGACAGCGCCATTATGGGGCGATGCAATTACATTTTCATACACGTCAGGAACATTGAATAGTATTGCCAATAGCTACAATGAAGTGTGCGAGTTTTCGTACGGGGCAGGAGGCCAGCTGACGACAATTACCCATAAAAAAGCCAACAAGACTATTATGGCCATGGTCTTGAGTTACAAAAGTGTGAGTACGGGCGCAAGTCAACGTTATACCTTACTTGCAAATATTAAGCATGACTATCAAATTGCTGCCGGGCTAACTTCTGAGCACCGCGCTAGCACCAAGTTTGACTATTTAGAATACAATGCTACGCTGCCATTGGGTGGTGATAATTACCCGGGAGCACTGTATCAGCTTACTCAGCCAGCTGGGGCGATCACTACTTATAGCTATAAAAAAATCACTCAGCCATCGGCTTTGGTAGCGCCCGCCTATAATGTTGTACAGCATGCAGTCAATAATGGTTATGATAATCATTCGGGCAATGTCAAAGACCCGCAAACGTATACAAGTTTTAATTACACGCAATCCAATGTGCAATTAAGTAGTGATTCAGTCTATTTGCAGTATAACGCTGTATTTACCGCTCCAGGATTAACCTACGCACAACGCAATAGCGGTGATCACCCTTTTGGTAATGTTGAGAATTATTTTTTAAATGGTTTGGCCGCAGCGGGCTTACTCAATCTTCCTGCTAATTATAATACTGCCGATGTCGCTAAGCTTGCTTTGCGTGGAAAACTCTATCGATCCATTATCAATTCATCGGAAACCGTCAGTGAT
>JAZFYA010000082.1:0-3716 GCA_036443315.1 Pseudomonadales bacterium
CATATCCAAGCACTCCGAATTGATAAAGAAACCTGTCTTTTCATCATCAATGCAAAGGTCACAAATCGGCTTAAATTCATCACTTTGTACAAACTCTCTATATTCATCATGCTTTAAAATCATACAAATATCATATAAATGACGAATACGATCCGAGAGCTTTGAAGCTGGATCAGCATCGTAACTATCCTTGACAACGCCAAGCATTTTCTCAATCAGTGTTCGCTTGACTGAAAGCACATTAATTGAAAAACCTTTCAGCCCGTATTTGGAAATCAAATCATTTTGATCTTTTTTAGCCAAGACCTCAGCAATGAGTGTTCGAAGTTTCCTGGTTTCAAAAGGCTCTGGGTTCGTAAATGAATTGATTTCAACGAGCAGCTCAGGGGAGGCTTGCCCGAAATCTTCACCATCAATTGAATGAGGATATTGATACACAGTTTTTCTAAAATTTGAGTGCTTTGATTCTCGTGCATCCCCTTTAAGATAGGTAAGACCCTGCGTTACATCACTTTCAATAGCCCTAAGTAACTTTTTTCGCCTCGCATCGCCCAATTCATTTGCGAACACGGCGAGATCAATATCTTCCGAGAACCTATCTATTAATCTGTAAGCCTTGGATAAAGACGTACCGCCTTTAAACACTACTGCTTCAAAATGCTCAGACTCAGAAAGATGTTTAAGGGCTTTAGTCACCCAATAATCTTTTTCTACATAGATTTGAGGCAAACCTATTGCTTCAGCGGTAACGCCAACCAATTCAGCGAAAGCTTCATTGTCTTTGTGCAGCTCCATTATCGAATATTCCATTCCCGAGCCAACGGCCAAAGCGATTGATCCAGCTTTAGCTTATAAGTCGTTGTCGGGTTCAGAGAGCCCTTCACGTTAGGCTGCACTGCTAATTCCAAACTGGAATACAGCAAACCAATTAGCGCCCTGACTTGAGGACTATAATATTTTTGCGCCAATTTCACCAAACGCCCCTGCTCAGTCTCTGATAATTCAGCAATGTAACCGCTCATAATTTTAATAGAAAGGTTTATATCAGAATCCGAGATTTTCTTAATATCTTTTAGAGCATCCAGATATTGAAGCAGCTTTACATCTTTTTCTTCAATGGGAATTCGTGTCACGATAGTTTTAATATTGATTGTGCCAAACCCTTTCTCTTGGCGACCTCCATTGACAGCAACAGTGATCGTGCGAGGCACCTGTGTAGTAAGTCCTAACCGATTATAGAGAGACAGACCTGTGACATAGCCGCGCAGACGCCCCCCCTTGAAGAGCATTGATCGAATAAGCTCACCATCTGAAGGTTTCCTAAGACCAAGCACCCCTTTCTTAGGGATATAAAACTTACCCTTAGAAAAACGCACCAGTCTTTTATCAGCCACCATACGACTAACTGCCTTAATTACAGAACCAGATGAATTGTCATAGCCTGGTAGCTCTTGATAACTAAATATCTGTCCCTCAGGCATGGCTCCAACGCTATTTTGAATGGTTTGTGCAATGCTCATACGCACCTCCTTACCCTTTCAGAATACATTAATACTTCAATACTTACAAGTTTTTACTTCTATAAACATGACATACTTAAACATTAAAACAGAAATTTTAACCACAAACTAGCCGTAAATTAGCCAATAATCAGATTATTAAAACCTTAAGAAGCAAGCTGCTGAACACAATAAGCGAGTAATCGTACAACTTTAATATAGGCGAAGCCTTGCCTTACGAATCATATACAAATCATTTCTCTTGTCCAAGCTTCAATAAAATGCTATTTTGTACTATATGTAGATCGTAATAATATCTTATGGTCTATTAGCAATTCAAAAGGTGCAACATGAAGCAAACCAAAACACAGCCCTATTCCCGCTACAGCGCAGATGCCGTGCAGCTTATGAGTGGCCTTATCAAAGTTGCCCGCAAAGAGCGCAAATTAACCACGCAAGATATTGCTGATCGCGCGGGTATCTCCAGAGGCCTAGTGCAACGCATAGAAAAAGGCGACATGAAATGCTCTATTGGAGCAGTCTTTGAGGTGGCTGCTATTCTCGGCATAAGATTATTTGATGCTGATGAAACCTCACTTTCAAAGCATATTCGCCAAAACGAAGACAAACTGGCCTTAATGCCAAAATCAATTCGGAAAAAAACAAGAGTAGTTCATGATGACTTCTAACACAGTATACAAAGAAGCCTATGTTTGGATTTGGTTACCCAATGAGACCGATCCCGTTGTCGCCGGAAAACTAGAAACCGATGGAGACAAACTTTTGTTTAACTATGGTAAGAGCTATTTAGAACGCATCAATGATACTGGCAATCCAGCTATATCAATTTATGAGGAAGAGCTACCGTTAAAAGAAGGCGCACTTCCTTTAATTGATGGCCTAACAATGCCTAGCTGTATTAGAGATGGTGCCCCCGATGCTTGGGGGAGGCGCGTTATCATCAATAAAAAGCTTGGCGTGAAAGGCAAAGATATCGATACTACACAGCTTGATGAGCTGACCTATATGCTGGAATCTGGTTCGGATCGCATTGGCGCACTCGATTTTCAACAATCTGCAACTGAGTATGTCCCTCGCTTGTCTGCCAATGTGCCGCTAAAAGAACTACTGGAATCAGCAGAGCGCGTCGAAAAAGGTGTGCCACTCACACCTGAATTAGATCAAGCCCTTTTCCATGGTAGCTCCCTTGGTGGCGCGCGCCCCAAAGTCTCTATTAAAGATAATGATAAAAAACATATCGCAAAATTCTCCACAAGCTCAGATATTTATAATGTTGTAAAAGCAGAATATATTGCAATGAGGCTCGCAAAAGAAATTGGCCTCAACGTTGCACCTGTACAAATCACAAGCGTAGCGGGTAAAGATATTATCCTGATAGAAAGATTTGACCGAATAAAAATTGATGCAGGCTGGCAACGTAAATCAATGCTTTCCGCGCTCACCTTATTTGGCCTTGATGACATGATGGCGCGCTATGCCAGCTATGAAACACTCGCAGAAATAATTCGGCACAAATTCACTGATCCAAAGAGTACACTGAAAGAATTATTCTCGCGCTTAGTCTTTAACATCTTATGTGGCAACACTGACGACCATGCGCGTAACCATGCCGCATTTTGGGATGGTACAGATATGAGCCTAACCCCCGCCTATGATATTTGCCCACAAGGGCGATCTGGCAATGAAGCATCACAAGCAATGCTCATTAGTGGTGATAAGCGCTCAAGCAAGCTCATAACTTGCTTAGAGACCGCGCATAACTTCCTACTTTCAGACGATGACGCAAAAACAATATTTGAGGCGCAAAAAGAAATCATCAATAACAAGTGGGACGACATTTGTAATGAAGCAGATTTAAGTCAAATTGACAAAAACCTACTTTGGGGACGGCAATTTATGAATTCTTTTGCGGCTGAAGAAAATTAACGCATACTTTGCGCCAATTCTAGCAAACGCCCCTGCCCAGGCTCTGATAATTCTGAAATGTAAGCGCCGAAACGGTAACGCTCCGGCGGCGAAAATGTGCTGCCAGATGCGATCTTGCTGGAATTCTTAATATTGCTATGGAGGATAAAGCCATGAATCATGGGCTTAAAAAAGAAAAACCCCTTAGAACACTAACCAATGATATCGGTCATTTTTCTAAGAGGTCTATTCAATTGGTAGCGGGGGCAGGATTTGAACCTACGACCTTCG
>JAZFYA010000083.1:0-2898 GCA_036443315.1 Pseudomonadales bacterium
TTGGAACCCCACGCCCTGGTGAGGGGTTAGACTACCGAGGGTGGCTAGACTGTGCGGTATCCGGGTACCACTGAAGTAGCTGTTCGCAATGCAAGGCCCGCTAAAGGGCGTGGGGTTCCAATCGATAGTGGGCGATAGAGGGCCTTGCATTGCGAACAGCGGGTTCAAAGCTCAAAGCTCCTCAGTTATAGCCTTAAGTCAGTGCCATTCGAGTGAGAAGGGGAGGACAGGAAGCGTATTTAAAATACGCTTCCTGTCTGCGCGCCTAGTATTGCTTTTATGCAATAAAGACTAATGAATATCAATTTGTCGAGCTTTTACAACCTCTTCTTTTACTTTGGGAATCGTTAAGTTTAGCAGCCCATCTTTAAAGCTGGCCTTAATGTCTGATTGTTCAATATTCTGGCCGAGATTAAAGCTGCGAATAAACTTGCCAAAATGACGTTCCTTTCGTAGCGCTTTAGTCGTTCCCTCTTCGGTAGATTGCTGTTCATTACTAGCTTCAATGGTTAGCGTTGAGTCTTCAACTGTTACAGAAAGATTTTCTTTGTTAATGCCGGGTAGTTCGGCAACCAACGCATAGTTATCAGCCGCTTCATGAATATCCACTCTGGGGCTAAATGAAGTGTTGGTGTTTTTTGTTTGTAAGGTTGTTCGTAAGGCGGGTTGATAGAAACCGTCAAAGATTTTGTCAAAATCAAATATTATATCTCGTTTAGCTAAGTTCATAGTAACCTCCAAATAGATCCTGAATCATTGTCTCAGGATTAAAATTGGGACGTATTATTAATTAACAAGGTGATATTGTTAAAAAAATAAATATTTTTTTAACCGCTTGAATTTGAAATGTTAGTCACCATATTAACAATAGTGTGGCTCATTCAAGTCGTTTTTTTTCTTTTGATACCTTTGCCAATAGCCTATCCAGAGTGTTGGCAAAGGTTTGTTTATCCCGTGCATCCAATGGTGGCGGACCGCCGCTAACTTGTCCTGTGCTGCGCATTTCTTCCATAAAATTACGCATCGTTAGTTTCTGTTTGATATTTTGTTCAGTATACAACGTGCCCCGAGGATTGATGCCATAGGCGCCTTTTTCAACAATATCCGCCGCTAGGGGAATATCTGCAGTAATGACGATATCGCCTGTTTCCACCTGTTGCGCTATATGATTATCAGCAACGTCAAAGCCAGCGGGAACCTGTATAGTTTTAATATAAGGAGAAGGTGGGGTTTTTAAATATTGGTTGGCAACCAGCGTGACAGAAATCGCCATGCGATTGGCGACCCGAAACAATATTTCCTTGATAGCGTTTGGACAAGCGTCCGCATCAACCCAAATATGCATAATAAAAGCACCAGTAATTCATAATATGATGCATCATATCGTTTTAATGTCTGGGGTCAATTGCTGCTTTTTGGTAAGGGTGGACCTGGGTCATATCCAAAGACACTCTTATAGTTTAATTGAAATCATAAGTCAAAGACCTGACCCCCCAAGAATGCCGACGGCCAATACTTTGCATCATCGACGACACCCCTTCGTTACTTTCCGGCGTCAACAATAAATGGACATGATTGGTCATAAAAACCCGGGCATGCACAGCAACACCGAACTGCTCAGCATAGGTTTTTAAATAGTGCGCATAGGTAATAAAGTCATCTTCAGCGGCAAAGCAAACTTCCCGGTTATTGCCCCGTTGAATGATATGGGCCGCCATCCCTGCTGGACAGAAACGCTGTAATCTCGCCATGGTTGCATCCTTGTAACCAAAGTATGTTGTAGCCTGCGATCAGATCATAAGGGGTTTTGATTTAGGGAGGAATGAAAATCCCTATTAAATTTTCATCTGACCCCAATTATCTTATCTGACCCCAATTATCTTGTTAAATTTTCATCTGACCCCAATTATCTTCGACGTTATTTTTAACAAACGACCAGAAATCTGGTCTGTTAGCTTGACCTTTAAAAATAAGACCAGTATTCTGGTCTATATCGAAAAAAGGATATAAACCATGTTAGAACAAATCGGTTCCTATGATGCAAAAACCAAGCTCCCTGAGATTCTCCGTCGCGTCGAGGCGGGGGAGTCGTTCACTATCACCAACAGAGGTAAACCCATCGCTGATGTGGTCCCTAGTCGCAATGGGAGTCATTTAAAGGCACAAGCCGCAATCAATAACATTCTTGCGACCAAAAAACACCCGATTTCGGATGATGATTTGGCGGAGCTGAAAGAAGCGGGTCGTCAATGATTACCTTTGTTTTAGATAACTCTGTGCCCATGCGCTGGTTATTAACCAGTAAAAAGAAAGTAGATCAAACCTATGCTGAAGCTGTATTACACAGCCTGATTGACGCGGAGGCGGCAGTCCCTAATTTATGGCACTTAGAAGCGGCTAACGTGCTTTTGTCTGCTGAAAGGCGTGGAGAACTGGAACCTGGGGAAGTAGAACGCTTTATCGCACAACTTGAGCGTTTACCGATCAAAGTTGACCCCCTTACAGCACAGCAAGCATTTAACCGCTGCCTCAACCTGTCTAGGGCTTACAAATTAAGCAGCTATGATGCAGCGTATTTAGAGTTGGCCATTCGTGAAGGGCTACCACTGGCCACTTTGGATAAGGATTTAATTAAGGCCGCTAAAAAGACTGATGTGGCGCTTTATTTAATCGAGTAAGTGAGAATTTTATAGGTTTGCTCCCGCTAAATTACCACAAGAATGGGTTGCTGGTCACGACACCTAAGCGGCCATCATCATTGTCGTGGACTGGCGCATTGCCTCACTAAAAATCACACTATTTAAGGGTCGTTGCCTCATCTAAAATCACACTACTTTCTTTCAAATTGGAGGGTTTTAGATGAAAAAGCCAATGAGTATGACGTCTCGTAGAGAGCTG
>JAZFYA010000084.1:0-4926 GCA_036443315.1 Pseudomonadales bacterium
TAGCAGATAACACTATTCGTGTTACTGAGTTAGCGCCAGCCTCTCAGGGTACGGCCAATAAGCTAATAATCCGTTCAAAGGATCGAGTACAAATAAAGGTTGAAGTAACACCTGTGCTGCGCGGGTGTGTTTATGAGCCCGTGATGATGGCGGTTTCAGAAAAAACAGAAGACCAATTTGGTTTTGCTGAAATAAACGTGCTGTCATTTTCAGACCTGTATGCTGGCAAAATTATGGCTGCCTTAGATCGTCAACACCCTCGCGATTTATTCGATGTAAATCAATTGTTGAATAGTGAAGGTATTTCCGATGATATGCGCACGGCACTTGTTATTTACCTCATAAGCCATGATAAATCGCCTGACTCATCACTAGCGCCTAATTTAAAAGATATATCTCAGGTGTATGAACAGAACTTTGTTGGTATGACTACGGATGAAGTGTCACTGGATACGCTCACTAATGCCAGAGAAAAACTTATCGAAGATGTTGTCAGTAATATGCCTGAAAACCACAAAGATTTTTTGCGCTCATTCTATAAGCGAGAACCGCAGTGGGATTTATTAGGCATTGAAGGCGCAAAAGATTTACCTGCTGTTCGGTGGCGTGAGTTAAATTTGGATAAAGCTGGTACAGGTACGAAGGAAGATATCCTTAAAAAATTAGAAGAAGTTATAGGGTAGCTGCCGACTACTGGCGACAAATATTTATAACGTTATATTCAACCCATGGTCATTAACCAAGTGGACGTACTGCCGACATTTTGCCGACATCAGTCCTGCATTGTTGCGCTAAATGGTGCAAAAAGTGCAATGAACGCCGTTTTTAGCCTATATAAATCAATAAGTTACAATCGCTAAGCGGGCTTTTAACCAATTGGTCGCTGGTTCGAATCCAGCACGGCCCACCATTTTTCCCTTTTTACATCAAGTAGTTAATCACATCAGTGATTAGTTGCGCGATGCCTTAGTGCCACCAGTGCCGGACTTTCCTTCACAAACGCAATTTGCCGCCTCTATCAGTTCCTCCACTTCAGGGAGACGTAAACATAAATGATATTGCCTAGATTTTCCTGTCTGATAATACTGTTTTTGTCATCTGACATAATTGCCAGTGAAGAAGTAGTATGGGCGTAAGCGGTCATTCTGATACGTTATTCACCATCGTCTATCTCCTCGGTATATTTCTCCTCACCAAACACAGGAGAAATTACTATGACATCCACAACCACCACAACCGATTCACCCACAAGCACTATAAAAACGCCAAGAACAAAGGTCATGCGGAGCAAGATGCAATGGAAAACACTGTTGGACGAATCCCGCAGCAGCGAGCTAACCAAAACTGACTTTTGCAAGATGCATAAAATTTCCGCTGGCAGCCTCCATAAGTGGCAGAAATATTTTGACCTCCAACATGCTGAGGCTGAGTTCATTGATATCACCGAACCACTAAACCAGGCAAAGTCAGCACAGCCTGTTCATGCCCGTGAGTATCAATGGCAGGTAGAATTGGAGCTGGGTTCCGGGGTGATACTTCGGGTGCGCACGCACTGATGTTTTTTCCAGAATCCCACGTTAAAATATGGCTCTACGCCAAACCTACCGATATGCGCCGCTCCTTCACCGGCCTTACCGCTATGGCCAAAAACCTGATGAATGAAGACCCACTCAGTGGTAATTTCTTTGTTTTTATCAATCGCCGCCAGACTCAGATCAAGATCCTATATTTTGATCGTAGCGGGTTCTGTATTTGGGCAAAGCGATTAGAGCAAGGTCGATTCAACTACAACAAAACGGCGGGTGAAAAGCAGATGCTAAACGGGATGCAGCTGAAATTAATTATTGAAGGTATCGATATAAAAAATACCCGCCAAAGAAAGCGTTATTGTCACCCTCAGCCCCTTCAATAAGCGTGGCAAGGCCAAAAAGAACGCGCTTGATGGCTCACCCGATGACAGTGGCTTGCGCTTTGACGACACAGTGCCCGTAGAAGAAATCACCCTCAGCGTACCGGAGCTGGAAGGCCCAGAGGCTGATGATTACGACATCATTAGTCACAAAACGACGTATCGTCTGGCGCAGCGCCCCGGTAGCCAAGTGGTATTGAAATTGCCGTAGCTGAGATCTTTTTTGTTTAATTCGTTCTATGCAACGATTTTTTGAAGATTATGAGTCCATTAAGCAATTCACCCTTTCTCTCGATTATTATCAAGACGCGCTGGAAGTCAACTACGTCCCGTATCTTTCCTATTTTAACTCCATCTCCTACCCACAATAACAATAAAATAAAAGCCTGACACCTTCCCCACGTATTAATTATTTGCTTTAGAGTTTTAGGCAACGGCGACGACCAAACCGATCTTACCCCATCTTTGACACTTTACACTTGATTTAGGCCAACAACGGCTGATTTGAGCATATTTAAATAGCTAACTATTTGATTATATTATATATTAATTTCGAAAAACGTAATGTAGTGCCATAACGGCGTTTTTAAAAACATAACTTATTGTTTTAAATGAATATTTTAAGAGAGAGTGTCAAAGATGGGTTACGACCGGGCATCCAGAAAACCGATAGGTAAATGGCTGCCGGAGAAGGGCGCTAAGACAAAAGCTAAAACAGACGTGACGGTGGGCATTGCCTGATTATTGTGTGAATTTTAGGGGATAAGTAACAGGGAAGGTACCATCCCTTAAGTGAATGCCATTGGGCTAAGGGGTGCCCCCTATTCTATTCCTTACGATAGCAAAGTGGCGCTCTACACCCTGCCTTCTGGCTCGTTTGTTATTCTATTATTCTAACTCCGTCCCCTATACCCCCTATACCCGTCCATAGAGTTTAACAATGCCCTGTTTAATCCGCCACCGACCTAATCAAACTCAAGTATTCTTCTGCCTAATAACTTTTGTTCTACATATGCCCCATACGCTGCCCCCGTTACTACTGGCGCTGCCTCTATTACTGCTGACACTGCCCCCATTACTGATAACGCTTGTGCTACATAATATGACTCATACGCTACCCCCGTTACCATTCCTACTGATGACACTGTCCCTATTACTACTGACGCTGTATTTAAACCACGTGCGTAAGACCGAACAAATTCAGGGACGAACTCAGGGGTGAATCGATCAACTAAATCATTAATAGAGTTAGTTCCCCATTCAGTTCCGATAGCAACAGCGTGACCAATAGATTCAGTCTGTTTCGCTGACGGCTTCTCTTCTAACCCGAACGCAACTATAGCTCCAGCTCCCGCAACTTTAGTAGAGCTTTCTGATTTAAGTAATTCAGCACCAGCCATTGAGTGACTGATAATGTCGGTTCGCTCTTGATCGAGTAAAGGCGCAGTTCGTGCTATAGTATGTCTTATTCCCACCACAACCTCACTAAAAGCAGTTGCATTCAATGTATTACCACCGCCAGCCATTCTTGTTGTTAACTGCGCACTAGCAGCTACTGAAACCGCAGTTGATGCTGTAGGATGGTTAGATCCGAGTCTATTTATAATTTTGGTTGTTTTCTTTCCTATTCCTCTAGATATATTTGCAGAATGTTTGCTATATAATCCCCCTACTAAAGTACCGGTAAGAGCACCAGCAATTGTGGCACCAGGTAGAGGAACTAACTCTCCTATACTCGCTCCCACTCCTCCCCCTTTGTGCATCATTTGTTTTCCTTTCATTTTCATCATATGACCTAGATGATAATCTGTTTCTAAAGGACTATGTGACCCATGGAGTATTTTTTTTCTTGATTCATCAATACTGCTGTCAACTCTATATTTAACTCTTCTTTTTATGATACCTGCAGGTGTAAGTGAACTCACAAATTTAGCTGTTTTGACAGTTTCTTTGACAGCTGATTTCACCGTCCCTATCAATTTAGCTGCTTTGACAGCTGGTTTCACCGTCCCTATCACCGTCCCTATCACAGCAGCGCCTGCTGCCAATTTACAGCTTCCATCAGGATCACTATAATTTATCGGATCATTCCCACAGAATTGATAAAGGTTCAGTCCATCTTCCAGGGTGGAATCAGAGGAGATCCATCTCATGGTCGTCGTATCGTAGTACCTCGAACCGTAATAATATAGTCCTGTTGAATCTTTTTCTTTGTTGGAGTAGCGTTTAAATTTTTGATGTCCAGTGATACACGTTGAGTAAGAAGTTATGCCGTAAGGGAAATATTCTTCGTTGGAAATTATCTCCCCACTTTCATTTGATTCCAGGGTCGACGAATCAAAATCATCTGAATAAGAATAAATATAGTCAATCATTGCATCAATCCTTACGGTTTTTTTTAGTTTTAGAGGCCTTACGGCTTTTTTTAGTATTGGATGGCCCACCCTTAACCCAGTGATGCACCCTGATGCTGTCTGTATTGATGACGATGAGATAACTGGAAACATGGCTTAGATCATTAAAATACGCTTCTTCATTCTTGTCTGCCAAAGGCACACCTGTGAAAGTTCTCCTTATTTCCAGCGCGCCGATGTAATTGACATCACTGACTTTTAATAATTCCGGTTCAGTTGAGGTCAGCGAATATGTCCGCTTACGCGTTCTGTTGCCACTATCATCATAGACATAATATTCATAGTCATTAATGGGCTCGCCTCCCCTGTCAACCACGACACAAAATTCAATCCGGTTAATACTGTTCCATTTGATGGTCTTTCCTTCCAGTGTTTTTTGATTCCCCGCCAGATCAAAATAGTCTTCCACCGTGTCGGGCGTGGACGTTACGCCATTCGTTGATTTCACTGCTTTATTGGAGCAATCACTAACGACCATTTCAACATTGTAATCAACATCAACGCTGGTTGTATGTTGCATTTTACAAAGATTACCGCCCAGGTCGTATTCATAAGTTCTTTTGTAGCTTCTGTAATTTCTGGGGTTTATACCGCTTGTAATGA
>JAZFYA010000085.1:0-5848 GCA_036443315.1 Pseudomonadales bacterium
GTGGTGGCTGCGCGATTAACTGCCGCTATTGTTTCCGTCGTCACTTCCCCTACGGTAAGAATAATCCTAGTCGTACCCAATGGCAGCAAACGCTGGACTATATCCGTAACGACAGTAGTATCCACGAGGTAATTTTTAGCGGTGGTGACCCGCTGGCCGCCAGTGACACCCTACTTTCAACATTGGTACAAAGCATTGCAGACATACCACATATTACTACCCTGCGGATCCATAGCCGTATGCCAGTGGTTATTCCCCAGCGGGTCACCGACCAATGCATACACTGGCTGACGAGCACCCGGCTGCAATCGGTTATGGTGATTCACAGCAATCATGCTAATGAAATCGACTCGGAGGTAGGTCAGGCACTGAGCAGGATAAAAACCGCCGGTATCACCCTACTTAACCAAACGGTGTTACTAGCCGGGATTAATGACAACGAAACGGCCTTGGCGACACTGAGTGAACGCTTGTTTCGCTACGGCGTGCTGCCGTATTATTTGCATCTGCTAGACCGGGTTCAGGGTGCCGCTCACTTTGAGGTGAATGAGCAACATGGCCGAAAACTGATCAGCCAATTGTTGGCCCGATTGCCTGGCTACCTGGTGCCCAAGCTGGTTCGAGAGCAAGCCAATACCTCCTCTAAAACGCCAATCCACCCGTTTTAGTAAACCGTTCAGCTTTTTTTCATTCAACCTAGATTACTCAGTAGACGGCCAGTAAGCCTAACAACCTATTGACGTGCCTAGGAAATACCCATAGCAGCATCTTTTTTCCCTTGGCGCCCCGTTTTTCTAATTCTGACATATAATGAAAAACAGCAAGTTAGCGCGTCATCCTGATAAATAACCGCACCGATTGCCGGAAACCAAGTAGTAGGCCCCAATGAGCACCCAGGACATCATCAAAATTAAGGTTCCCCACCAGGAACTTGAGTCCAGCAGCTTCTTTGACTGCGAGGGTGACGCGGTCGCCAAGTGGGTTGCCGCGCTGCCAATGGCCAACCTGGGCCAGACCACACGCCAGCTGTATCAAGCCCTCGCCGAGTTGAATCAGGTGCGGATGCTACCTTCCAAGCGCATGACTCTCCTGGAAAAGCTGCGCGCACCAATTTATTACGTCACCAAAGGCTTGGCCAAACACTATCTCAACCAAGCAATTGTACTGGCAGAACAACCACGCAAGGTTGCAAAACTCGCTCACACCCTGCACTTACAACTGGCTACCGGCTACACCATCGTTGCCACCCACACCGCAGCACTGGGCAACAAACACTCGGAGCAAAGCAAACCCACGGACATAATCGCTACTGCCCTACACCGGGCGATTACCGACCACTGCCTCAATATGCAGCGCCACTATCAATTGTATCAGCCGGTAAAAAAAGGGATCTGGCATCACTTGCACCAGTTCTATAATTTGGCCAGTCAGCACAATATTCTGGCAACGAAAATTAACGACACTGAACTGGGTACCTGTACCGTTGAGGAAAGTTATATGCGGGCGTTGTTAATGGGTTGCAGCAAGCCTAACCAATTACGTCAGGAAGACTTTAAGAACATTTTTCAGCTATTAACAGCATGGACTAAGCTGTGTCAACTTAACCCGGCCACCAGCGACGGTCTATTTGTAATTGATCCGACCGGGGACAAATCACCGGTGTATCGGGAGTTATACGAGTCGGAATTACCTCTTCACTGGATTAGCTTTAATATCCGCAAGCTGGTTGACCACCTCAAGCAGTTGCATAAAAATGCCAACCATGCCAAGTTGAATGTTAAAGACAAGGCCCACCCAATTTCCCAGGATTTACTCGGTCATCTAGTCCTGACTTGGGAGTCTATGGGTAAACGCACCTTTATACGCTTGAACAGTGAAGGCAACTTGGGCCTCTGCATCGGCCTAAGTGCTACTCATCATTTTGTCTCTGGTGAACTGAGTTTTGAGGCCCTGGTGGAAGAACACGGTGTCCAAACTTTCACCATGCAGCACGAAAACCCATTTTTAAAAACCCAGTCCCAGCAACTTCGACAGAAAGATGTTTGGGACAGCCCCTATGAAGCTAATATTGGCCAAACGAGCGTAGCCATTGAATCCGTCGAGTTTCGGATTCGCGAGGGTGGAGATAGCCTCGAGAAGAATAAATACCACAGCTGCGGTGTGCAGATTGTTAATTCCAGTACCCATGGCTACTGTGTGGAATGGCCCGAGGATGGAAAAGCTCATATCAAAACGGGGGAAATTGTCGGCCTCAAGGAATCCCATAGTCATAACTGGAGCGTTGCGGTAATTCGCTGGGTCAGCCATGAGAGCAGCCAGCACACTCAACTAGGCCTGGAATTAATTAGCCCCAGCGCCGCACCTTACGGTGCCCGGATTATTCATAAAACCGGTGGTTCCGCAGAATATATGCGGGTATTGATACTACCGGAAGTGCCAGCAACTCAACAAGCGGTAACTCTGCTAACACCCCGCGTACCATTCCACAGTGGGCAAAAAGTGATATTAAATCAGCGAGCCAAGGAAGTGCAGATCCAACTCGGTGATAAGGTGAACGAAATTGGCGCCTATAACCAGTTTGAATTCCATCGCCTGACAGGAGCACATACTCCCGACAGTGATGACCACAACCAGACCGATGATTTCGACTCCCTATGGGGAAATTTGTAAATCCAGGTAGCGTCGTGAAAAGCTCCTCTTTTAACCCTTAAAAAACTTTTAACTTTGTGATAAGCGCAATCTCGACGATAATTAAGAGAGTGCAGGTTTATTTAACCTGTCATAGAAAAATCAGTTGATACCCAAAGCACTCGTTATACTCACGGGGCAGGCCCACCGTAGCGAGGGCGTCTAAGGTGTTGAAGGTAGAGCTTTTTTTGAAAATTTTGGTCGAAAGTAGTAGAGCCCACCCCGCGAAATGTTGTGGCCATTGGATGTCACCTATAGGGTGAGGCCAGACTACCAAAAAGCTCCCTTTTCATCTAAGAAATCAGTACATTAGGCCTCCGCAGTACCCCAAAACACTCCGCGAAAAGCGCGTCGTGGGGCAGGCCCTAGATTCAGCTGCTTTTTCTAGGTTTAAGCGTGACTCATCAATCCTTTTCCAGGACACCACAGGATCTATGGCCAGAAAAAGCACCATCAAACTATTGCTGATCAACGAGTCAGACAACGAAAGCGAACGTCTGATCAGTCTATTTCGCAATGCCGGACGAGTGGCACGCGCCCATCGCGCTGTTTCCGCCGAAGACCTGCACAACATGTTAAATACAGAAAGCTGGGATCTATTGATAGCCAATGGCAAGCACCCCGAGATTACCGTTGAGCAGTGCCTTGAACAGCTTAAAAAATCAGCCACTGATCTTCCTGCCATTGTGATTCGTGACAAAGACCTCCAGTCAGCACTTGATGCTGGCGCCAGCGATGTGGTCAGCAGTGAAGATGACCAGCGTCTGGTCTTCGCTGCATTCCGGGAAATTCAGCATTTAGAGAAGCATAGGGAGTTAGTATGGGTTAAGGAAAAACTGGCCAACGCCGAAGAACGCTGCGCGCTGTTAATGGATCAATCGCAGGATGCCATCGCCTATATATCGGACGGTATGCTAGTGAGCGCCAACGCCTTATTTTGCAGTCGCTTTGGTTACAGCGATCCTGACGATCTCGACTGTGCACCGGTTATCGACCTGCTAGCCCCCGCCGATCACGATAAATTTAAAGGACTATTAAAATCACAATTGGCCAGCGGTGAAGGCAACACCGATTTTAGCTTTAACGGCTGCAAGCAAGATGGTGCAAACTTTTCAGCTACCATGCAATTAAGCAATGCCGTGTATGATGACGAACCCTGCATCCAGTTGTCGGTCAAAGATCAGAGCGCATCAGTTAATAACAGTGCTGGCAGTGCCACCCTCGATCTCGATCCAGCCACCAGACTGTATAGCCACGACTATTTTCTAGCACAGCTGGACTCCCACACCAAACAAGCGGCTGCGGGTACTAGCGTCAGCACTTTGTTGTTTATCGGCATCGATAAATTTTCCAGCTTCCGTAGCCGCCTTGGCATTACCCATGCACACAACATACTGCTGGATATTGCCAAACTTATTCAACTGCAATCTAATGATGCAAATTATCTCGCACACTTTTGCGACGATGGTTTCACCTTGTTGTTGGAAGATACTGGCGTGGACAAAGCACTGACCTACGCCAAGTCACTTTGTAAGAATCTGGAAGCACACATTATCGAAATCGATAATCAATCAATTCAATGCACCGCCAGTATCGGCCTGCTAGTGCTAGATACTCGGGTGCAGGATGACCCCAATGTATTAATCGAAAATGCGTTTAATACATGCGAACAAATTCGCGATGACGCCGACAACGAAGGTATCGGCAATGCTGCTGCTGTCTATATACCTAGCCATGATAAAAAGTCCTTAGGCGATGCAACTGACGATGAAGAACTGGATAGGTTCCTCGAAGAGGCACTGGAAGATGGTCAATTCTCTCTAACCTTCCAACCCGTAGTCAGCCTGCGCGGCACCAGCGGAGATTATTACGAAGTGCAAACACGTATGATCAATGCCGATGGTCAAGAACAACATGCCGATGAGTTTCTAACGACTCTTCAATTCAACAAAGCTAATACACGTCTGGATCGCTGGATTATCCTAGAAGCCACCAAACAATTGGCATCGCAAATTAATAACAACCAACATCTTTGTTTGCTTATCAACCTGACTGCAAACGCACTACAGGATGAGACCTTGCTTCCCTGGCTAAACGTCGCGCTTAAAGCAGGCGGCATTCCAAAAGGGGCTCTGGTGTTTCAGTTTGTAGAATCAGATATTACTGATTACCTGAAGCCCGCCAAAATTTTTGCGCAGGCAATTAAAGAAGTAGGCTGCAAAATATCAATCTCCGACTTTGGCCTGGTGGACGATCCGTTCAAAACGTTAAAACGTATAGGCACGGACTTCACCAAAATCTCCGCCAAGCTGACAAAGGCACTACATAGCGGTGGTGACACCCAAATGCTCAAGGCCATGATCAACAGTATTAACGAAAACGAATCCAAGGCCATTATCGGCGGTGTAGAAAATGCAGCAGCACTAGCGCTACTGTGGCAGCTCGGCGTGGATTATATCCAGGGTGCATACATGGCCGGACCGTCCAAAAAAATGGATTACGAATTTACGGATATCGCTTAAAGAGGCTAGAAGCGAATGGTACTTACTTAAGGCTATAACTGAGGCGCTTTGAACCTAGAAAAAGCAATTGATACCCAAAAAGCACTCGTTGTACTCACGGGGCAGGCCCATCGTAGCGAGGGCGTTTAAGGTGCTGAAGGTAGAGCTTTTTTTGAAAATTTTGGTCGAAAGCAGTAGGGCCCACCCCGCGTAGCGTTCTGGGTGTCACCCATACGGTGACAGAAAATTGCTCCTGCATTTTCTGCATACATGGCATCCATGCCAATAAGGTCAAAATTTCCAAAAAAAGCTCCCTTTTCATCTATAAAGAAGTCAGTACATTAGGCGTCCGCAGTACCCAAAACACTCCGCGAAAAGCGCGTCGCGGGGCAGGCCCTAGATTCAACTGCTTTTTCTAGGTTCAAGTAAACACCAAAATGTCCACAAGATACATTGGTTAAATGATTTACCATGATGTTTTACCATTTCTATTTCACCGGTTCGCCTACCCCTCCGTCATCCCGCAGTTCGTCTACCCCTCCGTCATCCCGCGGCTTGACCGCGGGATCCAGTGATCTCGGCATAGAGATCACGCCATTTTGGATTGTCCTTCTCGACTAATTCTACCTTCCATTGCCTTTTCCATTCTTTTAACCGTT
>JAZFYA010000086.1:0-2576 GCA_036443315.1 Pseudomonadales bacterium
ACCCACGGGATAATCATCATCTAATAATTCGATAATACCGCGGGTAAACCCAGTTTTTTTAAATGGCCTCGGACCTGTTCTTACCTGGGCCTGCATCTCGTTTCGTATATCAATTGTATGATCAATGTTTACCGGAACATTCTTATGGCTACTGGCCATATAAGCGAGTGCTGCAGCTGTTTCAGCATCTGACTTAAAATCTATGGCATAACCAAGCCGAATTATCGGATGAAAGGCTTCTATGGCAAGGCTGCCAATAAATTCAGGCAGGTACTTACTGACTGTTGATTCAATGCCCCTTTCAGCTACTTGTTCCCTGAACCAGGCAAGCAATGAAGGATACGATTCGTTCTGGCCAATGCCCTGCCGCCAATTTGGATTGGCATCCACTGACGGAATCTCATGCAAGATCTTTTTGTACTGGTCCCGATAGGCTAACAAGGCATCCAGGTGCCCGCCCAAACCGGAGATGGCGCACAGTGTCATGGGCATATGATCGGCGTTTCTGGAAGGTAAATAGCGTGGATCATAGCGAGTTCCATCAACTAATAACTCTTGTAGGCTATCCATATAATATCCTTTGGCGTTTGTGAATCGTAGACCTGCCCCAACGCAGAATTCTAGCTTACTACTTAAAGTAAACTTTAAGTCAAGAGGCAATCTGGTTTAGGTAGAATCGTTTAACGCGGGTCGGTTTTGTCTCTGGAAAATCGAATCTGGATGTCCGCTGTGTGCTGCCACCTCAACCGGTCGATGCATCACTTTATCTTTAAGCAAAAGATGGAGTATAGAATTCTTATCTCACGAAATATTTTTTTCGGTTCGAAATTCTCCTGATACTTCGACCAACCAGTCGCGAAATGCATCCAGATCACTATTTGGGCGAACACCAGTCGGTGATACGAAGTAATAACTACCCGGAATTGAGATCGGCTGATTGTTGGCATACACAATAATTCCCGCTTCAACATCGTCTTCCATTAGGTAATTGGGAGTCAAGGCAACCCCTCGGCCCTGGATAGCTGCGTTTAATGCCTGGTGATCATCGGGTAAGATAATTAATTGCTCTTCTAAATCGGTATAATCGCTAGCAACAACATGCTCCCACAGACCACACAGGGCATCGAGATCCTTCGATCCACGGCGGCAATCAATGAGTCGATGCTGTTTTGGATTTGTTAAATCGTCAAGGTTTCCGTATTCGGTAATGTAGTCTGGGCTGGCAACTGCAAACTTCTCAATGGTAAATAGATGGACACTTTGTAGATCTTCAAATGTACCATCACCGAAGCGAATGGCCGCATCGATACCATCATTTTTAAAAGTCGCATTTTTACTACTTATATCTAGCGCAATTGTTACATCTGGATGTAACCCATAAAAATCACCTAGCCTCGGCATTAACCATTTATCTGCTAAGCCAGAAAATATCGATATGGTGAGGGTGCGTTGAGTTTTTTCCCGTTTAACTTTACCTGCTGCAAACGCTATTTCCCCCAATGACTGCTGTACGACTTCAGCAAATTCCTCCCCATCTTCAGAAAGCGTAAACGAATTAGGGGTACGGATGAACATTTCACGGCCAAGATGGTCTTCCAAGTTCCGCAATTGTTGACTTACCGCACCTTGACTAACGCAAAGCTCTTCGGCGGCCTTGCTGACGCTACCAAGTCTCGATACAGCTTCAAATGCCCTCAGGGCGTTCATTGGCGGTAGTTTCATTGAGTTCCCTTTTGAAAATCTAATGGGCCTATCCGAATAACTGCATGTACAAAATCCGGTGCCAAAGCAATTATACGCTTACTCAATTCAACATTGTTAGAGCGACTAAAAACTACAGCAAATAGGAACAAAGCAGTCACAGCTAACGATAAAGGAGAATATACAATGCAGCAGGTAGACACCATTCAACTGGTACCGAAAGTCTCAACTATTTTTAACAGGATAGTCCACTTCTTTGGTAGTTCTCGATTTTCAACCCCTCAGCCCGACCAGGTTATAAGCAATATTGACTGGCCTGATTCCGACTCCGACTCCAAACAGTCTTACTACGGGAGGGATAATCAACCCGTCAGTGGCGGATATAACGAGGCGTTCATCGTCCAGTACTGGACCAGCTACCACCTCAGATAACGAAGTTATTCACAAATGGGTAGCGTAGTAGGGGCGGATTTATATAATTTAAATCGGCAGTTGAGCGTCGCCATTTGGCACGTAGTGGTCCTTCCCGTTTTAAATCCGAGCGTCTAAGTTGGATCGTTCTCGGCCGCTCATCATAAATTTCCGAGAGTCCGCTGTGTGCCTAAGCCGAAGTTAATCCAGGAATACTGAGCGTCCGCTCTCGGGTATGCAGACGCCAGAATTGGCAAGGGTGGTCGATTATCCACCTGAATGCCCGTCGGCTCCAATCGCTCGATCAACCTGCTCCACAGCAAGTCCGTTTCACCGGAGAAGATCGCATCCGTGTCGGCTGTCACGACATGCCAGTCGCCACGCAAGAGCTCGAAATCGAGCTGACCGGCCGCCCAACTGGAATGACCGATGTAAAAACGCAGCTCGCTATCGGGTTTTTTCGC
>JAZFYA010000087.1:0-2786 GCA_036443315.1 Pseudomonadales bacterium
GGAGTAGCTGTTCGCAATGCAAGGCCCGCTAAAGGGCGTGGGGTTCCAACCGATAGTGGGCCTTGCATTGCGAACAGCGGATTCAAAGCGCCTCAGTTACAGCCTTAAGTAAGCACCCTTCTAATCAGACACAATTTAAATTATCCGCAGGGTGTTTTATATGATCACTAATAAAACTGCTAATTTGATAAACTCCACTCCGTAAAATAAGTGTAGAGACTATACTAATGGAACCTGTCAGACACACGTTAAAATAATCTTACTGGAGAATCTGTAGTGAAGACCTCAATAGTATTCACTTTTATCGGCGCGGATAAACCCGGGCTAATTGAAAAATTATCGAACACTGTTTCTGAGCAAGGTGGCAACTGGCTGGAAAGTCGCATGAGCCAGCTGGCTGGACATTTTGCAGGCATCACTCGTGTGCAAATTAGCAGCGACCGAGCTGATAATCTCCGCACTGCGTTAGAAGCCATTTCAAGCGCCGAACTTAATATTAGCATACAGCCTGATAATGCTAACGAAAATCATATCGATTGCAAACATTGGGTATTAAGTTTAATAGGTAATGATCACCCTGGCATTGTACGGGAATTAACCAGTGCCCTGGCTGCCCGCAATATCAATGTCTGCGTAATGAATACCAACGTCACCAGCGCTCCAATGACCGCCCAGCCGTTATTTGAAGCCACTGCCGACATTCAAGTACCGACTTCGCTGGATATGGATGAGCTTACCGACAAGTTGGATGAGATCGCCGACGATCTGGCTATCGATATTAATCTGCAGAGTTAGTCACTATTGCAGCACTTTTAAGCCGCTGACTTTAGAGTAATATCAAGGAGACAGGGTTTTGAAGGATTACAAAGACTTATATTTGAACGCCTGCTTTATTAATGGCTCCCCTTTAAGAAGGGGATGACGAAGGCAAATGAGCAACATCCATCCCACTGGCGAGTGCATTACGTGTGGGCTAGCGCTGCTGCCAGCGCTTGAATAAAATCCGCAGCCCGGTAAAAACCAACGCAGCTACAATTAGCAGCCCCAGCCCAAACAAGCTAACCAGAAAAAATTGCAACATCACATTGGGTTCGACAGCAAAAATAAAAATAGCTGAACCCACAAAGGTGATCGTCGCCAAGAGCGCCAGAAATATTGTCCGCAAAGACTGGTTTTTATATAGCTTTATCACCTTATTTTAGAAGCCCGCCGACTCACGGCTCCATTCACAGCGTACGGCTAGTTCACCATCGTTTGGCTCATGAAAGCTCTCCTCCGCCTGCCATATAAAAGTGTGATGGCCATTAAACGCTGTCTCCAAATGGACTGTTGCTGAAACCCAATACATATTTTTTAGCATGTTTTCGAATTTTTTGATCCACTCCTGCCACTCATATTCAACCGCTTTATACGAGGTACCAAAATGCACCACATCAGCATGAACTTCATCGACATCCATTACCTGGACAGGCATTGAAAACATTTCACGACTTAACAGCGGCCAGTCTTCAATACTGGGAAGGGACATCATCACTTCACGATTGTTCTGCCGGTGACGTCTCATTTCCTCTGCACTATGGGAAACCAGCATGTCTTTGATACAACCGTATACAACAGATTCCCGATTCATATTTTTCTCACTTTTGTCCTTTTCTTAGACGCATACTTTTCTTATAGTATTAGAGTTTCAGGAAGAGCATTAGCAATCCCATCACTCCGGGCCTGCAGGACAATGGACATTGTGGCCGGGCGCAAGCTTGTTGGTCTTTGCGGCTGCTGCGGAACTCGCTTCGCTCAGACAGTCCTCGCTAAAAACGCCGCAAAGACCAACAAGCTTGCGACCGGCCACCGTGTACATCCTCCTGCAGGCACGGGGTGCTCACACTAAATTTTTCGTTATACTTTTCTTACTGAAACTCTAAACTCTAGTTATAGTATTAAATTCATTAAACCATAGAAACTAATACCGCCAAGTTTCACAAAGTATTTTAACCAAGCTAGCGGGCAAATAGCTAGCCGGATATTGTCGTATCAAGCAATAGTCAAGAGGGTTTAAGTCTTGCTGCAATATCCAGACTAGCCAAAAACCACCGTCTTATTACCCAGTACAATCACCCTGTCCTCAAGGTGATTTCTTAAAGCGCGAGACAGTACGTTTCTTTCAACATCCTTACCCATCCGCACTAACTCCTCTCTATTATGTCGATGGTCAACGCGGACTACATCCTGCTCAATAATCGGACCTTGATCCAATTCCTGGGTAACGTAATGACTGGTAGCCCCAATGAGTTTGACACCTCGATCAAAGGCTTTTTGGTAGGGATTAGCACCCACAAAAGAGGGCAGGAAACTGTGATGAATATTAATCAGGCTGCCCGCATACTTGTCACATAAGGAAGGAGGAATAATTTGCATATAACGAGCCAGCACAACGGTATCCGCACTATGCCGCTCGATAATCTCTTCCATTTGTGTAAAGGCTGGCGTTTTGTTGTTCTTATCAACAGGGACATAATGAAAAGGGATACCGTGCCATTCCACCATGCGACGCAAGTTTTCATGATTGGAGATCACACAGGGAATATCACAATCCAACTCACCGCTTTGCCAACGATATAATAAATCCGCCAAACAATGTGACGCTTGGCTGGCCAGCAATACTACTTTCTGTTTGATCTCCGAATCCCGAATACACCATTTCATGGTAAATTCATCGGCGATAGGCATAAATTTTTCACGGAATTCATCCAGCGAACAGCTTAATGTCTCAGCATTAATCACGCAAC
>JAZFYA010000088.1:0-12864 GCA_036443315.1 Pseudomonadales bacterium
GGTGCTTTTTTTGACGCACGTAAACTCAAGGTATCGTCAATCACTCAGTGGATAACATCATCATCTCGCACTTGAAGCACCAGACAAACACATTGCCTGGCTAATTTCAGCCAAGACCACTTGCCCACCTCAAGCCATTGGTAATAGCTCGTCCAGTGCCTTTGCCTATCCAGCAACCAATAGCTTTCGGTAACGAAGCCCGCTGGCGTTAGCATGGCACCGATCAATAGCTCAATAAAGGTGCCTATTGATCTTGGGGGTAGCGCTTTGGTTAAACATGTTATCCAATAGCACAGTTCGCGAGGGATGGGAGCACATCCTGTTGTGTTCATAGCGGCCTCCAGAAGAATCATTGCGTTGATTTCTTTCTGAAGGCCGCGCCCTCTATGTCAAGTTTTTTCTTTTTTTTCCTCCTGGGACTCTAAAATCTAGGTGGAAGAAACTAATGTCTTCAATAGGGCACGATGCTAGGGCCTGCAGGACCATTGACACTGTGGCCAATCAGGGCGGGTTTAAGTTGGTTGGTCTTTGCGGCGTTTTTAGCGAGGACTGTCTGAGCGCAGCGAGTTCCGCAGCCGCCGCAAAGACCAACAAGCTTGCGACCGGCCACCGGGTCAATGGTCCTGCAGGCCCGGAGTGCTCACGCTGAAATTTTTGTTATAATTTTCTTGCTGAAACTCTAAACTCTAGTAGATGAATACAGATGATTAAAAACAACCACTTTGATTTCGAGGCCGAACTTAAATCGGCGCACGAAGAAAACCGCAAGATGGTCATTGCTGGCCTGATCATCGGTGTAGTAATGGCTGTCGTTGTCTTTGCCATCGTTTAACCGCCCCCTCACCTTCCAGGTAAAAGGATTTTGCTATGCTCGTCTTAACTATTGTCGCTCTGCGCTTCCTAGATTGTTTGCTTTTCTTAGATCATCGTTTAGCCGTGTTTGCCATCCTTTGCCCATCGCACGATAAAGCGCCAGCAAGTCACTATCTAGGGCTATAGTTGTTCGGTCTTTTTTCGGTGCTTTCTGCGGCCCTCTATACCTACGGCTGTCCACCTCAGCAATGGGCTGCATTGACGCCAGTTGCTCGTCGGTTGGCTCAAAGGCGTCAGGGTCTTGGGCTATGCCCTGGTTAATGGCCTCATCTTCTTCGTCGGTTGGCATTACCGGGATTTTAGGCAGTAACTTTTTTGACATAACTTTGTACCTCTCTTTTGTTTGCCTTGCGGAGGCTGATAATTCGCAAGCTGTCGCCCCTAATTTGTATAAACAATACAGTGAAGGCGTGGGCCTATTAAGCCGAAAGCTACAATTCTTAGCTCACCGTAACTGTTGCGGTTATCAATGTAGCCTAGCGCGCTTTCCCAATCAAAAGAATCAGCCGCCGCCATATCTACGCCATGAGCCAGTTTGTTTAGTTCGTTTTTATTTGCGTCAAATTCGTAGTTCATGATCTAATTATATGTATGATTAGCTAAGAGGTCAAGCAAATAATGCATATAATTAGAGTGTTTGGCATTTGGTGTAGCTCCCCCTTGATTCCATTCCGGCCTGCGTCAAATTGCTACCTAACTGTTCTGGGGGTGTGGTGGTCGTAGGTTCAAATCCTGTCGTCCCGACCAATGAAATCTATGGCTGGGGTCGTTCAAGACACGGCCTTTTTCATATCTGCAATAAAATAGCCAGCTACTACTAGACTAGAGCCGATTTAGAGGCTAATGTAGTGCGCTGTTTAGTTTTAGGCAGAGCCGCACTGTCAAAAATGGAAGTGAGTGGGAGTCAAGAGCGTGGCTGTGTTTTCCGCAAAAAGCCGCAAAAAGAAAGTACAAGTCAGGTTGGGTTTGCATAAGATGGGATGATTTGAGGGGGCTTTAGTTTTATCTGCACTGTAGGGTAAATGTTGCATTTATTGGATAGAGGCTCTCCTGCCAACAACGGTAATGTCGCATCTGCAGCGCAGTGAACTTTCAGATTTACTTAGGCCTGTGATTATAACAATCAAAATTGTGATTATAACAATACAAATATAGCTTATTTCTTACTGGGGGGGATTATGCGTAACTTTAAGTACTTGTCTTTGGCGGCGGCGCTTGCTGCACCTGGGGCGAATGCATTTCAATTAGATCTTGGTCAAACATCGAATTGGTCTGGCGCTTTGGATTCCATTGCTACCTACACGGCAATGTGGCGACTTGAGGGCGCGAAAGATGAATTGGGGACAGATGTTAACAACAATGATTCTGACCTGAATTTTGGTAGTGGCCTAGTGTCGAACGGTATTCGTATTATCAGCGACTTAGAAATAAAATACAGTGCCGATAACGGCAATAGCTATGGCCTTTTCTCGCGTTTTACCGCGTACTATGATGACGAGGTATACGAAGGGGATACCGATTACCAGGCTGTAGTCAGAACGGGAACTTCCGTAAATGGGCTGGTTACATACACGCAGGCTTTTGATAGCTTCAATAATTCAACCACCTATGGTGGTACTACTGAACCGGGTAAATTTACCGATAAGACCGACGACCGTATAGGTTTTGGTAAGGACTTATTAGATTTGTTTGTTTTCGCGAGTATTGCTCCGAACTCTGACCATCCAGTGACGCTGCGTGTGGGCCGCCAAATTATTAACTGGGGCGAAAGCGCGTTTATCCAGAACGGTATCAGTGCGGTAATGAACTATGCCGATGTCAATAAGGCGCTTATACCCGCCTTTGAGGTCAAGGAGATCTTGCGTCCACTAGGTTCCATCTATGGTTCTGTTGGTCTGTCAGAGAACCTGACGTTACAGGCCTATTACCAGTATGAGTGGAACGAGTACCTTATCCCGGCTTGTGGTAATTATTTGAATCCGGCGCCAGATTTTGTTTGTGAAGGTGGTGAAAATCTACTGGTACCCTTAGATGTGTTGGCGGAGTTTGTTCGTTTTCGTGGCGATACTTTGCCGGTTCCCTTTTCGCTGCAGGATGCAAACTTGTTTTCGGTGTCGCACGTTGCGGTTGAACGATTGGCGGATATTGAAGCCAAAGATGATGGTCAGTGGGGTATAGCCTTGACTTGGTTTGTACCGGACTTGAATGATACCGAATTTGGTTTTTATGTGCTGAATTATCACCGCAAATTACCAGATTTTATTGCGCGTCCAAATGGTGGTACAACGCTGCGAAATTATCCAGATTTGGGGCTGCCAGCCCCCCTTAACGGGTCGGCGTTTCCTAGTTATTTCTCAGATTGTGGTAGGCATGACATAATTACTGTTGTTGACTGTGCTGGTTTGGGTTTGCTTATCGATTATATAGATAATGCTACCTTACAGGCTATATATTATGAAGATGTTAGTCTCTATGGTTTTAGTTGGAATACCGTTATTGGCTGGACCGATACCGCTTGGTCTGGTGAGATCGCCTGGCATCACGATATTCCTGTGCAGACCGTGCACGCCTTGCAGGGCTTGTTGGAAGATGGTGTGATTGCATGTGATCTAGACGTAACAGCTAACTGTTCACAAAAGACGGAGCTGTCGAGCCGTGAAGATGTCGTGGTGGTGCAGATGTATATTTTCCACGACTTTAACAACTTCACTTTTGCCGATGAAGTGGGGTTGATCGCAGAAGTGGGTTGGATTCACGCTGTGGATTTAGATGATGGTTTCTACCATACGCCCTTTACCGCTACTACGCCTGGTGAACTCGCCTATCTTACTAACGCTGCTGATGGCACTGTAGTGCCGGGTGCTCGAATAGGTTTTACGGATGTTAATGGTGTATCGACATTCGATTCGCTGTCAAGTCAGGGGGGGCGTGACACGCTGTGGATGGGTACCGCACCAGCCTCCAAGGACTCTTGGGGCTATCAAGCCTGGTTCTTGTTTACCTACTTTAATGGTGTGGGTGAGGTGTTTCCTGCGCTGACAGGCACCGATTTAACGATTAATTTCAACGTGCGTCATGATGTTGAAGGGCTTTCTCCAATTCCCGGCACCGGTTTTGCCGAAGGGTATAAGGCGGTGTCTGTTTCAGCAGATGCTTCTTGGCAGAATACGTGGGTCGTTACAGTGAGTTATACCAACTTCTTTGGTAGCGGTACAAATAGCTTTGGTGTCGAGATCGATGATAATCCAGTAGGTGATAGGGACTTTGTTTCCTTAGCTGTGAAATATGCGTTCTAACTAGAGCTAGAATTTGAAATTAAATCCCACAGAGTAATTGCAAGGGGAAGAGAATGTTTAAGATGTATAAGAAAAAGATCGTAGCCGTCGTAGCTGTTGCGGGTTGTTTGGCAGCCAGCAGCGCTGTGCTGGCCAAGGTGTCGGCAGAAGAAGGGGCTCGCCTGGGAAAAGATTTGACACCGTTAGGTGCAGAGCGTGCTGGCAATGCCGATGGCTCTATTCCTGCTTGGACCGGTGGCGGTGTTACCGTGCCAGCCGGCTATGTGGTGGGTGATCATCATCCCGATCCGTTTGCCGATGAGCAGCCATTGTTTGAAATTACTAGCGCTAATCTCGATCAGTACAAGGACAAACTGAGCGAAGGTCAGGTGGGGCTGTTTAAGGCCTATCCTGATACGTACAAGATGAAGATTTATCCTACCCATCGTGTCGCTGAGTACTACGACTGGCAGGTGGAAAATAACAAAAAGTGTGTAGTCATGGCGGAGTTGATCAATGAAGCTATCACTAATGCCCACGCTTGTACCCCGTTCCCGATTCCTGCCAATGCTGAAGAGGTAATCTGGAACCACATACTGCGCTATCAGGGCTTATATAGAATTGATGCGATTGATGCGGCGGCACCCGATGCCAAAGGTCGTTATGTATTAGATCGGATCACGCGTAACACGTACTGGCCTTATTACGATCCTGCAGTGCCTGATACACACCGTCTATCGATGTTTATTCCTCGCCAGTTGGCACCAGCTCGCGTGGCCGGTGATACCTTCTTGCTGTTGGATTACCTCGATCCTAGAGCGAAGAAACGCCAGGCTTGGCGTTACTTCGGTGGCCAGCGCCGCGTACGCCGTGCGCCGGTATTTGTCTTCGATACGCCTATTCCTCCATCGCAGGGCTTGCGTACGATCGATACCTACCAGATGTTTTTCGGTTCTCTGGAGAAATACAATTGGAAGTTGTTGGGTAAGAGAGAGATATATATCCCGTACAACAACTATAAGATCTCTGCTGCTAAAAATGACGATGTCATTCGTCCATGGCATATCAATACTGATCTGACTCGCCATGAATTGCACCGTGTTTGGGTGATTGAAGCGACCCTGAAAGAGGGTGAGCGGCATATTTATTCTCGCCGTTTGATGTATCTCGACGAGGATAGTTGGGTCATCCATATCCATGATATGTACGATGATCGTGGTGGTCTATGGCGCAACGCGCTGATGTATTCCAAGTACTATTGGGAGTCTAAAGTGATAACCGAGGCGACCGAAGTGCACCACGATTTAATTTCACGACGCTACAATATCTCGGTAATGACCGGTAACTATAAGGCCTTCGATTTTAGTCAGCCAATACCGGGTGATAGTTACTTCACTCCAGCGAATATCCGTAAGCTGGGCGTTCGTTAATACGCAGTAATGGGTAGATAAAAAGGGAGGCTTTGCCTCCCTTTTTATCTACCCTCCTATCCGCTTATATAGCATGTGAATTAGAAAAGCGAAAACCATTATGTTGCAACTTTATTCTATGGTGCTGACACTGCTGCTTAGTATGAGTGTTCAGGCCAATCAGCTTGCTGATCCATTGGATATGCCCGCTCAACAAGAGGCTAAAGCGATTCATTCTCTTATGCTGGATGTGGCCTGGGCTGGTAACCGTTTGGTGTCCGTTGGGGAGTATGGTTATGTGTTGTACTCCGATGATCAGGGGGTGACTTGGCAGCAGGCAGAAGTGCCTGTTCAGGTGGCCTTGACAGCCGTGTACTTTGTTAATGCACAGCGGGGTTGGGCGGTAGGGCATGATGGTGTCATTCTGCATAGTGATGATAATGGTGAAACTTGGGCGGTTCAGCTTGATGGTCGTGCTACTGGAGCAAAGTTATTGACGGCGGCTACGGACTGGAAGGTGCGGATCGATCAAATGATGGACGGAGAGCTGACGTCGGAGGAAGAGGAAGCTTTGTCTTTGCAGGTGGATGCTGTAGATCTGGCTCTGGATGAGGCCCAGCGTGAAGTCGAGGTGGGCCCATGGCGTCCCTTTATGGATGTGTATTTTCGCAATGAAAATGAAGGTTATGCCGTAGGTGCTTTTGGCTATTTCTTTAGCACTAAGGATGGCGGTAAGACATGGTTTGATAGTTCCCCGTCATTGCCGAATTATGAATTATTGAATTTGTATGGTTTCACTGAACTAGCTAGCGGTGAATTACTTATCGTGGGTGAGTTTGGCTTTGTATTGCGTTCCGCAGACGGTGGTCAAACCTGGCAGCAGCAGGATATTGGCTACGAAGGTTCCTTGTTTGGTGTTCGAGGTGTATCGGATAATAATGTGGCCTTGGCGGTTGGTCTGCGTGGTAATGCCTTTTTGTCCCCCGATGGCGGTTTGAGCTGGCGCGCTATTAAGGTGGGTAAAACGTCAATCTTAGATATCGCGGTTATTGCAGAGAAAAAAGTGATATTTGTCGGTTTGGCGGGGGCGGTCACCCTCTTAGATTTGATGACATATAAAACAGAGGATATCAAAGTTAGAACTCGTGCCCACTTTGCATCGGTTGCCTCAGCAAAGGATGGCAACTTCGTGTTGTTGGGTACTAGTGGAATCATGCGTATCAACGATAAAGGTGATGTGTTGCCGGTAAAATTTAATGTGGAGGGGGCGAAATGACTAACGCAAACAACGTCCCTAGCCAGGAGCATTCAGAATTTCATGATGTTGTAGAAAGTTCGGCAGAAAATGTGGTATTTAATTACCGTGTGATTTGGCTGATTCTGATTGCCTTTGTCAGTGTGTTCCTGGGTTATCATGCCGTGCAAATTAAACTGGAAACTGGCTTTCAGAAAATGATCCCCAAGGATCATCTCTTTATCAATAATTACAAAAAACATCAGCAATATGTGCAGAGCCCGAATATGGTGCGCATTATTGTTGAGTCTAAACAGGGCAATATCTTTGATGAAACCTATTTGGAAACACTGCAAAAGATTAATGATGAAACGTTCTTTATCTCAGGTGTTGATCGCGCGGCGATGAAATCCATGTGGACCAAAAACGTTCAATGGAAAGCAGTAACAGAAGAAGGCTTTAGTGGCGGTGTGGTTATTCCCGATGACTACGACGGGAGCCCTGCAAGCTTGCTGCAGGTTCGTATTAATACTATGCGGTCAGGTGAAGTAGGCAATTTAGTAGCCAATGACTACAAGTCCTCAGTTATCTATGCGCCGCTGCTGGACTTTGACCCGGCTACCGGTAATGCGCTGGATTACGCGAAGCTGTCCGAGATATTGGAAGATATTCGTGCTCGTTATAATGCCGAGGGCGTTGTCAATATTCGTATCATTGGTTTTGCCAAGGTGGTCGGTAATATGATCGACGCCATTGGTGTGGTCGGACTATTCTTTGGCTGCGCTGTAGGCTTGACGCTGATTTTGTTATATTGGTACACCGGTTGTATTCGCGCCACCGTGCCGCCACTGTTCTGTGCCTTGCTGGCGATTGTTTGGCAACTAGGTCTGTTGCGGATGCTGGGTTTTGGGCTGGATCCCTTCTCGATTCTGGTACCCTTCCTGGTTTTTGCCATCGGTGTTAGTCACGCGGTACAGAATGTGAACTATATGGCAATTGCCGCCAGTAAAGGCGCTGGTAAAATGGCTTCGGCCAAACAGTCGTTCCGCTCGGTGTTTGCACCAGGCTTAACGGCGTTGATTTCTGATGGTGTGGGTTTCTTCACCATTTATGTTATTCCTGTACTCATTGTTCAAGAGCTGGCCATCGCTGCCAGTGTCGGCATTTTTGCCCTGGTGTTCTCCAAGTTGGTCCTGTTGCCCCTGCTGATGTCTTATATCGGTATCAGTCAGCGTGGTATTGATCGTGCCAAAAAACGCCAGAACCATATCAGTACTACGGCACGCTTCCTGACCAAATTCACCAGGCGCTCATGGGCGCTGCCGATGATTATGTTGGCGGTGGTAATTATGGGGGTGTCTGTCTTTGAACGCCATAGGTTATTGAAAGTGGGTGATCTGGATAAAGGTGCGCCTGAATTTCATCCTGACTCGGTCTATAACCAGGATGTAGCTTATGTTGTCGATAACTACTCCAACAGCTCCGATGTGATGATCATTATGGTGGAGTCGGTAGTAGACGGCTGTAGCAGTCGTGCGACACTGGATTCTATCGATCGTTTCCATCGAGCTATGGAGAATGTTGACGGTGTAAGCGCAGTTGCCTCCTCGGCTTCTGGTTCCAAGCGGATGGCTGCGCTATTGAATGAGGGCAACATTCGCTGGGCTACTCTTTACCGTGATCAACGGGCGCTCAATGGTACGGCGGTTTATCTGCCCCAGGACGTGTTTTTTAATATGGACAAGTGCAATTTATCATTTGTCTATCTGTTTTTGGCTGACCATAAAGCGGCAACCCTGGATCGCGTTGCGGCGGAGGCAGATCGATATAGCCAAGCGTTTTCTGTCGAGGGTGTGACGTATTTGCTGGCTGCCGGTAATGCCGGTATTGAGGCAGCTACCAATGATGTCATCAAGTCCAAACAGAATTTTATGTTGGTGCTGGTCTACACTGTCGTGACCTTGATGGTATTGGTAACTTTCCGCAACCTGCGTTCTGTCATTTGCATTATGGTGCCGCTGAGCATTACCTCCATGTTGTGTGAGGCAGTGATGGGGCATTTGGGTATTGGTATCAAGGTTGCTACCCTGCCGGTGATCGCTTTGGGTGTGGGGATTGGTGTAGATTACGGCATCTACATCTATAGTCGCCTGGAGCACTATATAGCCATGGGTAAGACGCTGGAGGATGCTTATTTGTATACCATGATGTCTGCCGGCAGGGCTGTTATGTTTACCGGTTTAACATTGTCGGCGGGTGTTATGACCTGGATCTTCTCGCCCCTGAAATTTCAGGCGGATATGGGTATCCTGCTGACCTTTATGTTTGTATGGAATATGGTGGGTGCCATGGTGCTGCTACCAGCACTGGCTAGCTACCTGTTTAAAGAAAGTACACCCTCATTAAACCAAAGACCAAATACTGACTAGGAGCTCGCCCCGCGAGCGGCGCGCTGTCGCGTAGCAAGCATTTGATACTGAACAGATGAAGGGGCAACGGGAAAGATAATGAAATTACTGGCGATAAAATCAACGGCTTAGTTTATGTTTGATAAGAGGTCATGGCTGCCGTCGAATCCAGGTCACGCTTAGTTTGTTGTCAATAGGTGTCCAAGGCAGTTGAGGGGGGTAGCACCGTACAGCCATGCCCTTTGAACCTGCTCTGTACGTGCTTGTTGTGGAGTGCTTTAGGTATTTCTAGGTGTATTAGGTGCTTGTGCGGACTTTCGTGATCCAAGGTTGGAGGCGCATAGGAAAAATTAACAAATCTAATTTGCCAAAACGCTAATTTTAGGCTTGCCGAATGGATTGGTATTAGTTAATGTAGCTCAAGTTCAGTATGAACACGATTATTAATAAAGATGAACTATTAATAACCGTCGATGGCATAAAGATGAACTATTAATAGCTGTCGATGGCGTAGTGGTGGTTCCCGTATCCGCAGCTGTTTAGTTGAGCTTTGCAGGGTATGACGGATGTCGCACGTAAGCGACATGCTTAATTCCAAACTTGTCAATTCGCAATTCGAATAGATAGAGTGTTGCCGTTTGGTCGTAGTGGTTGCATCGTTTTGATGAGATCAATAAAAATTTATAGATTGTTTGTATAAAGTAGGGTGAATTCAATGAGTTTAAATAAAAATTTAGCAGGCCTGGTAGTGGCCAGTAGCTGTGCAGCGTTTCTTTCGGCTTGTGGTGGTGGTGGTTCGTCAGATATCTGGCCGACTGAGACTGGAACCTCAACAGGGTCTAATGTGGGTACTTTTGTCGACAGTGCAGTAAAAAATATAGCATTTAGTACAGAAACTCTGACTGGTCGTACTGATGAGTTCGGGAATTTTTTATACCTAGATAATGAAAATGTCACCTTCTCGATTGGCAATATTAAGTTTCCAACTATTGCAGCTAAGGGCACTGTTACACCACAGGATATGGTGGATTCAGGTGACCTTAATGATCCTGTAGTGATCAATATTCTGCGTTTACTACAATCCTTGGATGACGATGGAATTCCCGGGAACGGTATTACTATTCTCGATGGGGCTCATACTCAGGCCGAGACGTTAGTTGTTGATTTTTCCAGTGATACTTTTGCTACAGATCCGGACGTTGAGATGTTGGTGAAGGGTAGTGGTTCTGTATCCACAGTTCTTGTCTCTGAGGAGAAAGCGATACAGCATTTTTCGAACGTGATTCGGTTTGAAATATTGCAGGCAAGTATTACTATTGGCACAAAGACAACGACCAATACGGCGGTCACGTTGACGGCAACGGTGGGTGAGATTGATGGGCTTGATGCGACGTCGCTTGATTTTGAGTGGACAGTGACCCACGATGGCAGCAAGGAGACTCTACAGAATGCACCAGTTGTCTCTTTCACGCCTCTTGGGGCAGGTGATTATAGTGTTGCGCTGAAAGTAATTCATCAGAACAACGATTATTTTGATGGTGTGGCTGAGGCGGTGGTGGTAACCGTGAAAGATCCTATTGTGGATAATACAGCGCCAACTGCGGTTATAGCTAATACGGCTACAGACGTGATGCTCTCAGCGGGGGTAACGCTGGATGGTACTGGAAGTTCCGATGTCCAGACTACTGATCCGACTGCGCTTGTTTATACGTGGGTGTGTACGTTTACACCCACAGCAGGTCTCCCCTCACCTGTTGCAATTACGGGTGAAAAGACTGCCACTGCTACGATCGCTCCATTTGTGCTGGTCGAGGAAGGTGTGCTTGCCTGTGATTTAACCGTTGCTGATGGTGAATTAGACAATAAGGCCACGTATATGGCCAATATTGTGAAGACTCTTCCGTCGGCGTCATCTATGTTAGGCTCGGCTCTTGTGGGTCTTTATCTGCTGAGTATCTGGGTGAGGCGCCGCAAACAGCGTTAATAGTTAATGCTCTGACTTGATTGTTGATCATTAAATCCCCCGCTTTATAGCGGGGGATTTTTTTGGGTTGCTAAAATGTTTGGGTGGGCGCTACTATTACCGTCATTGAAGGTGTTGATGGTAAGTTTTGAATGACTGTATATGAAGAGGAGTAATGTAAAGGCTGGGTTGCTTGGCCGCCCTTTAATGCAGACGTTGCTGTTAGTATTAATCTTTGTGCCGGTTTTAGCACTTATATGTATTTTTGTTGTTGCTCCCGATTGGATAGATCCTTTGGAGCCTGCGGATAGGGTCGTCTATGCGGAGGTGCTTAGGGTTTATCAGGCAGCAGGCGATGGTCTCGGTAGGCGCCTATTAATAAAAACTGAAAAATCTAAACAAGTCTTTTTAGGTCCAAGTCGTATTGGTAAGGTGGGCGAACGCATCCCGCTACGTGTGTTTAAGCGCAGATTCACGGGTAGAGAAAGCTATCTGATTGATGATGAGCTTGTGTTACTTATGCGTCAGTAGTGCTTGGTTGGTGGATCAATGGGCTTTTGATTGTAACGGGTGGTGCTAGTATTGGCGAAGCTGTAACACGTGGGCTTCACAGGGCCGGGGTAGGTGGCCGAAGGTGTGCTTTTCCTCTGTTCCGATCACGCCTCCTTTATCACTGGTACCGAGTTTTCGGTTGACGGCGGTTACGGAGCCCTGGGGCCGGAAGGGGTTAGCTCAGTGATGGTGAAGATGATGGAAGCAGTGGAGAACAACCCTATCCTACATTCCTGATTTCCTATAGATAAGAGGAGGAGAATCAACAGGATGCGGTTAGTGGATTACCTGGCAGAAGTGGAACTGGGCAAGATTGTTCTGTGGCTATCTAGGCGTGATACCGTGTTTAAAAAGGTTTCGTCGGCAACATCATTGGCGTTGCCAGCAATCTTACAATGGCTGGCAGTAATGCACACAGGATCAATTTTTCTATAGGTAATTTTTCTTGTGGTAATCTGGTTATTTCTTTGAGCTATAAAAAAAACCTGGTTTTTTTGTATTTAGTTTTTTAAATCAAATAGTTAGATAAAAACCCTGATTCGATACTCATGCCTTGATTCTCCGTGCCACCTCCATCATTACCTGACGGTAATCGACCCGTTTCTTTGCATAGGGGAGACTGCACCACACTGCAGCTGATCTCCATTGAGAGTTGAGCCAGAGACAGTGGCAGCACCAGCCCCAGCCCCAAATGATTTAGAGTGAGGAGAAAAGAATGAACGCTGCAGTTCCGGAGATTGACAATCATTCCCCTATCATTGAAGTGCGAGGTATTCGCCAGGCACAAAAGTGTATGTCTATCCGTTACTGTGAACACAACCTTATAAGCAGTACTGCTGACTTGCGCATGCGTTTTCGCGAATTAGAGTTTAATAGCCTCTCCATTGGTTATTTGGAATACGATGCCAATGTGACTGTTGAGATTAGTGATACCGAGAATTTCTTTTTTGTTGGCTTGCCCATTAAAGGGGAGGTGAAGGTCGATCACTGTGATGTGAAGCTGGTGGCCTCGTCTTCACAGGGCATGGTGCTTTCTCCCTCAAAACCGATTGAGCTGGGATATACCGAAGAGTCCAGAGGGCGCATTGTGAAAATCAGTCGCACGGCGGTAGAGCAGCTATTGGCGACCATGCTGGGCCGTCCCATTACC
>JAZFYA010000089.1:0-3226 GCA_036443315.1 Pseudomonadales bacterium
GTAGGAATCGTTCCACTGCAGGGCCACTTCTATTACACATTTTCCTCTAAGTGTTTGAAAATAAACAACATTTTCGTTAAGAGGGGTCTTGTTGCGATTAAGATGCTTAACAAACGCGCGAATCCCACCCTTGTATTCAAATACTTCTTGTTTATCTTCCCGCTCATCGGTAAGCGTAATGCGCACACCGGAATTGAGAAACGACAGTTCCCGTAAACGTTTTGCAAGGATTTCATAGTGAAAATTACGATCACTGAATACCTTGGCACTGGGCTTAAACCGGATCTCGGTCCCGGTTTCCGACGTGTCAGCCGTGATTTTTAAGGGGTATTGCGGCTCCCCCATGCTGTATTCCTGCTCATAAAACTTGCCATCCCGCTTGATTCTGAGTAGCAGGCTCTCGGACAACGCATTAACCACGGAAACACCCACGCCGTGCAGCCCCCCTGATACTTTGTAGGAATTGTCGTCAAATTTACCGCCAGCGTGGAGTACGGTCATTATGACCTCGGCGGCCGAACGCTTTTCCTCAGGATGTATATCAACCGGGATTCCACGGCCGTTGTCGATGATGGTTACGGTATCATCAGCGTGGATGGTGACATTGATCTCACTGCAGTAGCCAGCCAAGGCTTCGTCGATGGAATTGTCCACCACCTCGAAAACCATATGGTGCAGACCAGTGCCATCGTCCGTGTCGCCAATGAACATGCCTGGCCGTTTTCTGACCGCCTCGAGCCCCTTTAAGACCTTGATATTGCTGGAATCGTAGCGGTTTTTTTCAGTCATTGTCCTAGTCCCTGCTAAACCGGACCAGTATACCACTTTACGCTTCGCGGGTGACTGCCCCCTGTTCCACGTGGAACAGAGCTTTCCCCTGAAAATCAGGCGCTTGCAACACTTCTGCGCTGGTCGCGGTCATTATGAGTTGGGCGGGTTCTTCGAGTAATAAGGACTGAAAAATACCGCTAAACCTGGAATCCAGTTCAGCGGGTAAATCGTCGACTAGAAGGCATACCGCTTTTCCGGTTGCCACGCGAAATAGCCGGCTTTGTGCCAACCAAAGGGCACCGGCTAACATTTTTTGCTGCCCCCGGGAGACCCTTTCTCGCGCCGGCACGCCGTTCAGTGTGATATCCAGATCGGCGCGATGCGGCCCAGCCTGGGTAGCGCCAATGGATCGGTCCCTTGCCAGCCCTTTTTCAAGAGCCTCGTCGTAGGTTTCCCCGACGGCCCACCCAGGCCGGTAATGCAGGCTAAATTCTATACCTGGTAAGGCTATAGCCAGTAAAGTCTGCGCCGGTTCCTGAAGTTGTTCCAGACAAGCACGCCGACAGGTATCAATCTGTTCCGCAGTCTCAATCAATTCGCTGTCCCAGGCACGTATTTCCGCCACTCCGGCTGACTGTCGCAATAGCTCATTACGTTGCTTTAAAGCGCGTTGATAACGCCGCCAGGCAGGAAGGAATTTATGTTCCACGTGAAACACACCCCAATCCAGATAGCGGCGGCGGCGTCCAGGTCCATCCTGGATGAGCCTATTTGCCTCAGAATCGATCAACATAATAGGAAAAACGCTTGCGATATCGCTTAACACACTGGGTTTCTTACCATCCATGCGGGCGATGAGGCCCTGGCGACGTTTTTTTCCAAGCCCGATCTGGTGGGTTGTGCCTACATCACTCCCAAGTTCGCTCCGTATCATAAAGCTTTCCGCTGAGCCTCTAATCAGTGTGTCAGTTTTGGCGCTGCGAAAGGACCGTCCATGGCCGAGAAAATATAGAGCCTCAAGCAAGCTCGTTTTGCCGGCTGCATTTGCGCCATGGAATAGATTAAGGGTTGGTGAGAAATTTACCGATAACGATGAAAAACAACGAAAATTTTCTAAGATCAACGAGTTGGCGGGCATGGCATGCACCCCACACCCACGACTAGAGCCGCATAGGCATAACAACGTAACGACAATCCTCGTTATCCGGGTCCTGTATCAAACAGCTGCTGTTGGGATCCGACAGGCTAATCGATACAATTTCCGACTCGAGTGCACCTAAAGCATCCATAAGATACACAACATTGAATCCAACTTCCAAAGGTTCACCACTGTATTCGACTTCAATTTCTTCTTCCGCTTCTTCCTGCTCCGGGTTATGCGCCTGGATTTTGAGAATGTTCTCATCCAGGCTCAAGCGAACACCACGGTATTTTTCGTTGGACAAGATCGCCGCGCGTACTAAAGCATGACGCAACACTTCTCTGCTTGCCTTCAACTGTTTTTCCGGCGCGCTTGGAATAACACGTTCGTAATCTGGAAAGCGGCCATCTATTAATTTCGAAGTGAAAGTAATATCACCCATACTTACCCGAATGTGATTACTGCCCAACGCAACACTGCATGTGTCATCAACCTCGGCTAATAAACGCAAAAGTTCAAGAATACCCTTGCGAGGAACAATAACCTGTTCAGCTTTATTAATTTTGCTGCTTAGTTTGGCGTCACAAAGCGCCAAGCGATGCCCGTCTGTCGCAACGGACCGTAGTCGCCCAGAATCAATCTCTAACAAACTGCCGTTTAGATAAAACCTTACATCTTGCTGCGCCATTGAAAAATGCGTGCGATAGATGAGATGTTTTAATGCTTTTTGCGGCACTTTAAAACTAACCGTTGTGTTGATGTCCTCGATGGTTGGAAACTCTGTGGCCGGCAAAGTAGACAAAGTAAATCGGCTTCGGCCTGATTTAATTTTTATGCGGCCCTTGTCGAGACTAATTTCCAGCATGGCTTCTTCAGGTAGCGCTTTACAAATATCTAAAAGTTTTCGACCAGGTACGGTGATATCCCCTGGGTCTGCGCCCACAATCACTGTAGATGATTGCAGCTCAACTTCCAGATCTGTACCAGTTAACAACATTGTGTCGCCATCAATGCTCAGCATTACGTTGGAAAGGATGGGCATTGTCTGGCGCCGTTCAACAACACCAATAATGTTTTGTAACGGGCCTAGTAGAACTTCTCGACTTAACTGAAACTTCATCTATTCACTCACTTATCCACCGTGTTAAATAAAGTAATTTAGTAACTTAAAATTAAATACTAATTATTATTACTGCTGAAACATCTGTGGATAAATAGATTTTCATTATATTTATCAATTAGTTATAGACGTTTAAATCACATGGTATTCTTGGGCTCAAGCACCATAAAGGCTGTGCGTGTAATGTGGAGAAA
>JAZFYA010000090.1:0-6229 GCA_036443315.1 Pseudomonadales bacterium
CTAGAACTTTTTTTGAAAATTTTGACCTCACCGTATGGGTGATACTGCTTTCGACCAAAATTTTCAAAAAAAGCTCTACCTTCAACACCTTAGACGCCCTCGCTACGATTCAACTGATTTTTCTAGGTTTAACGTAGGTCAGTTATTATCAAACGCTTGCAAATGTGAGTGAAAAAAACAACAAAACATCCGGTTGAGCGATTTATTTCATAGCCAATTTATAGCTAATGATTGGGTTAGGCTAAACAACTATTATAAAGAGCAATAATAGCTATATTATTCTGATTATTATTTATTAGTTGGATAATTATTCTTTAAATTTTAATATTTAAAGAAAAAATCCTGACAAATCGCGGTTATGCTTCTCTGCATGCTCACTCAATATCCCAGTTAACACCGTGGAGAAGCCGTTATGTTAGTTGGCATACCTAAAGAAATTAAGAACCACGAATACCGCATTGGAATGACCCCTGCAGGCGTAAAGGAGCTGGTTAACCGTGGCCATCAGGTGATGGTGCAACAGGATGGTGGCGTTGCCATTGGTTTGACCAATGAAGAATACACCAGTGCTGGTGCCGAGATTATCGCGACAGCGGAACAGATTTTTGCCCGTGCCAATATGATAGTTAAGGTTAAAGAGCCGCAACCGGCTGAATGCAAGATGCTGCGCCCCGGACAGACACTATTCACCTACCTCCATTTGGCTCCAGATCCCAAGCAAACTGAATTACTACTGGCTTCAGGCGCTACCTGTATTGCCTATGAAACGGTCACTGACAACAATGGCGGCTTGCCGCTATTGGCACCGATGAGTGAAGTAGCCGGTCGTATGGCCGTTCAGGAAGGAGCCTACTGCCTTGAAAAAGCTCAGGGTGGCAGTGGTGTTTTGATGGGCGGTGTACCCGGTGTAGAAGCGGCCAATGTGTTGGTCATTGGTGGTGGTATTGTCGGTTTAAATGCTGCCCGTATAGCCATGGGCATGGGTGCTAAAGTCACTATTATTGATCGCTCACTAGCGCGTCTAAAGCAAATTGATGAGTTGTATGGCGTTCGTTTAAGTACTTTATATTCAACCATGGATACTATCGAAAAGCAGTTGGCGGTTTCCGATGTGGTGGTGGGCGCCGTATTAATTCCTGGTGCAGCGGCTCCTAAGCTGGTTACCCGCGCTATGCTGACGTTAATGAAGCCCGGCTCGGTGTTGGTCGATGTGGCTATTGATCAGGGCGGCTGTTTTGAAACCAGCAAACCAACAACCCATGGAGATCCGACTTTTGTAGTCGACGGTATTATCCACTACTGTGTGGCGAATATGCCCGGCGGTGTGGCCCGTACATCGACCTTTGCGCTGACTAACGCGACTATTCCCTACGTGATTTCGCTGGCAGATCTTGGTGCCCATAAGGTTTTGGCGGAAGATACTCATCTGCTGAATGGTCTTAATATTCATAACGGTATGGTAACGGTAGAGGCGGTTGCTAAGGCTCTGGGTTACCCATTTGTTGAGCCAGCAATAGCGCTGGCGCAGGATGATTTGCAGAAGTCAGCCTAAACCGAGGTAAAGAATTCATAGTCTCACGTTATTTTGGACAAGCCCTAAAGTATTAGTACCCTTTCCGGGGGCGAGTTATTCTGTTGGCGGGGCCTTTTTTTTGTTTGTAGTCTGTTAAAAACTTGCCATCATTGCACTGTTAAAACACGATAGATTTGCGGCTGAATACACTTCTGGAGAATGGCCATGTCACTGAATTTAAAGGATTCTTCCCTGCTTGTCAGCCACGCCTTTATTAATGGTGAATGGGTGCCCGCTGATAGTGGTGAAACAATGGCGGTCAGCAATCCGGCTACTGGTGAAGTCATTGCTCACGTCGCGAAGTGTGGAACGGCTGAAACCCGCCGTGCCATCGAGTCGGCTTTTAAAGCACAAAAAAACTGGAAATGTAAAACCGCTAAAGAGCGGGCTGTCCTATTGCGTGCCTGGTTTAGTTTGATTATGGCAAACCAGGATGACTTGGCAAAAATTCTTACCGCAGAACAGGGCAAGCCGTTAGCTGAAGCGCGGGGTGAAATTGCTTACGGTGCTAGCTATGTTGAGTGGTTCGCTGAAGAGGGCAAGAGAGTTTATGGCGACATTATTGCCCCGCCCAGTAATGATAAACGGGTGTTGGTTATCAAACAGCCCGTAGGTGTTGTTGCCGCCATCACTCCCTGGAATTTCCCCAGCGCTATGCTGACACGTAAATTAGGCCCTGCTTTGGCTGCTGGTTGCACCGTGGTTTGTAAGCCAGCCAGCGCGACACCATTGTCAGCTTATGCATTGGCTGTGCTGGCAGAACGTGCGGGTATTCCTGCCGGAGTGATTAGCGTGGTAACGGGTAAAACGGTTGAGATTGGTACTGAGTTAACCAGTAATAAACGGGTGCGTAAAGTGACCTTTACCGGCTCGACACGGGTTGGCAAGCAGTTGCTGAAAGCGTGTGCTGACACGGTTAAGCGCACCTCAATGGAGTTGGGGGGTAACGCTCCTTTTATTGTCTTCGATGATGCAGATCTGGATGCAGCAGTCGCAGGTGCAGTGGCGTCAAAGTACCGCAATGCTGGCCAAACCTGTGTTTGTTCCAATCGTTTATTGGTACAAGCTAGCATTTACGATACCTTTGCTGCAAAACTCAGTGCTGTTGTTAGCACCTTGACGCTGGGGGAGGGTACTGAGGACGGAGTATCAATGGGTCCGTTAATCGATCAGCAGGCCGCCAACGATGTCTGTGCAATGATTGACGATGCGGTGGTTAATGGTGCAACAGCAGTGGTGGGTGGCGGGGCTTCCAGTCTGGGTGGTAGTTTTGTTGAACCTACGATTTTGGTCGATGTGAACAAGGACATGAGAGTATTTAAGGAAGAAATTTTTGGCCCAGTGGCACCATTAATTCGCTTTGAAACTGAACAAGAAGCCCTGGAACTTGCGAATGAAACCGAGGTTGGATTGGCTGCGTATAGTTATACCCGAGATATTGGCCGTGTATGGCGTGTTTCAGAAGGATTGGAGTACGGTATAGTTGGGATCAATGAAGGTATTATTTCCAACGAGATGGCTCCCTTTGGCGGCATCAAGGAATCCGGTGGTGGACGTGAAGGTTCGAAGTATGGCCTGGACGATTATCTCGATATTAAATACCTGTGTATAGGCGGAATTGATAAGTAGTATTTTGTTAAGTGCGGTAGGGGCGATTATCAGCGTTGTGCACAGCTAGCTCGAATATTTCACCAGCACGCTCGTAACTTGGTATTTGGTACTACTATACCCATAGCGTTCAAGATTTAGGTGTTTTAACTCAGTCCGTCATTCCCGCGAAGGAGGGTGTCGCAAACGCTTTTTCAGGGTGCAGAAGTAGGTCCAGTGGTGCGGTGCCTGTTGTGCCCAATCAGAACGCGTTGTTAGCTTGCCAACCTGCCCGACGTTGTTGAGCGAGCACTGTTTGAGCGCTTTTCAGCGAGTTGCGCAGTCGTCGGGCAGGTTGGCAAGCGGGCGTTGGGGAATAACCGGAAACGCGCCACTGGACCGGGGGACTCAATGTATAACCCTTTGCGACGTCCTCCTTCGCATAAAGCCGCCATCTGGTAAAATATCCGGGCTAGAATGTGTTCTTATCAACAACAGGGCTAAATAATTCTGGCTTTTTTGTTGCTGCTCCATAAACTCATACTGAATCCTGTCGAAAAAGAAGCAGCCTGGTTATGAGCACTAATCAATTCAATAACAAGACATCCAATAACAAAACAAGCAATTACCAAAAATCCAAAGATAACAATCCAGGCGATCAGCCCGTGGCTATAGGGCCCTGGTTTAGAAAGTCACAGCAACAGGTTTATAACAACCCCTGGATTGAAGTGACCCACGAAGAAGTGATAACCCCGGCAGGGACTGATGGTATCTACGGAAAGATCCATGTTAAGAACCGAGCCATCGGTATCATTCCTCTGGATGAAACCAACAACACGCTGCTAGTTGGACAGTATCGCTATACTCTGGATGCCTATAGCTGGGAAATACCGATGGGGGGCGGCCCATTGAACGAAGCACCCTTGCAGTCTGCCCAGAGAGAGTTGAAGGAGGAAACTGGCTTGCACGGTGGGCAGTGGCAGCAGTTGTTTAAACTGCATACTTCCAATGCAGTGATGGATGAAGAGGGTTATGTATTTCTTGCTAAAAATTTGCAGCAGGGAGAGCAGGCGCTTGGAGAAACTGAAAGCGATTTGGCGATAAAAAAACTAGCCTTTTCTGAGGCAGTTGCGATGATTGATCGAGGTGAGATTACTGATGTAATTTCCATCGCGGGCTTATTGGCAGTGGAGAGGCTTTTAGGTGTTAGGAGCTAAGCGATTGTTTGTAGCAGACCTTAGCAATATAAAGTTCTCTCTCTCCTTCCGGTGTTTTAAACACAATAGTATCTTCTACCGATTTGCCCAGTAACGACTTGGCCAGGGGTGAGTCCATGCTGAGTTTGCCTTGGTTGAGGTTAAATTCATCAGGACCGACGATACGGTAGGTTTGCTCTTTGCCGTCCTCATCTTCTACCGTTATCCAGGCGCCGAAGTAAACTTTATCCTGTTGCTCTGGAATGCGATCGACTACTTCTACCGTTTCCAGGCGTTTGCTCAAAAACCGCACTCGGCTATCAATTTCCCTGAGCCGTCGTTTGCCATATATATAGTCGCCATTTTCGGAGCGATCGCCATTTTTTGCGGCCTCATGGACGACGGCAGTGACCTGCGGCCGTTCCACTTTCCACAGCTGATACACTTCATCCCGCAGAGCTTTTTCTCCCTCAGGGGTGATATACAATGATCCTGGTTTACGGGGTGGACGGTAGCGACCCATGGCTTGAATGTCTGCCTCTAATAAATATCTATATAAGTTACATCGGGTACTATTATAAACTGCTGGGCTGATTAAATTGCAGCTACCCTTTAATCGTAGCTACTATTTTTATTGCTTGGAGTAATACTGTGCGACAGAGTTTAATGATTTTATCGTGTTTTTGTCTGTCGTTGGCCAATGCGGTGGAACTTGCCGGGCCCTTAACGCAAGGTAGTCTGGTCATTGGTAAGGTGGAGCCTGGGACCAGAGTAGTGCTGGAATCAAAGCCGGTTAAAGTCAGTGACGACGGCCTTTTTGTTATCGGTTTTGATCGCGATGCTCCCGCGGTTGTTCAATTGACAGTAGAAAAAGCCAATGGTGAAAAAGAGCTGCAAGCCTTGTCTATCGCACGGCGTGATTACAATATCCAGTATATTGAGGGTATCACCAAAAAAATCATGAGCCCTAATGAGGCGGATTTAAAACGTATTCGTAATGATTCCGCCACCGTCCAACAGGCGCGGGGCAAAATCCTGGAGCGACTGGATTTTGCCGGTGAATTCCAGTGGCCATTAACTGGGCCAATTACAGGTGTGTTTGGCAGCCAGCGTGTTTATAATGGCGTCCCCAAACGACCTCACTATGGTGTCGATGTGGCTGCCCCCATCGGTACCCCGGTTTCAACGCCGGCTCCGGGTATCGTCACCATGGCCCATCCGGATATGTTTTATTCCGGTGGCACGGTGATTATCGATCATGGTTACGGTGTGTCATCGACCCTGATGCACCTAAGCAAAGTGCTGGTTAACGTGGGAGACGAAGTGATACCAGGTGATATCGTTGCTGAGGTCGGCGCGGGAGGTAGGGCCACAGGTCCACATCTGGATTGGCGTATGAATTGGTTTAAAGCGCGGATCGACCCGCAACTACTAGTGTCGCCGATGCCGAAACAATCTACTGTGAGACAGAATTAAATCTGTCCGCAAAGTCCTTAGTCAGCGCCATTAATGCCTGCTCGCAATATTTGAGGTAACATATGATCGACAAAAAATTATTAAGTATTTTGGTCTGCCCAGTAAGCAAAGCGCCGGTAGAGTACGACGAAGATAAGCAGGAGTTAATCTGCAAGGCCAGTGGGTTGGCTTATCCGGTTCGCGATGGTATTCCAGTGATGTTGGAAACGGAAGCCCGCCAATTGACCGCGGATGAAAAGCTGGGTTAGCCTGGTTGTGTGCATGTCTTTGATATACCCAAAGCGATTGAAATTTAGGTGTTATAGGCCGCTCCTGCACATCCATGCGCCTGCGGCATTAGTGCATCCATGCACGTCACACCCCCTTTTTGCCCATGGCTGCGTTGTTTGAACTTGAC
>JAZFYA010000091.1:0-3045 GCA_036443315.1 Pseudomonadales bacterium
GGGTCTCTCGTTTCATCCGCAAGGCAATGAGGTACACCCCTGCTTGAACCGGGTCAGCTTCGCCGCGTAATATCAGTTCCATGCCGGCTTTCGCCTCTTCAAAGCTGAGGTTCTTGCTGTACTCGGGTCCCGTAGCCACCTTTTGAATGCAGTTGCGCATGTCTGCCTGTGTGGCAGTAGGGCTGGTAGAAGTGGCTGGCAGATTCATGGCTGAAAATCGTTAGTCAAGAGACAATGGTATTCTATCAGTGAATCGATACTGGCGAATATTTAATCCGTCTCTAGCGTGGGTTGCAACGGTAGATGCCAGGATAAAAGGAGGTCCCAATCCAGGCAAGCCTTAGCTGCAATAAGCGCTAGATTTTTTCCACTCATATAGCTTCTCTAACATTAGATTAGTAAAAAAATGCGTATTTGTAATTACTAGGCTTTCTTAATGTAATAATGGTATTTACCTTCAGTCTCGGTACTTTCGAGCAGTTGGTTTCCAGTCTGCTTGCAAAAGGCATCAAAGTCTCTCACTGATCCGGAATCGGTGGAAATTACATACAACACATCTCCACTGGACAGCGTGTTTAACACCTTTTTGGATCGTAAGATCGGTAACGGGCAATTAAGACCGGTTGCATCAAATTTTTCGGTATATTCGCTCATGGTATTTTTGGTTAACCTAACTGTTTACGTTTAAAAATATATACCCAGCTAAAATTTGTGGGTAATACTCATATTGGTGCAATAACAACCCAAAACTGGGCCTGGGTAGCCAGACAATTTTACGCAAGTAAATTTTCGCAAAAAGATAGGCATTGTCAATTTTTAATATAGAACATATATCATCTTGAGAATACATTCCTAATTGATAATGCACCATCTCATTCGGGATAGAAAAATATTCCGTGTCGGCGCATCACTTCGCCCGGAATTACGGGGTATTTGCAAATACTGCAGGCCATTCCGACCGCTTGGGCCGGAATCTATCAGTCCCACCATATCTGGAAAACAGGTATAATATGTCGGCTGCTTGTACCCGGCAATCGAAGAGGAAAGTGCTATAGCCTAACTGATTCTGGGTATATGATTATCGTATTATTATTTACGGATACCGGTGCTATTGATTTCCAAACTGTCACTCATGTCGGTGAAAAACCCTCCGGCGCATTAATTTATGGGTTTTGCGCTTAAATTATGACCATAAACCCGGCTCTTAGGTGCAGTAGCATCAATACAATCTTTCAAACTGTGCAATATTATCCTTATCCCCATATAGCGAACCAAATATCCAATATGGTCAATAAAAGGTTTATTGTTAAACAGGCACTCTAGCGTTCAATGTTATGACCTATAACAATAATCAAACCTTTGGATCGGCCCTGATGGAAGGCCATGCATCCCTGTTTGGGAAACAGTGGGCAGCCTGGATCGGGGGTATCCTACTCGCCCTGGTCAATATTATGATGTTCGCTTATGAAAAACCCTGGAGTGCTGCCGGTGGCGTAAGAAACTGGGGCGACTGGGTCTTCAACACGCTCGACATCACCGACAAAATTATCATTCCTCCTCATCTTTACTCCACTTCGTTGCTAAATTTCGGGGTAATTGTTGGTGCTTTTGCAGCCGCTTTGCTGGCGCGACAATTTCGGTTACGGGGCGCACCACCCTTTGAAATAACCAAGGGCCTGGTGGGTGGCACGCTGATGGGTATAGGTGCGGCATTGGCGTTTGGCTGCAATATCGGTGGATTCTTTAGCGCTATCAGCGCGTTGTCGATGGCCGGGGTGGCGATGATGCTGGGCCTTATGATTGGCGTCTATATCGGACTTCGCCTGCTCATACTGGAAGTAAATTATCTCGATTTCTCGGGAGCAAACCATGCTCCAACAGCGACAAAGAGTGATTCTTCAAGCTGGACTAATAAACAGCCCATCATAGGTGCGCTGGTACTGGCTGGTATCCTCGGATTAGCATTTATATACGATGGTTTCGACTACCCGACCCGGGGCGGTTTCCTGTTGTTCGGTCTGTTTCTTGGAATCGTTATGCAGCGTACCCGCTTCTGTTTTGTGCGCGCATTCAGGGAACCGTTCCTAACCGGTGATACCGAAATGACCAAAGCAGTAATAATTGCGGTGGTGATCAGCGTGATCGGGTTCTCGATATTAAAGTGGACCGACCTGCGAGACCTGGACACCGCTGTCTCGGTTGGTTTCTGGTTTGGCAGTTTAGTCGGTGGCATCATTTTTGGAATTGGCATGTCCTTAAGTGGGGGTTGTGCTACCGGATGCCTGTGGCGGGCTGGCGAGGGCCAGATAAAGCTGTGGATTGTAATAGTTGCTTTTGCATTGTCCACTTCACTATTCAGGATCTGGTTGGAGGACAGCGGATGGATAATGAAGCTCGGCAAACCGGTTTTTCTGCCTGATGTGGTAGGTTGGAAATTGGCAATAATTACGGTAATAGGTATCATGTTGCTATGGTATCTGATAGTTGTATGGAATGAAGTTAAACGGAAACTTATTGTTGCCTTGTGACAGGTGGGCACTTAGCCCATGCGGTCATTTTTATGGTCTATGAACCTGTGTGAACAACAGGTTATTGGTGTTAGCGATACAATTTTAAGAGTATCTAATGGAGGTACATTATGAAAAATAAGTTGATATTAATTACAGCAGTACTGATGTTGGTTATGGCGTCGGGAAGCACTATGTCCCATGGTACTAAGTTCGGGGCACCCACCGTGGGTATGAGTAGTGCCGAGTATCAATCACTGGTATTCCTCGATCCGCAAAACACAGTGCGCATGGACTGGGCGGCGGTGGAAGGTATGTCAGGTAATTTCCTGATAGATAACCAGGGTGAGCCCACGGTTTCCGTAGTCGATTATGAAAAAGGCGAAACGATTAAGAAAATTCAAATGGGAGAGACTGGTAATCATCACATCTGGATTATCCCGGGCGCTCGTTACGCCTGGTCTTCTCAGCGCTATGAGAGTGACCAATTCTGGACCATCGACCTGCTTACCCAGGAAGTAGTCGACAAGTTCTCGAT
>JAZFYA010000092.1:0-13761 GCA_036443315.1 Pseudomonadales bacterium
ATCAACAGTTTTTGCAACTTTTGGGGATAAATATTGGCTACTTGTTTGGCTTAGTATCAATTACCGTTAATTTCTCAACATTAGCAAGAATACTTTCCACATCTTTCTCGCTATAACCTTCTGCTTCGAGGTGAGTAACCTTTTTATCTTTGGTTTGTATAAATACCTTTCTTGATGCCCTCGCTTTTAACTACTGAACAATAATGGTTGCCAAAGACACAAACACGGACGCTTCACCTAGTGCCATTATAATTTCGGCAGATTCGCCCGAAGCGTAAATAACTCTCGGTTCAGGCCGTCTTATCTTGTAGTGAATTCCGTGCTTGTCGAGTTCACCAAGAAATGTTTCTTTGCTATCCTTAAAGTACTCTAATTCGATACTCATTTCTCCAATCCTGTGAGCCTAACAACTTATAAGGCAGTAATTTAATCATTTTCGATCTTCTCTTCGAACTTACGGAAAACCCCATGCTCGTCGCAGGCTTTATCTAAGTCTAGGCCAGCCGCCTCATCATTCTTCTCAAATTCTAGAATCGCCACAAGTAATTCATCTTCGTCTATGACAACTTCGTATGATCTATTCCCGTTAAGCCAAGTTTGCAGCGCATTTAGTGCATCTGTGCTAGCTCTATTCGAGCTAAAAAAACCTGCTATTCCTTCTGTTCGCTTAAACGAATATTTCACTTTGTGCATTAATCTATCCCTGTGTTAATGAATTTATATATAGCACCTTATCTGTCCTATAGTCTTTGATGATTTCTATATCATCCTCATAAATATCCATGCCTCCATTGGGCTTAAATAATTTATGAAATTTTGGATGCTCACCACTTACGGCCTCAATAATTATACAATACCACCTACCATCTTCATCATATGTCTCTTCTTCTATCTCATATTCAAGTTCAACTACGAAAACATTACCACCTTTGAAGAAGATACGAAGCGTACTATCAATATGTGTTTTTAAAATATTTTTTACTTCTGAAACTGAAAATGATTTGTGCATAAGTATGCCTAACATCGCAAATCACCGGCGACAAAAAGTTGGGCGAGGAACGAGCGGCATTTTTTGTTGTCCGGGTGCATTTTCTTTGTTAGCTCTATTTTGCGATGTGCCAGCTCATTGACGAATCACAAAGAGTTCCCAAGCGCTCCCGGAATATTTTAAAAGCGTTGGGATCACTTAATAAATCATGATTTGTATACGCTTTTACGCAATGATCCCTTATATTTCTATGGTCATCGCCAATATTTCGATATTGTGAACCTAATGTATACGAAACAAGCAGTGAAATAGAAAGAGAGGCGGCGCCAAATGATGCAATCAACCCTTTTGATCTATCTAATCCAAATAGATAGATCGACATTCCTCCAAGTAGCCCAAGAAACGCGGGAATTATACTTCCAACAGCTCCTACTCGACTCATTCCACCGGCCATGCCTGAGCAAGCGCCGATAATGGCAAGCACGAGCAGGATGAAGCCTGTTTCCTTCACATTTTCTCTCTGAACTAATAGAGAGATTAAAAAGGGAGCGAAAAAGCCAACAATACTTGCCGCCAGAAAATAGCCAGAGATTTCGTAAACATGACTCATTCTAATATCACCTTTCCTTTAAATAGTATTCCCGCAGTCCCTTCTTTGGCACCGCTAGGTGAAAAATACATGTAGTATTTATCCCCATCTATTAGATTCTTGTATCGAAGTATCTTACCTACCACTTCTTTATTTCTCGCTTCATCATATCGAGGGATGAAAAACCCACCTGTATTCCACTCTGCGTAATCACCTATGTCAATTGCTTTCATATCAAATTTGGGCACTACTTCAAAAAAGGGAGGTGGTGGCCGTGCTGGCGGAGTAGTCGGCCCAGTCCAAGGAACGCATTTGAATGGTCCTGGAGGACAGTGAGGCTTCTTCTTTTTCGCTAATAATAAAGGTTTTGTGAGTGAAGACCTTTTCGCGAAGTCCAATTCTTTGTCTACAGTAGTACGCTGGCTAATTGAAGATTCAATACATGACTTAAGCTTAACTAGTTCTTTTTCAGTCAATGCTTTCCTGTCCCAATAAAACTTACCAGCTTCATGAGAACAAATATCCGCCACTACAGGAGTACCAATCAAAATTATTATGCAGCCTAAAAACAGGTTTCTCATATTTCATATGCCTCAAAATTCATATACGAATTTCCTACAACCATAGAGAGTGCTAACGCCTTGCTAACCCGCACATGCGGAGTAGCTGCTTTTGTGTGATTATGAAGCGTAGCGGAATACACAAAATCAACTACGCAGTATGGGTCGGGTTGAGCAACTTGTTATGTGCAATTACTTGACTTGAAACTTTGATGCCTGAGGCGTTTTTGACTGGTAACTATCCAGAATACTAGAGGCATTTTTCTTATATGCATCGATCCAAAACTGAACCATGATATCGCACCTCTTTGCGACAATTTCTTTTAGAATACTACCGCTATATCCGACGTTGGCACTCATTTCGTTAAGAAGGTCGCGATCAGGATTTAGTATCGCAATAACATTACCATCCTCAAAATTTCTGTGAGCATTACCTAAAAGCAAAAGTGGCTTTGCCTCATCGCTGTTTATAACTGCATTAAGAACAACTCGAAAAGACCCTTTTTGATCAACCGAATGTTCCAACATCGTCCCGAATATTGATACTGAAATTTTCTCTATTTTTTTAATTGAATTATTCATGCGTATCTCCCTAATTGGCTGCACATAACATTTGTATATCACGCCCCAGACTGCTTATTTCCAGGCGCGACTATCTTTTATTTAAAAGTCCAAAAACTACCTGGAAACCTGCACCACGTCAAGCTTTGTGCCATTTGTCGACGCTGCCTCCCCAGGAACAAACGCCCCTTACTCCTCCTATCACCCAAAACCACACATCGTGTAACTCTTTGAACTTACTAGATAAAAATGTCATTTCTAAAAAATTATCAGTATATGCAGCTAAAATTGACTATTTTTTTGCATTCCATAACTCATTTTGATACTGTTCATTTGTACAGCATCAAGAGGTCACTCAAGGAACGTGTTATGGACGACATTCGGCCCAACTTGCCCGACAAACCCACCCGTTTTATGGATCAATTTCGCCATTTTATACGAAGTAAGCAGCTGGCCTATAAAACAGAAAAAACCTACTGCACTTGGGTGGTTGACTTTATTCGCTACCACCGTATGCAACACCCAAAGGCAATGGGTGGAATACAGGTGGATGAGTATTTAAGCTATTTGGCCGTTAAACGGGATCTTTCCGCCAACTCCCAAAAAACGGCGTTAAATGCTCTGGTGTTCATGTTTAAACGGTTTTTGAATATAGAAGTGGGCGTTTTAAATTTTACTCCAAGCTCAAGGCCTAAAACTATACCGACGGTGTTTAGCCATGAAGAAGCAAAAGCGGTGATTGCTCGCCTATGCGGTATATACCGACTAATGGCATCAATCATGTACGGTTCTGGCTTAAGACGGTCTGAGGTCGCCCGGCTGAGAGTTCAGGATATAGACTTCTCTAATGCCTGCATCGTTGTTCGTGAAGCTAAAGGAATGAAGTGGCGGCGTACGCTTTTACCCAAGGTGTTAATCGATGACCTAAAACACCAGATCGACTTTGCACTTGCGCTTCATCAAAGGGATTTGAATGAAGGCTTTGGTGAAGTCTATTTACCCAATGCTTTACATAAAAAATATAAAAACGCCCCGACTAGTCCAATTTGGCAGTATATTTTTCCTGCCAATCGGCGTGCTCAAGACCCACGTTCGGAGAAAATTAGAAGGCATCACATTAACGAATCTACGTTACAAAAAAAGGTATTTATTGCTATCCGTGATGCAAAAATATTTAAAAAAGCTGGCTCGCATACGTTTAGACATAGTTTCGCTACTAATTTGTTACGGGTAGGTACGGATATTCGTAGTATCCAAGAAATGATGGGGCATAATGATTTATCCACAACGCAAATCTATACCCATGTCGTAGGTATTCAAGAGCGCGGCGTTGTCAGCCCGATGGATAACTAAGGGCATTATTTTTAAATTTTATTGATGGTCTACTTTTTTCAACTTTTAATTCATTAACAATAGAAAATGGGTCAATGACATGAACAGCCTATACTGGATAAAAACACTTGATCATGGAGAATATTGGTTCGTTATGGCAATAAATTCTGGCGATGTGGGGAAGTTCTTTGCCAAGAAAATGGGCTATGACGAAATTGAAGATGGCGGCTACGTTGAGAATGCTTATGGCAAAATTCGATTTCACCCAGTTGAAGGCACCAACAATTGATGAGCTGACAGTTTTGGTACAGACCTTGAGTCAACGAATCACTCGATTTCTGGATAGTCGTGGATTACTGGAACGTGATGCAAAAAACAGCTACCTAACACTGGACTACTCAGGAAAAGACCCCATGCAACAATTACAGGACCATTCTTGATTTTATCTCATGATTTGTAAGCGATGGTCGATTATAATCCCCCTACGAAGACTCAACGTATCAGTGCTTCACCGGCAACCGCATTATTATGAATTCCACTTTCATCAAACCCACCTGGTATATTCTTGGAGCAGGCGCACTAGGTTGTCTGTGGGCCAGCTATTGGCGACAAGCTGGCTTTCCCGTAGTGCTTATCACCCCCCGTTTGCGTAAACACGCTTTTATTGAGCTACATATTAAGAGGGAGGGGCAGAGTCAGGATAAGAAAACGCAGGTTGATATAGAACAACTCACTATTGATCAACTCGCTGCCTCTGAAAACCTTATCGAGTATTTACTAGTCAGCACCAAAGCACAACACACGCTCGAAGCCATTGCTGCGATAAAACAGACTATAAGCAAGCATGCGACTCTATTGATTTTGCAAAATGGCATGGCAGCCAAACAACTACCAGCGTTACTACCCACACAAAACCTCATTACAGGGATCACCACCGATGGCGCTTACCGGACAGAACAAAACGTTGTAGTCCATGCGGGCCACGGGGTTACGCATTTTGGCTGTAATAAAATACTATTACAGTATTTACCCACCCAGTATCTTACTATTGAAGCCTGTCATGACATTGAGATTCGGCAGTGGCAGAAATTCGCAGTTAACTGTGCGATCAATGGCCTAACCGCAATTTATCAATGCCGCAATGGCGAATTATTGAATAATCCTGAGGCCCGTCAACGGCTAACAACAATATGTGATGAAATATTTAGCGTGGCAAAAGCACTCGGCATCTCTGAACATTTAACGCAAATAACAACCCAGGTTGAGGACACCCTTCGCGCTACTGCGGAAAACTATTCTTCCATGTATCAAGATATCAGTCACAGTCGATCGACTGAAATTGATTTTATTAATGGTTGTTTATGTGAGATAGCTGAAAAATATTCCATCAGCTGTGAAGAAAATCAACGAGTGATTCAAGAGATCAAGAACCTTGAAGCCAAACAATTGGAAAAGTCCGGCACCATGATCAGCGAATAAATCACATTTAGCACTGCGATTTCATGTTGACCATGTTCTAAAAATGAATAGCCGAAATGCAGCCCTGCCCTAGATCAAGAATAGAGCCGACTATGACAATAACGTCCTCCAAAACGTTCAAGGCACAAGGTGCTACTAATACCTTAATGGTGCAGGGAACCACCAGCGATGCGGGCAAAAGCGTATTAGTCACGGGGCTTTGCCGTGTGCTGGCAAGAAAGAGCATTAAAGTCGCGCCCTTCAAACCTCAAAATATGGCTTTAAATAGCGCGGTGACCGAAGATGGTGGCGAGATTGGCCGCGCTCAGGCGGTGCAGGCCAACGCCTGTTATTTGCAGCCACACAGCGATTTTAATCCAGTATTATTAAAACCTAATAGCGATATTGCTGCGCAAGTGATTATCCATGGCAAAGCTGTAACGGATATGGATGCAGCGGATTATCATCACTACAAAACCACCGCTATGTCGGCGGTATTAGAATCCCACCAACGATTAACCGAACAATACGATGCCATCATCGTGGAGGGCGCTGGCAGCCCTGCGGAAATTAATTTACGCGACCGTGATATTGCCAATATGGGTTTTGCCGAAGCGGTGGACTGCCCGGTGATCATTGTCGCCGATATTGATCGCGGCGGCGTCTTTGCACATTTAGTAGGCACACTCGAACTGCTTTCCACATCGGAACAACAACGGGTTATCGGTTTTGTCATTAACCGCTTTCGCGGTGATTTTGAATTATTAAGGCCTGGTATTGAATGGCTGGAACAGCACACCGGTAAATCCGTTTTAGGCACGCTGCCCTATTTAGAGGGGTTCCATCTGGAAGCAGAGGACGCCATCGAACAACAACAGGTTCCCCAGGAAGAAAACGGTATCAATATCGCCGTTCCCGTTCTATCGCGCATTAGCAACCATACCGACTTTGATGCCCTGCGACTTCACCCCCAGATTAATTTGCAGTTTATCGGCCCCGGTAAAAATATTCCCGCCTGCGACTTGATTATTATCCCTGGCAGTAAAAGTGTGCGCCGAGATTTGCAATGGCTTCATGATCAACAATGGGATAAGGATATAGAAAAACACTTGCGCTATGGCGGAAAACTAATCGGAATTTGTGGTGGTTTTCAAATGCTAGGCAATCACATTGACGACCCCGATGGACTTGAAAGTAAAGCGGGTAAAAGTCAGGCTCTGGGTCTGCTGGATTTTGCAACTGTATTGAAATCAGAAAAACAATTGCACCAGGTTAGCGGCTATTTAAACCTCGACAACAGCTCAGAACCTGCTGCTGTAATGGCCTATGAAATTCACGCTGGTACTAGTTTTGGCCCTGCCCTGTTGCACCCTTTTGCAACCATCGATGGGAAAGATGATGGTGCTATTTCAACTGACAAGCAAATTATCGGCACTTATCTTCACGGATTATTTGATCACTCTGAGGCCCGCGATGCATTGCTAGCCTGGGCGGGATTAAAAGCGATCAAACCCTTCGATTATGCCCAACTGCAAGAGCAGGAAATTAACCGCCTGGCAGATTGTATAGAACAATATGTGGATTTGGGGAAACTTTTTGCTTCATTAGGAATAGAGTTTTAGATACAAATTTTCCTGATTTTACAGAGAAAAAAACCATGCATAAACTGATTAGGCAAGACTCTTATAGCCTGCTTCATTGATGGGTCAAATTCTTTTTTCTTCCAGCGCAATAAACCCGGACGAAAATTATCTAGATGAATTTCAGCGGGTTCAATTAATATTTTACCGGAAAATTTTTTCAAAGCATGCTGAACGACCATTTCATTTTCTTCCGGCGAATAAGCACAGGTACTATAAACCAAAACCCCTCCGGGCTTTAATGCGGCAATTGCCGAGCAAATTAATTTTTTCTGTTTTCGCTGCACCTCTTTAATCTTGCGCTCATTCCAGTGGCTAAAAGATTTCGGATCGTTGACATTAAAGCGCGACTCAGAACTACAGGGAGCGTCCAACAATACCCGGTCAAAACGCTCTAGCACTTTCCAACCCACCTCGCGGCCATCTTTCAGGTAAAGCTCAACCATGTCAGCACCAAAAGTTTGTATAGTATTTTTCAGGCGAAAAAAACGATTTTTTACCGACTCAACTGCCGCGAGACGCCCATGGTTCTCCATCATCGCCGCAATCATCAAGGTTTTACCACCCGGAGCGGCGGCAAGGTCCAGCACTTCTTCTCCAGGCTGCGGATCCAATAGCAGCGGCGCCAACATACTCGCTAAGTTTTGAATATAAATACGGCCTTCAGAAAAGGCTTTGGATTGCGTTAGTGCATCGCGATACTGCGGATCGATTAAAAATGCCTGCGGATACCAAGGCACAGAATTAGTTTCCACCCCTATTTCCGCTAAAACATTTTCATTGGTGGCTTTCAACGTATTGACCCGGAACGCCGTCGCCGAGGGTTCGGCAAAACTGGCCAGCGTTGCCGGATAATCTTCAAGAGAAACAATGGCTTTCAAACGTTCAACAAACACTTCTGGAAGGGTGTTTTCTGGCATGGTTACTTTCTAAATATGGCTAGATTCTATTATTCGAATTTTTTAATAATAGAACAATGGTCAGTTTTTGTAATCGATTGAAGCGAAGAGCCTACCCTACGGCAGGCTTTTTGTAGAATGTTTTGGGTATAGTGGTTACTATTTAACGAAATCGAGTGTGAAAAATAGCTGCTTCTTGTAAAACAAAGGGGCTTTCCCGCAGTAGACCCCTATTCTCGGATAGCCTCCTAGATTAGCAGTTCATCAAGGCGCAGGGCCATTGCTGCAATGGCTTGATCGGGAAAGAGAAGAATCAAATCACCATTAAAAGGGCGACCTGCCAACTGATAATTGATTTCAACCACCAATATATTGCTCCAACCCTCAACAACTGATTGGCAAATAGTATGTAAGGATTCATAGCCAACCAACGTTGGCACTTCGCACTGAAAGCCTAATCCCCACTGTTCGGACAGCGCATCCAAACAGGTCTGTGCCATATTAAGGCAGGTATCGGCTACCAGCTCATCGGGAGAGAGCGAGGGAGACAGTAGTTCTTTTAAATCCACCAAACTGTCTTCAGACAACACCACCAGAGCCAAGCCCTCCAAATCATTGGCATCACTTTGAGACGCAAATAGCTGGCTAGCGGCATAGATATTGATGGATGAACTGAAATTATTGAGAGAAACTGATAATTCGCGGGCTTCGATAATGTGGATTATCGGAATTAACAGGGTGACAAATACCCCCAGTTTGCGAGCCAATGCACCTCCAGCCTGTCCCATGGCCACATTGCAGATTTCCTGTAAGCAATCTCTCTGGTCTTCCGAATACTGTGCCAAAACCATTAAACCAACCCATATTCCTGCAACACAGCCGATAGCTTCTCGCCATTAATAGGCTTACGGATAAATTCCAGAGCCCCCGCCCCGATAACCCGTTCTCGAGCCTCTGGTTGGATATCGGCGGAGATAACAATAATCATGCACTTCAGCCCTTCCGTCCTGATTGCATCCAGCATATCATAACCATCCATTTCTGGCATGGTCAGATCGAGAAAAACTATTTCACCTTTCCCTGCACGGATAGCATCCAGTCCCTCTACGCCGTTAGCTGCAAAAGTAATGTCAACTTTCCACTCTGACGGTAGAGAACGAGCCACCTGCTTCCGAGCCATATTGGAATCGTCACAAATCAACAATGGTATTGTCATAGACTGCCTTCACCCTACCGAACACAATTAACTCAAGAATCAGTATAGTCGGGACTCCGCGTTAAGCCTCTGATATTTCCATAAAATTTACCGGACAATGCACAACCGTGTGTTGTCGCTATACCGATTTACAAGCGTGCTGGTGAAGTATCCGGGCTAACTACCATCACATCCTGCAAACTAGCACCCTCACTATTCCAGCGGTCCAGTAGAGAGGCTAGAAACTGTGCCTGCAGGTAAAGCGATTCCAGCTCTTCCATCCCACCTCTTTCGCCATTGTGGGTTGGTGCCCGTCTTAACTCAGAGATTAATGGGTGATCAGGGTTTTCCATCCTGTTCACTTCCAGCCGCCAGCGAATACTGTGCACCATGGTGCGATAAAAAATCAATTTGGTGTGTACATCGATAGCGGTGAAATCATGCAAGTCACCAAAGGGTTTAAAATCGGTGGCAAATAACAAGACCGCCTTGTCACCCTTATCGGCGGCTACTGTCGCCTTGCGTTCGTGGTCACACAGCAGGGCCACATCACCAAACAGCTCACCTGGTGTTATATGATTGAGAGGGTTCGCGTTCTCAGAAAGGTCGAAATAAACTGATAAGCGACCCTTGATAAGAAAATACAACCATGAGCCCCGGTCTCCCCGACGCATGATGGTTTCCCCAGGTTCTAACTCGACGATGCAGGAATAACCCAGTAACCGCTCCAGCTGATCGCCCTGCTGCTCTTGCAATTCCTTAAAAAATGGAATTCGGCGCATTAAAGTCAGAATTTCTTCTGCTTTATAGCTGGATAAATCCTTAATTTTCATTGAGTTATCTTGCCTACGTGACAACTTGGCTAAAACGGATATTTTCAACTTGCAGTTCAAAATATTTTAACCTGAGAGTCAATATATAGACACTGTTACCCCAAATTGCGACATGCGAATACAGAAGTCTTCACCAAAACCATAAAATAGGTGTGATTTCCTCAAGATTAATACAATTAAGGCCGATAAGAGCTAGGTAATGATGTAATTGGCTTTACTTTAATTACTGACAGTCTAAATTGATGTGTGTCCTTGGGTATTGCTCCTATTTATTGTGCAGTTATATCGCATTGCAGTCATACGGAAAGTAATCTAACCTTTCTATGTGGGCATGGGCAGCTTGTATCGTTTAATCCTCATCACAAAAAATAATTAAACAAACTATAAACTATATAAATGAAGCCGTAGATTTTCAGTCGGCAGAATCGTTTGAAAAACAACCATGAAGACACATTTTATAGTAAAAATAAATTCAAACCTATTACTCGGTATTCTCTTTCTCGCTTTATCGAGTATTGCTACTAACAGCTTGGCTCAGGATAGCTCATTCGATGAGTTGTCGCTCAATGGTCTCGCCTCATTCGTACGGCTGCGCAAAGAGTATTACATTGGTGGTCTCTACCTGGAAATATTAAACCAGGATACTGGCTCAGTGATTAACATGTCCGGCAAAAAACGCATGGAAATACGTATCACTATCGACAAATGGTCCCCTCGCCGTTTTACACAACAGTGGAACCAGGCCATTCTGATCAACAATGACCAGGAATCACAGGAAGAATTTGCGGACCAGATTCTGAAATTCACCGATATGCCTAAACATGAGCTAATTGCCGGTGACCGAATTGTTATTAACATGGACCCTAGCAAGGGAACCACTGTTTATCTAAACGATCAGCAAATGCTTAAGACCACCAACAATGCCTTTTTCGATGTATTGTTAAGTACCTGGATTGGTCAGCGACCACCTTCATCTAATTTTAGAAACGACATTCTGACCCTGCCTACAGATCAAGCAGGTACTGATTTACTGGCACGTTACGCAACCATCACTCCTACAGCATCTCGAAAGAAGAAGATAGCCGCCTGGATGCAGCCCACAAAATCTAAAACGACTACTAAAGCTAAAGCTGTAGCGGCAAAAGCAACGGCTAGTGAGCCCGCTGGGTTTCTACCACCCAGTAGTGATACAACGGTCACCGCTAAACGCGCCAATAAAACCACACCCAAAGCCAAAGTGCCGACAGCCATTGTACAACCCAAGATAGTAGCGCCCAAGATAGCTGCACCCAAACCAAGTATAACATTGGACAAGTCTTCACTAACCTCTAACTTGGTTAAAAAGCCCAAGCCTACGGCTAAACAAGTAAAAAAACCCGCACCAGAAAAGACTGCAACTGCCGCCGAGTCAGCCCCGAAAAAAGTAGCGAAGCCTGCCAAGCCACAGGTTGCAGCAGCAGAAAAAGAGCAAAAGGCTCTATTGAAGACTTATCGCTCCAATCTTATAAAGTTAACCCTGCTTAATTCTGCATACCCTAAACGAGCTATGCGCCTCAAACAAGAAGGCTTAGTGGTCTTAAACGTTAAAGTAAATCGTCAAGGCAAGCTGCTGGATATTGTTGAGGAGCGTACGTCTGAACACCCGCTGTTAAACAAAGCTGCCCAGAAGGCTGTCAAGAAGACCGCGCCCTACCCGGAAATACCCAGGGATCTGATAGGTGAGGAAATTACGGTGAGCTTACCATTCAACTTCAAACTGTAACTTTTTTTCGGGCACAAAAAAACGGGCACTTTAAAAACCCGATTTTTATGCGCGAAAGAAAATGCGACGTCGCTAAGCGCCTTACCTAATATAGGGCAACTTCTCTGCGATAGTTTGTTGGATACCATTGCGCTCAAAGGCAGAGCGGGTCACCAAACGATCAAGGTGGATACTGTGTAAATGTAGTGCAGGCAGCTTATTTTCAATCTCTCGCAAATCCCCTTTTATCAGAATCGGTAAAAAAGGTTTATCTGCAGAGCGGCACTTGTTGATGGCTCGAAGGCCTGCATGTAGAGGGACTACACGCATCTTCTTGCTATTTCCACCCTTAAAAGGAATGGTCAAGTGTAAACCTTGCTTGCCGATCAACTCACCAGGCACAATAGTCAACCCGGTCATCTCCCAACAAGCTGTTGTTAGCCGCATTCACAATGGCGTCAATAGATAGCTTAGTAATATCGCCTTGCTGGACTTCCAACTTTGCCATCATTGCCCTAACCCCTCACTATAAACTCGATAACCACAACCTTCTTCGGTGCTTACCCGAATGGCACTTACTTAAGGTTGAACAACTAAGGTAATGAACCCGCTGTTCGTCTTAGAGGCTAGAAGCCAAACCCAGGTTCAAAGAAAGGGGCTTGAGACGAATGGCACTTACTTAAGGCTATAACTGAGGCGCTTTGAACCCGCTGTTCGCAATGCAAGGCCCACTATCGACCATTATCGATTGAACCCCCACGCCCTTTAGCGGGCCTTGAATTGCCAACAGCTACTCCAGTGGTACCCAGATACTACACAATCTAGCCACCCTCGGTAGTCTAACTCCTCACCAGGGCGTGGGGTTCCAACCGAGTGAGGGGTTAGACTACCGAGGGTGGCGGCGGGATATTACCTTCGCAAGTCGTTAACAGCGCTGCCCTTAAGTAAGTGCCATTCGGGCTTGAGACAAATAGCCTTTATAATGCCGCAACATGCGATGTCTAATACTCAGCACCATGGCTTTTGCGCTCAGTTTCTTGCTTCCAGCGTCAACCCCTTATACCCCCATACTGGTAAGCGCCACCATAATATTATTTAATATACCGGCTACCGTGGGGTGGTCCCGCTCAAAAATGGAGACCATGCCATCTACCTGCTCGGCCAGGCTTTGAGGCTTATTTTCCATTAAAGGCTCTACCAATTGCTGCTCAATATCCACTATCAAGCCGCTGAGTTTATTCTTCTCCTCATCTGCAGCCTGCATACTATCAATGGCACTCGACAACTGGTCCAGATGCTCACGCAATTGCTGTTGATCCACAATTAACTCCTCGTATCTTTAAGCTACTACCTGAATAGTAGCAGTTGACAACAAATATCCGGAATAATTATAACGATCAGATCAATGGAAATATCAGGAAAAATATTGCCAATCTGAATAGTAATACCTTTGTTGAGTTTACTCATTGCCCAAATTTTTACTCCCTGCTCAGTAAACTCAATCCAACCTCCTATTTTATGGGCTCTAATAACAAAGCCATTGGCTTAGAAAAATAATCGCCACCAAATTCTTTTACGCCGACACAACGTTGTGCTTTCGCAATCAGATTCTCCGAGCCTAAGCTAACTGGCTTTATCCCGACATCATTCAGAACACACGTAGTGTTAAAACAGCGAATAGCAAAAGATAAATGAGGGAAATGGTGATTGTTGACAGCAGCTATAATCCTAAAATCCAGGATTAAGGCCTCTTGGATATTTTGAATTATTCTAGCCCGGACATTACACTCGCAGATCAAATTTGTACAACGTATACCAACACTGAACTTTAATCTTACATATACCCAAAGCGATTGAAATTTAGGTGTTATAGGCCGCTCCTGCACATCCATGCGCCTGCGGCATTAGTGCATCCATGCACGTCACACCCCCTTTTTGCCCATGGCTGCGTTGTTTGAACTTGAC
>JAZFYA010000093.1:0-25732 GCA_036443315.1 Pseudomonadales bacterium
AGCGTGAATACTCCGGGCCTGCAGGACAATGGACACTGTGGCCGGTCGCAAGCTGGTTGGTCTTTGCGGCGGCTGCGGAACTCGCTGCGCTCAGACAGTCCTCGCTAAAAACGCCGCAAAGACCAACCAACTTAAACGCGCCCTGATTGGCCACAGTGTCCATTGTCCTGCAGGCCCTAGCATCGTGCCCTATTGAATACATTAGTTTCTTCCACCTAGATTTTAGAGTCCTAAGAGGAAAAAAAGCAAAAAAACTTGACATATGAGGGCGCGGCCTTCAGAAAGAAATCAACGCAATGATTCTTCTGGAGGCCGCTATGAACGCAACAGGATGTGCTCCCATCCCACGCGAACTGTGCTATTGGATAACATGTTTAACCAAAGCGCTAGCCCCCTTTATTGAGTTATTGATCGGTGCCATGCTGATGCCAGCGGACTTCGTTACCGAAAGCTATTGGTTGCTGGATATACAAAGGCACTGGACGAGCTATTACCAATGGCTTGAGGTGGCAAGTAAACTAATTAGCAGTAAGGTGTTGGAAGATAAGTTGCGGGAGAATGATGCCCGTTACGCTATACGCTACTAGCATTAAGCTATTAGTATTAAACAGTAGCAAGAACCTAGCAAGAACCTTGCCCAGGACGAGATTTTTTATATCCGCTTAGGAGGGGTAGAGCTGATCACCGTTTGAAATTGACACGACTAGACATAAAAACGCATAGGCTTTTTTCGTTCCTCAACTCTCCACCCATTCCCAACGTAGCGGCTCGCCAAAATCATCGTAAATAATTTTTTTATAGGGTTTGCGTTTAGCGGGTTTTGGTTTGACTGGTTTTTGATTGCGGCGGGAATCGATAGCGGCGACGACCTCCGGTATGTAAGTGCGGCCTACTTTGGGTTGCTGGAATGCTGTGTTGTCCGGTTTAAACGGGCTATTCGTAGTCCGGCCACTGATACCCCGTTCAACCTCAACAACTTCTCCCCCTTGGTTGAGGAAGTTGGTAATCTGCTGCTCCATTTCTCTGCGGATGTGAGCTTTGGTAATAGGTCGTTTCATCGTTTCATACTTAACTAAATTTAAGAGGGCCACATTTAAGAGGATCTTTAATATACCCAAAGCGATTGAAATTTAGGTGTAGAGCAGAGAATAGCGCTTTATTACTTTACTAATTCCACTGGTTGCCGCTGTTCTTTCTGCTGGGTTCTCCATAAGTCAGCGTAGTGGCCATCCTGCGCCAGCAATTGTTGATGATTGCCTTGTTCGACCAGCATACCCTTATTTAGCACAATAATCTTATCGGCATCGACAATAGTAGAAAGACGGTGAGCGATCACAAAACTGGTGTGACTTTGTGAGATTTCATTAATAGCATTGAGAATAGCCTGCTCAGACTTACTATCCAACGAAGAAGTGGCTTCATCAAATACTAGAATAGGAGGGCGTTTTAAAATGGTTCGGGCGATGGCAACGCGCTGCTTCTCACCCCCGGAAAGTTTTAAGCCCCGTTCACCGACTTTGGTATCCCGCCCCTCAGGCAGTTCGTTAATAAAATCTTGTAAATGGGCGAGGCGAATAGCTTCCTCAACTTGTGCGTCACTGGCTTCGGGTAAACCATAGCGTACATTTTCAAAAATAGTGTCGTTAAACAGAACGGTGTCCTGCGGTACGATACCGATAACTGCGCGTAGGGAATGCTGGCTAACCTGGCTGATATCCTGGCCATTAATGGTGATTTTTCCTTGTGTGGTATCGTAAAAGCGGAATAACAGTTTTACTAATGTAGATTTTCCAGCGCCACTGGCACCCACGGCGGCAACTTTTTCCCCTGGTTTAATATCAAAACTTATATTTTTAAGTATTGAGCGGTCTGGGCGATATTCAAAATCAACATTAACAAAATTAATGCCGCCTCGCTGTCGTTGTGGTTTTAGTTGCAGGGCAGGGGCGTTATCAATATCCAGTACTTTTGGCCGCAGATCCATTAGCTTGAACATTTGCTCTATATTGGCCATGGAGCCTTTAATTTCGCGGTATACAAAGCCTAAGAAATTCAGCGGCATAAATAAAATCATCATATAGGCGTTGACGGCAACAAAATCGCCAATCGTCATAGCGCCACGACTGACCTCACTGGCAGCCAGCCACACCATGGCGGTGGTTGCGGCGGCGATAATAAACGCCTGCCCGCCATTAAGGGTAAATAAGGACAAACGATTTTTTCGTCTAGCTTGCTCCCAGCGCTTCAGTTCCAGATCGTAACGCTTGGCTTCAAATTCTTCGTTGGTAAAGTACTTAACGGTTTCGTAGTTCAGTAAGCTGTCAATGGCGCGGCTATTACTGGCAGAATCTGCCAGGTTGGCCTGTCGTACATACTGGGTTCGCCATTCAGTAGCGATAATAGAAAACGTCACATAGAGGCTCACGGAAATCAAAATAATCAGGGCAAAACCGGCACCGTAGTGATAAAACAGAATGCCGGCAATCATGATGATTTCTATTATGGTGGGTATAATATTGAAGATAAAAAACCGCATTAAAAAACTGATACCTGTGGTGCCTCGCTCAATATCTCGTGCCAGACCACCGGTGCGACGATTGAGGTGAAAATCCAGATCCAGCTCATGGATATGCCGGAAGACCTGCAAACCAATGCGGCGCATGGCTCGCTCAGTGACGCGGCCAAACACGGTGTCGCGTATTTCCCCCATCAACACATTGGTGAAACGGGCAAAGCCATAGGCACAAATTAACGCCAGGGGAATAAGAATAAGGGTGCTGCCAACGCTTTCGTTGTTGAGTGCGTCGACCACATATTTGAGCAAAAATGGGCCAACCACGTTGGCAATTTTTGCCAACACCATACAGCACAAAGCAACTATAACCCGCTGTTTGTATTCCAGTAAATAAGGCCAGATAACCTTCAATACGCCCCAGTTTATTGAGGTGTTGGATTCGCTCACATAGTTGCCGTGCTGCATTGCCTGGTTCCGTCTGTTATTGGTTAGTGAGAGTATTGAGTGGGGGAGTATAAAGGAAATTGGTTATAAACTTGTTGTAATTGTCATCGGAGGAAAGTATCTGGGCTTGTTGCTGGATTGCTTTCAAGCAATGGATATAGGGGGTGTGTTGGGCATGGCGCTTACTTAAGGCTGAACAACTAAGGGGCCATAAACTCTGAGCCTTGACCGCGCTGTTCTACGCTGGGCTCACTATTGGTTGGAACCCCAGGCCCTTTAGTGAGCCCAGCGTAGAACAGCTACTCTGGTCGTGCCCGGATATTGCATTATCCTGGATACATTACTAGATGAATACAAATGACCTAAAATCTAAACGCTTTGGGTATATCCCGTGCTAAACTCCGCGCCTTATTTTAAGTCTTATAAAAGTGAGCATTATGTCTGAACAGTATTCTACGACGGAACAGCGGGTTAGCTACGGTGTTGGTCGACATGAACTATAAGCGTGATGATTAATGGTCGTTATCGGTGGCTTAAATCAACTCAGGGTAATTCGAGAAACGCATGTCGGTGTCTTTTTGGATGGTGACCCGTTGGGTGAAATCTTATTGCCCAGTCGATCACGGCCAGCTGATTGTCAGCTAGATACGATTGTCGAGGTTTTTATCTACCTTGATTCAGAGGACCGTTTGGTAGCCACCACCGATAAACCCTACGCGATGGTCGGCGAGTTTGCCTGGTTAACCGTGGTATCAGTCAACACTGTTGGCGCTTTTTTGGATTGGGGACTGCCAAAAGATCTGTTGCTGCCATACGCTGAACAACAATATACACCAGAAGTGGGTCGGCGGGTAATGGTGCGAGTGTACCTCGATAATACCAACCGCCTTGCTGCTTCTACTCGCATTGATGATTTTCTGAAGGAAGAGTCCAGTGATTTCAAGTCGGGGCAGCAGGTTCAGCTATTAATAGCCGATAGTACTGAGCTGGGTTATAAGGCGATTGTCGATAATAGTCACTGGGGAGTGTTGTATAACAATGAGTTATTTCAACCGCTCACCAAGGGGCAACGGATCACTGGCACTATAAAAAAAATAAGGGCAGATAAAAAGATCGACCTTACCTTGTCTGGACCGGGCCATGGACAGATCGAACAGGTTTCTGAACGCATTGTAAATACCCTTAAACAGCACGATGGATTTATGATGATTACGGATAAAAGTCCACCGGAAACTATATATTCGGTCTTTAAGGTTAGTAAAAAAGTCTATAAAAAAGCGGTGGGTGCTTTATATAAGCAGCGCCGTATTGATATTGAAAAGCAGGGGATTCGTTTGCTGGACTCTGAATAGATGGCTTAGGGGAATACCCTCTGACACGAATGGTACATACTTCGGGTTAAACCGGGAAAGCCGCCAAATCTTACATATCTATGATATTGATACTTTTTCTTTGTTATATTACCGCGTGTGAGTCTGCGACCAATATTAGGCTTATCGGCAAGCATTAGTAGGCTTTCTTCTAAACCATCCAGATACTTATCTGTTTGCATCTCACCAAAGTCAGTTATACTTTGTTTGGTAATATGCTTAATGTCCTGATCGGTTCTTTTTGACTTAGTATAATTACTCTGCATGAATCTTGGCTTTTGCCTCGTTCACAATATCCCTAAATGATTTTTTGCTCTCTCCGCTTTCCTCACCTTCAACCAATGCCTTTTGCAACATTTCAAATTTGACTTCCTGTTCTTCCAGTAAACGAAGACCAGCACGCATTGCTTCACTGGCTGAAGCATAGCGGCCGTCTGCCGTCCATTTACTAATCATGCCCTCAAAATGGTCTCCAATATTCATACTTGTGGTTTTGCTCATAAGATATACCTCGCACTACTATTACTAATAATTACCATATATTAGTAACTAAGGCAAGGGTCAGTCTTTTCCAATATAAGAAGAACAGAAAGGGGAATAAACAATAATAAGGAGTTAGACCAATGACAAAATTTCACTATGGCCAAACAAGCAATGTTTGAATATTTCATTGAATTTCAAAATCATGGCCGTGAAGATGGACCGGCGGGGGCGAACGCGCAGGAACCTACGGTTATGAAAAAATATTCTATGGGTTTGGCTCCTACCTGTCATGTGCGGCTTGCTAAATCTAGCCAAACCTCAGCAGGCGGGCGGGCCTTGTTACTTGAGCTTGTACTGTTTTCATCCGGGACAGCCTCCTAGCGCCTACTGCCAGGTATTCTTCCATTGTTTGAATTCCGAGGGGCGGATTCTATACCGGGCAATAGCTCCAAATGATACTGAGCCAAATCCAAGTAATCCAAATTGTCCCGATAGACCCATTCCATCACTTGACTAGGTGGATCGGGGCTCTTCCTAACCACAGTTTTCTCGTACTGCTTAGGCAAGCATACCCTGAATACAACACCCGCTTGCGGGGAATAATTGGGGCAGTTTTCAGCCACCCGTCCACCATTATTTTTAAGGTGGCGGGGCTAAAAAGCACCCAGAGGATTTAAGAGTATGAACAAAACACAGTCCAGTAAGCGGCAAAAATCTTGCCCTAAATCCCATTATGACCTGTTTTTTAGCCACTTTTTGTAAGTTGGCAAAATCAATAGGTCTGGCGTTATGTCCAAAGCTTTCGATAGTTTGAACAGAGTGGTAACGGAGGGCTGTTTTTCGCCTGCTTCCATGCTTTTTAAAAATGTAATCCCGATATTTGCGGTATGCGCGAACTCTTCAAGGGTGAAACCCTGCTTTTTCCGCAAACGTCGAATTTGCGTCCCGATAGAGGTTTTTATCATTGCACCGACCATAAAACATCTAATGGTGGCGGGTTAGCGCGCTTTGCAAAAGCCCCTATAGGGGCTAATATAGTTCTAAAACCCCAAAAGTCGCGGTGGTGTTTTATTTTAGGAATAAACTAGAGACTAACGATTATGCTAATTTTAACGCGGAGAATAGGCGAAACTCTGATGATTGGGGATGAAATCACGGTGACAGTTTTAGGTGTTAAGGGTAATCAGGTTCGAGTAGGTATTAACGCACCCAAAAAGATTTCAGTACACCGTGAAGAAATTTACAGACGCATACAGTTACAACGTAACCCCACAATGACATGATTGCGCGTTAATCCCGGTCTTCTTTGCTGTGCCATATTCTGAGAATCAGTATTTCTTTGTACTCGTCCTCAAGGACATAGCGCACGATATAAGCACCTTTTCCGAAGCTTAAGGTAAGCCCACAGCGGCTTGTATCATCATCCATGTCTATACCCAATTCGGGATCATGAACAAGTGCGTTCACTCCCGACTTTTTCATGCTCTCCATTTCACAACGGGGAAGTTATTTACAAATGTTTTCTGAATTTCATTTTCTTGTGGAGTACACGCACAATATGTATTTTCGTACTACTGATCCGATAAAAAATGTGATGCTCGTTGATGGGAAGTTGACGATAACCAGAGCGTATATACTCGCATGAAGTACCTATGTGCGGGTTTTCTTGGATTAACTCCATGCCCTTTATTAATTCATCATAGTAAAGATCGGCTTGCCTTAGCCCGTGCTCTTTATAACTATATCGCCAGATTTTCTTGAGGTCTGTTTTTGCTTTTAACTGCTTATGAAGAATTAACATTAATTACATGACGCCTTCTGCTCGTTTTGCTTCAGCCCTTATGGCCTCCATATCCAATATGCCGTCATCACCGCTTTGCTCGCCCTCAATCAATGCTTCACGTAATGCCTGTAATTGTGAACCCGCTTGCTCTTCTTGGAGAAGACGTAAGCCAGCCCTGATGACTTCGCTCTGACTAGCAAAGTCGCCCGAATGTATCAGCCCGTTGATAAAACCACCTTGTTCATCGGTTGGTCTGAATGTAATAGAGTCTGCCATGATAAACCTCATTTGTATTCATATGTCTTACAATCAGTATACCCGATTTTTGGAAGCGGGCAAGTGGATAGCTCAGGGACAATTCAGGACAGACCACGGTTAAAACGTTATCGGACACCTTAGCACTTAACCGCGTGTCACATGGCAGCAATGATTTTGGAATGCCTACTTCGATTGTTTGCACTAAAGCAGACAATAGAGGTCATCGCTTAGTTAGACCAAAATAGCTTAGATCTTTAACAGAGTTATTATCCTAGAAAAAGCAGTTGAATCTAGGGCCTGCCCCGCGACGCGCTTTTCGCGGAGTGTTTTGGGTACTGCGGACGCCTAATGCATTGACTTCTTTATAGATGAAAAGGGAACTTTTTTTGGAAATTTTGACCTTATTGGCATGGATGCCATGTATGCAGAAAATGCAGGAGCAATTTTCTGTCACCGTATGGGTGACACCCAGAGCGCTACGCGGGGTGGGCCCTACTGCTTTCGACCAAAATTTTCGAAAAAAGCTCTACCTTCAACACCTTAGACGCCCTCGCTACGACTCAACTGCTTTTTCTATGACAGGTTTAAAACTGCATTGGCGGTGTGGATGTCAAAGGCGCGCTAGCTCTTTACTGGCGGCAACTGACAGAAAGCCTGACCGGCTCATACCTTGAGCCTTTGCACGCTGATCTATTTGGGAGATCAGGTTTTCAGGTAGAGAGATATTGATTCTGACCGCTTTAGTATTGAGTTCAGCGGTATTGATTTCGACATAAACCCACTGACCGTCGGTGTATTCTTTTTCGTTGGCATAAGCTTCGATGTTGCCGGGGGTGGGGATGGCAAGGCTTTCACCATCGCAGTACAGCTCAACAGCTTCACGCACCTTGACGGGTAGATCATCCCAGTTGTCAGCTGCTGAAAAACACCCTGGAAAATCAGGGACTGTGATACCAAAGGCGGTGCCTTCATCTTTATGCACATAAACAGGGTACAACATAGTGTTACCTCCAATTCCAACCGGCCTGGCGATAGATATTTCTTAGGGTGCCAACCGGCATATCTTTACGTGGATGTGGAACAACAACATGACCTGGTTTAGAAGGATGTTTGAATTTTTCATGATCGCCTTTACCGCCGACCTTGACCCACCCATCCTGTTTTAGTTTTTTGATCAGTTCTTTGCTGTTCATGTGTGTAATTATACACAATACATACGAATACACAAGTCTGTAGCGAAATGATAAGTTTGGTTAATCTCACAAAAACAGGCTATTCGGCATCGGGGTCGATGTCCTTGAGATCGCCATAAAACGGCATGTTGAAAATCTGTGGAGGGTCAGGAACAACCGCTACCACGTAGCGGCTAAGTAGGTAGCAACTTGACGCAGGACGACATCAAGGACGCTCCAGAAGAGGTGCGAGACGAGGTCGCAAAGTTACGGGAGAACGGCTGATTACCTTAATAGGTTACCCTTCTGGAGGGCTAATCCTAGAAGATCCCGGTCACCCAAATCCAACCGCATGCAGTAAATCTGCAGTAAATCTGTAGTAAATAAATATCAGGCATAAAAAAGCTGCATATATAGCGACCTAACTTATTGATTTATATGGTCGGGACGGCAGGATTTGAACCTACGACCACCACACCCCCAGTGTGGTGCGCTACCAGACTGCGCTACGCCCCGAAAATCATCCTGCCAGTGCAGTTGGACGGCCATTATACCGAAATGCTTTTCCGCAACAAGTTTAAACCTTTAGACTTTAAGCACCTGTAATACATCTTCTAACTCGTTAATCATCTGACGAATCATCTGCTTGTATTGGCTTTCATCAGTGCTGGCTTCTCCGCCAGACATACGCTGGCGGGCACCGCCAATGGTATAACCTTGATCGTATAACAGACTGCGAATCTGGCGAATCAGAATAACATCCTGACGCTGGTAGTAGCGGCGATTACCGCGGCGCTTTACTGGCTTCAAATTGGGGAACTCCTGCTCCCAATACCGCAGTACATGCGGTTTGACCGCACATAAATCACTCACCTCTCCGATGGTAAAGTAACGTTTACCCGGTATTACCGGTAATTCAGCGTTATTGCTCAGTTCCAACATAAGCCTCAACTCGTGCTTTTAACTTTTGTCCGGGCCGGAATGTCACTACACGGCGTGCGGAGATAGGGATTTCTTCCCCAGTTTTAGGATTGCGACCTGGTCTTTGGCTTTTGTCACGCAGATCAAAGTTGCCAAAACCTGACAGCTTAACCTGTTCATTATCTTCCAGAGAGTGCCGAATCTCTTCGAAAAAGTGTTCGACGACTTCTTTTGCTTCGCGTTTATTCAGCCCTAGCTCTTCGTATAGCTTTTCGGCCATTTCACACTTGGTGAGAGCTGTCATTACTGGATCCCTTAACTAATTCCTTAACGTAGCGCCGAACCTCTTCTCTAAATGGTCCACTACGCGATCAATAGAGGCATTCACCTCATCCTCATTAAGAGTGCGTGAAGAATGCTGATACGTCAAGCCAAGAGCCAGACTTTTTTCTTTAAGATCAATACCTTTACCCTCATATATATCAAACAGCCTGAGGTTGCGAAGGTCATTTCCTGCGACTTCCCGTACCGTGTCGAGGACGCTTTTGATCTCGATTTCACGGCTAATAAGGACAGCCAAGTCTCGACGAACTTCCGGGAATTTTGACAGTTCTGTGAACTTTGGCAGGCTTCCTTCGGCAATAGCCGACAATTTCACCTCAAAAAGGTAAATAGTTTGCGAAAAACCCATCGTTCTCTGGAGCTCAGGGTGGATGGCCCCTATATAGCCAACGCCGTCACCATGGTGGGAAATCGCCGCTGTTTGACCGGGATGTAATGCCGGGTGCACGCCCTTGGAAAAGGCGAATTCGGTACTATTGCCATTCAGGGCCAAAACGGACTCAAGATCCCCTTTTAGGTCATAAAAATCCACCATTTCTCCATTTTCGGTCCAGGACTCTGGTTCACGGCGACCGGCAATGATTCCCGCCAACATAGCATTCTGCTTGGGAAGCCCTTTGCCGTCAGGGATAAACCGTAACCCAGACTCGAACAAACGCACCCGGGATTGCTGGCGATTGAGATTATGTTGCATAACACTGAGTAGACCAGGCCAAAGGCTGGTGCGCATAACGCCCATATCAGCAGAAATGGGGTTTGTCAGGGCCACGACTTCATCTTGGGGACATATCAGCTGCTGTACTTTCGGCTCGACAAAACTATAGGTGATCGCCTCTTGATATCCCCGGGCCAGCAGCTGGTGGCGAATCGCCTTCAGGCCAATATTGGTTTCGGGCTTAGCTCTCAGCTTAAGATCGGTATGGATACTAGTGACTGGCAAGCGGTTGTAACCATAGATACGGGCAATCTCTTCCAACAGGTCCGCTTCAATAGCAATATCAAAACGCCAGGAAGGCGCTACCACGTTCCAACCCTGATCGGTCCCGGTGAGTACCAGCCCCAACCGATTCAATATATCAGTCACCTCAGATCTTTCGACCTGCAGGCCTAATAATTTCTCAATTCTCGCCTCTCGTAACTCGATCTCTGCCGCTATCGGTAAATCCGCCTCAGAAACAGCCTCCACTAATGGGCCTGGCTGGCCGCCAACAATATCCAGTAGTAATTGGGTAGCGCGCTCGATAGCTTTGGCCTGTAACTGATAATCCACGCCTCGCTCAAACCGGAGGGAGGAATCAGTGTGTAGGCCATAGGATCGGGCTCGTCCAGCGATTTTTATCGGCGCAAAGAACGCTGATTCCAGGAAAATATCTTTGCTTGCAGCGCTAACCGCAGTAGCTTCACCCCCCATAATGCCCGCTAGTGCAACTGGACGCTGGTGATCGGCTATTACCAACGTTTGCGCTTTTAATTCCAGCTCCTGACCGTCTAACAGCGTTATTTTCTCACCTTGCTCGGCGTGACGAACACGTATACCACCTTGTAACACATTCAGGTCAAAGGCATGCATGGGCTGACCCAGCTCCAGTAACACATAGTTGGTAACATCCACTACAGCGTCAATTGAGCGAATACCGGAACGACGTAGTTTTTCCTGCATCCATAGTGGCGAAGGCTTGCTGATATCCACGCCACGAATAATACGACCTATATAACGAGGGCAATCGGCACCCGCCTGTATTTCAACCGGGAAGGTTTCATCTATCTCTGGCGCAACCGCTTCGATAGAAGGTTCTGTCACTGTCGCTTTATATATAACACCGGTATCCCGAGCAATACCGGCAACACTGAAACAGTCAGCGCGGTTTGGCGTTAAATCCACGTCTATAATGGTGTCATCAAGATCTAGATACTCACGCAGATCGGTAGCCACTGGCGCATCGGCAGCCAACTCCATCAAGCCTGCATGGGCATCAGACAAGCCTAGTTCTTTCTCGGTACATAACCTGCCGAAGGATTCAACCCCGCCAAGTTTGGCTTTTTTGATGTTAAAACCCCCAGAATCTTGAGAACCATCATCACTGGGTAGAACAGCACCCACCGTTGCAAAGGGGACTTTTAAACCGGCGCGAGCATTGCGAGCACCACAGACCACTTGCACCACTTCGTCACCACCGGCAACCTGGCATAGTTGCAGTTTATCCGCATCGGGGTGTTGCTCAATGGACACTATTTCACCGACAACAACACCGTTAAACTGCCCAGCCACTGGCTCGGTACCGTCCACTTCCAAGCCGGCCATAGTGATCTGTTCCACCAACTGTTCGGTGGAAACATCGGGGTTAACCCATTCGCGCAGCCATTGTTCGCTGATTTTCATGCTTTATTCCTACACTTACTATCTTCGCAGGATAGATGTTGATCTATCTATTGGTTTAGCTAGTTTGATGGATCAAGATCCACGCTACCGAAATTGCTCTAAAAATCGCAGGTCGTTTTCAAAGAACAAACGTAAATCGCTCACCCCATAACGCAACATCGCCAGCCGCTCTACCCCCATTCCAAAGGCAAAACCTGAGAATTTTTCGGTATCGATATTGGAATATTCAAATACGCGGGGATGGACCATGCCACAGCCCATTACTTCCAACCAGCCAGTTTGGCCACAGACGCGACAACCCTCACCGTTACACATCACACACTGAATATCGACTTCAGCCGAAGGTTCAGTGAAGGGAAAATAAGAAGGACGAAAACGCACTGCCAGTTCTTTTTCAAAAAATACCCGCAGAAACTCTTCCACAATACCTTTCAAATCGGCAAAGCTACTATCTTCGCTAATTAATAAACCCTCCACCTGGTGGAACATGGGCGTGTGGGTTAAATCGGAATCACAGCGATACACACGACCGGGACAAATGACCTTCAACGGGGGCTCAGAGGCCTCCATTACCCGCACTTGTACTGGCGAGGTATGGGTACGCAATACAGTGGTTTCGTTGATATAAAAAGTATCGTGCATAGCACGAGCTGGGTGGTGAGCAGGAATATTTAGCGCTTCGAAGTTGTGGTAATCGTCCTCGATCTCCGGGCCTTCCACAGTTTCAAAGCCAATCGCCTCGAAGAATTCGGCAATTCGCTCAATAGTGCGAGTCACTGGATGCAGGCCACCAACCTCCTGACCACGACCGGGCAAGGTGATATCGATAGTTTCGCTGGCCAATTTTTTGGCAACCGCGGCACCTTCCAAGTGTGCTTTACGCTCACTGATTTGTTCTTGCAGCGCTTGTTTCACTTTGTTGATTTCTGCCCCGGCAGCCGGACGCTCCTCTGCAGACAGTTTACCTAAACCCTTCAGCAAACAGGTGATGCTGCCTTTCTTACCCAGATACTCAACTCGCAGCTGTTCAAGGGCAGCAGTATCTTCAGTTTGGCTTATGCAATCGCGGGCTTTGTTGGCCAGAGACTCCAGATTTTCCATCGATGTCTTCTCTTTCTCTTTTATTTAGCAAATAAAAAAGGGAAAGAGCTACAGCCCTTTCCCTATTTTGATGTTACCTCTTAAATAGGGACACAATTAATTCGGCCCTTATTTAATACATCAGTAACGACTTAAGCCAAGGCTGCCTTTGCTTTCTCAACGACTGCAGCAAAAGCTGGCTTATCGTGTACAGCCAAGTCGGCCAGAACACGGCGATCAAGGCCAATTTCAGCTTTCTTCAAGCCAGCAATTAACCGGCTATAGGCCAAACCGTTAGCACGGGACTGGGCGTTGATACGAGTGATCCATAGCGCGCGGAACTGGCGCTTACGTTGACGACGGTCACGATAAGCATATTGACCCGCTTTGATAACAGCTTGCTTGGCAACACGGAAAACACGCGAACGGGCACCGTAGTAACCCTTGGCTTGCTTTAAAATCTTTTTATGACGACGGTGTGCGGTCACACCGCGTTTGACGCGAGGCATAATAGTCTCCTAAATCTTAACTTCTAACCCTTAACTAGTTCACTGAGGAACCTGAGCAATCCAGCGACAAGGGAGTGACGGCACTTACTTGGCGCGCAGCATGCGATCAATGAGCACCTTGTCTGAAGGATGAACTTCAGAGGTACCACGCAGTTGGCGCTTACGCTTGGTGGTCATCTTCGTCAAGATGTGACTCTTATAGGCGCTTTTGCGTTTGTAACCGGATCCGGTTTTTTTAAAACGCTTAGCTGCCCCGCTATGTACTTTAGCTTTTGGCATCGTTAGATACTCCGCATTTAAGAACCGATAATTGCCGGTCCGTCCTAATAAGATAGAGGAGGATCTGGCAGTGGTTCGAAATATTAAGTTAAATAAACTGAAGAAAAATAACGGCCCTTGCTCTCAACCAACCTCTCAAGCAACGAAAGGGGATGTTAACAGTGAGCTCTCGCTACTACTTCTTCTTACTTTTCGGGGCAATGACCATCGTCAGTTGACGACCTTCCATCTTTGGAAATTGCTCTACAGAACCCAGTTCTTCGAGATCTTTCTCGACGCGCTTGAGTAACTCCAGGCCAATTTCCTGATGGGCCATTTCACGGCCGCGGTAACGCAGGGTTACCTTGGCTTTATCCCCATGTTCAAGGAAACGTACCAGGTTGCGTAGTTTTACCTGATAATCCCCTTCTTCCGTCCCAGGACGAAATTTCATCTCCTTAAGCTGTGTTCGCACCTGCTTCTTTTTTTGCGCAGCCTGTTGCTTCTTCGCTTCGAACACATGCTTGCCGTAGTCCATGATCTTACAGACTATCGGATCGGAATCTGCTATTTGCACCAAATCGAGAGTCGCTTCAGCTGCAACTGCGCGGGCTTCTTCGATAGGGACTACGCCGACTTGATCACCATCGACGCCGATTAGGCGAACGTCTGTTGCTTCGATCTCATCGTTGATTGTGGCTCGCTTACTTTTGCCTTTTTGCTTAATCGTTATTTCTCCGCTATTGCCTCAAAATAAACACGGCCGCGTCGGGCAATGTCTTCGCTGAGGAGCGTTTCAAAGGCCTCCAACGTCATGGAGCCCAAGTCCTCACCGCTACGTGCACGCACGGCCACTGTTTGTGCTTCTACCTCCTTATCGCCAATCACCAGCAGATAAGGAACCTTCTGAATTGTGTGCTCGCGGATTTTAAAGCCGATCTTCTCGTTTCTCAAGTCCGCATCAACCCTAAAGCCCTTATTTTTCAAAGATTGTTGCACTTTTTCAACATATGGGGACTGTTTATCCGTGATATTAGCGACAACCGCTTGAATTGGAGCCAACCAGGTGGGAAATGCGCCTTCGTAATGCTCGATCAAAATCCCGATAAAACGCTCGAAAGAACCCAAAATCGCCCGGTGCAACATCACCGGAGTTTGGCGGGAACCATCTTCAGCTACATAGTGGGCATCCAGTCGACCCGGCATGGAGAAATCCACTTGAATCGTGCCCAACTGCCAGACCCGGCCAATACAATCTTGCAATGAAAATTCAATCTTGGGGCCATAGAAAGCGCCTTCACCGGGCAGCTCTTTCCAAGGCAGCCCCTTGCTATCCAGAGCCTCGGCCAATGCTTGTTCCGCTTTATCCCAACTTTCATCACTGCCCACCCGCTGTTCCGGGCGAGTCGACAACCGATAGATCACCTCACTAAAACCGAAGTCTTTATAGACTTCATGCAGGAAATCGATAAATTGCGATACCTCTGGCTGAATCTGCTCAGCAGTGGCAAAGATATGCGCATCATCCTGTACAAAGCCCCGCACCCGCATAATGCCGTGCAAAGACCCTGAAGGCTCGTTGCGATGACAGGAGCCAAACTCCGCCAAACGCAGGGGCAGATCGCGGTAACTCTTCAAGCCTTGATTAAATACCTGTACATGACAGGGGCAATTCATTGGCTTGATGGCGAAAGCCCGATCTTCCGTTTTCAGTGTAAACATATCATCGCCAAACTTATCGGCGTGGCCAGATTTTTCCCACAAGGAGAGATCTACCAGCTGAGGCGTTTTTATTTCCTGATAACCCTCTAAAGTCTGCTGCTCGCGCATATAACTTTCGATAGTGTTGTAAATACTCCACCCCTTGGGATGCCAGAACACCATACCAGGCGCTTCTTCTTGCATATGGAATAAGTTGTATTTTTTACCCAGTTTGCGGTGGTCGCGTTTTTCCGCCTCTTCCAGGCGATGCAAATAGGCTTTGAGTTGTTGCTTGTTATTCCAGGCGGTACCGTATATTCGCTGTAACATTTCATTGCTGGAATCACCACGCCAGTAAGCTCCAGCCACTTTCATCAGCTTGAACGCTGTTAATTTACCCGTACTGGGCACATGGGGACCACGGCAAAGGTCCATCCACGGACCTTGTTTATAGACAGAAATTTCTTCGTTGCCAGGCAAATCTTCAATAATTTGTACTTTGTAGTTTTCCCCCATCTCCCGAAAGGTTTTGATCGCCAGGTCACGGTCCATCACCACCCGTTCGATGGTCAGGTTCTCCTTGGTGATTTCCAGCATACGCTTTTCAATTTTTTGTAAATCTTCGCTGCTGAAGCTGTGGCCCGTGGCAAAGTCATAAAAATAGCCATCGTCAATCACCGGCCCGATTGTCACTTGCACCCCAGGAAATAACTCCTGAACAGCCATTGCCATCAAATGTGCAGTGGAATGTCGAACAAGCTGCAAGCCCTCCTCATCGCGCTCGGTAACGATGGCCAGCTCGGCATCGCCTTCAATAAGATAGGAGGTATCAAGCAACTCACCAGCGATTTTTCCGGCGAGGGCTGCTTTGGCTAAACCGGGACCAATATCCATAGCGACATCGACAATAGTGACGGGCTTATCAAATGAGCGCTGACTTCCGTCAGGGAGAGTAATAACAGGCATTGCATGTTCCTTTATCAGTGGCGAACCCTACCAAAGCCCGCATGAAAACAGCTATTTTAAAACGCATTTTTGCATGGTGGTAATTTGAGGCGAACCACTCTACCACAGCCCCTCCGGATGTAAAGCTCTGCTCTCCCCTCTGCATGTAAAGAGAGTGGGCGTGTAAAGACTTACCATTTCATATTGGCTCACACTGGCTCACATTGATCCAAGAATAGTTTTAAGCGTATCTAACAGGACCTTCATTTCGTCGTCGGTACCTATGGTTATTCGCAGGTATTGATCGATACGGGGCTTTGGGAAATAACGCACTAATATATTGTTTTCCCGCAATTGGGCAAATAAATCGGCGGCATCGATTTTGACCGGTTTAGCAAAAATAAAATTAGCTTGTGATGGCAACACCTCAAAACCTAAGGCCTGTAACTGCACCATAGTCCGGTCGCGAGTCGTGATAATCTTCTGGCGGCACTGATTAAAGTAATCGACATCTTCAAGCGCCGCCACAGCGGCAACCTCTGCTATGCAATCAATGGGGTAGGAGTTAAACGAATTCTTAACCCGATTCAGCCCTTCAATCAACGCTGCATTACCCACCGCAAAACCGACCCTTAATCCAGCCAGCGAACGAGACTTGGATAAGGTCTGTACTACCAATAAATTGGGATAATGCTCAATCAATGCAACGGCGCTATCACCGCCAAAATCGATATAGGCCTCATCGACAATCACAACGCTCTCGGTATTAGTTTTCAATAAAGCCTCAATATTTTGCAACGGCAAACCGATACCGGTTGGCGCATTGGGATTAGGAAAAATAATCCCGCCATTAGGCCGAGCATAATCGTCGAGGTTAATAGAAAAATCATCCTTCAACGGCAACTGCACCGAATCAATAGCATAGAGATTGCAGTACACCGGGTAAAAGCTATAGGTAATATCTGCAAACAACAGCGGCTCTGGCTGCTTGAAAAAGGTCATAAAAGCCAGCGCCAATACTTCATCGGAACCATTGCCGACAAAAACATTTTGCTCACTCACACCACAGTTTTTGGCCAGCGCTTTTTTAAGTGACGTTGAATTAGGGTCAGGATAAAACCGCAATAAATCCAACTTATCCTCCGACAAGGCATCCAATACCTTTGACGATGGCGGATAAGGATTTTCATTCGTGTTGAGCTTGATCAAATTCAGCACCTTGGGCTGCTCGCCGGGCACATAGGGGTCTAGCTGCTGAACCAAATTGCTCCAATATTTTGATGACATAAGGCTGCTTAATTTTCAGTGCTATTAGAAAGGTGAGTAATATACCCAAAGCGATTGAAATTTAGGTGTTATAGGCCGCTCCTGCACATCCATGCGCCTGCGGCATTAGTGCATCCATGCACGTCACACCCCCTTTTTGCCCATGGCGGCGTTGTTTGAACTTGACAGTTTGAACTTGAAATATTGACAGTTTCCTGCATTCAAACGCCTTGCCATAAACAACTTTCCATAGATAAATAAGGGACGCACTCTAAAACCTAAATTTCAATCGCTTTGGGTAAAGATAAGAATTATACAGCTGTAGGGTGGATTGTAATCCATCTTTTTTATTAGATTTTCACACAGGGTGGATTAAAAACCACCTTACGAAGAGATCAGAGCCAGGTATTTCGGCAATAGCTCGCCTCCTTCAATACCACGCATCAATGAGTTTGGGACTGCTGCTTCCACCTTGTAGTCGCCCTGAGTAGTCGCTCCGAATAATCGCTCCGATAGGGCAGATATCAGTCTAGCCGGGCGTGCTGATAACGATGACTGGCTATATTCGGATCTGCAGGGAATGCCACTGACTTAAGGCTATAACTGAGGCGCTTTGAACCCGCTGTTCGCAATGCAAGGCCCACTATCGCCCACTATCGATTGGAACCCCACGCCCTTTAGCAGGCCTTGCATTGCGAACAGCTACTCCGGTGGTACCCGGATACTGCACAGTCTAGGAGGCTGTCCGAGAATAGGAGCCGTAGCGAGGGAAAGCCCCTTATTGTTTTAACAAGAGGTAGTCAGTTTTTGCAATCGATTGAGGCGAATATTGGGTATATTTAACGAAATCGAGTGTGAAAAATGGCTGCTTCTTGTAAAACAACTGGGCTTTTCCGCAGTAGGCTCTTATTCTCGAACAGCCTCCTAGCCACCCTCGGTAGTCTAACCCCTCACCAGGGCGTGGGGTTCCAACCGAGTGAGGGGTTAGACTACCGAGGGTGGCGGCGGGATACTACGGTCGCAAGCCTTAGCACCCATAGGCTCCAAAGTCTTGTGCAACATTTTACAGGGATGTCTTTAGCACCTTATAATGTCGCCACTAGTTATCTAGAAAACATCAAAGACGTTAGTGGCTAGCCTTTGGCTATTGGAGTTAAATAGGGAGCAACAAGGAAAACAATATGGCTATTTACAGTCAATGTGGATGCAAAGATTATTGCAGTTATTGTGGTATATGCCCTACCTGCGAACTGGAATATAAAAATCACCTTGTAGAAAATATGTCTGCAGTTGATTTTCGCACCCCGATACAAAACATTTTTGGTATGCTGGAATTACTACAGCAATCAACCATGACACCCCAACAGGCTAATTATATCCACATTGCATTAACATCTAGCGAATCCATATTGGATATAATTAATACAATACCAGAACTATCTGAATGTCAAATGGGGCGTATCAAACAACAGAAATGTGCCTCAGCAGAAACAAGGGTTGAAACCATCAACGCTAACTCAGCGTCCAACGAACCAATGAACACTCGGAAAATGAAAAATTTCCCCCAGGTTATTAGGGCTTTTATTGAAGATACCTCATCAAATATAAAAAATATTGAAAAAACGATTTTTGACGATTGGGATATGGCTTTACTAACCGATGAAGTGCAGCGCCTTCAGGGCAGTGCTTCACATCTGCCAGCTATGGATTTTATTGCTGCTTGTCAGGTTCTCCAACAAGCTATAAGTAGTAAAAACAACACCAGGGTTGTTACACAATGGTATAACGTCAAACAAACGTTTGATGCGCTGCAATCGAGGCTTGCTAATGAAATTACGCTTAAAGCTGTCACTAAACCCCTGCAACAGAAACATCCCATTGTCCTGATCGGTGATGATGACAGGAGTTTTCGTCTCGTTTTACGTGGCGCTCTTGAGAATAAGAATTACCAAATAATACAAGCGGAAAACGGTGAAGATGTTATCGAAGCATGCATTGAGCAGCCACCGGATGTAGTACTGCTGGATATCAAGATGCCTATTATGGATGGTTATACGGCCTGCAAAGAAATTTTAAAATTAAATGCCAAGAATAAACCTGTCATATTGATGCTGTCTTCATTAAGCGATGACGAAACCAAGAAAAAGTCGTTAGCTGCCGGTGCCACAGGCTTTATTGAAAAACCTATTGACACGAAAATAATGGTCGATCATATTAATAATTTATTAAAGCTTCGTATAAATAATAGTTGAGTTACAGCCAGTAAATCCCTGAAGGCCATATTTTCCGCCGCTAGGATGTGGTGAGGCAATAGGGTGATATCGATAAAAGCCTCAATGTTACTATTCTTGGCTACTATCTTGCTCTATCACTTGGTGTTTCCAACACAATATCGCTGAACCGTTTTCGATACAAGGATAGATTCTAAGCTAAAAGCAGTGCGTCTAAACAGAGAGGATCGTTACCCAATTAAGTATCTGGAAATAGGCACAGATAAAAATCATATTCACTACCCGGTTTAGTTGATGCCGGCGTACAGTGCGGCCAAACTTGTGGTGATGATAAAAAGCTTTACTCTCCGGTAAAATGTCGCTAGCACTGTTGGCACTAATTAGTGCCCATCCATAAACTGCTGTCTTTCCCGCGCAGGCGGGAATCCATTGGCCTGGATATCGCTAAAAACCTGGGTTCCCGCCTACGCGGGAAAGACGATCACGTGACATTTTTTAGTTTATGGACAGGCACTAATTAATACTCCATCTGTTTGCAGCGGAGATTTTTAATAAATGAGACTATATTATTAAAGGATGTTAACAGATGGATTTGCTAAAAATATTACTACTTGTCTACATTGCCATATTATCACTGAATACTATTTTTTCAGTACAACTGTGGTTTCTTTATCGCTTGAGACTATATTTGTTGTTGGTTGGCGTTTGGTTTTTTACCCTAATCAACCTATCCCTTCAAGCCATAACACTACAGTCTTCTCTTGGTAGTGTGATGGCGTTTTCAAGCTATATTGCCAGTGCATTTTGTCTATGCACGATATTAGCGGAAGTTTCTTCTCTTTCATTTTCCTTCAATAAATACTGGATAGCTTTTTTTCTTGGATTGGCGGCAAGTCTCTTGATAAGTACCCAGTCCAGCTCATTTACCTTGATTGCCTTACCGGTTGCAGCGGCTATTGCAATGCCGCAAATCTTACTTGCTTGTAATAAGTTAATGGGGTACCGAGATCATGGCACTGAATTAAGCAATACCTTTGCGTTGGTATTGCTGCTTAATGGTATACATTTTCTGGACTATCCATTCTTGAGGCAAAATCTCGATTTCGCCGTTTTTGGCTATGCTATCGTCATCGGTTTTTCAATGATGTTTGCAGCGCTATTACCTTGTATTTTAAGCAAGTATCATTCTGACGAGCTCTCAACACTGCTTGCTGAAAAAGTTAAAGAAACACAGGCTAAGAGCAAATTTCTTGCCAATATGAACCATGAAATCCGAACACCGCTGAATGCCATTGTCGGGCTTAATGATCTGCTCATTAATACGCCGTTAAATAGCAAGCAACAGGAATATTGCGAACATATCGAAATATCAAGCAACGGGTTACTCGGTATTGTAAATAATATACTGGACCTGTCTCAACTCGAATCGGGCGTAGTACCCATTCATCGAGAATCTTTTTCACCTTTTAAGTTAGCAGAAGACATTGTCGGCTATTACATCGCGGGTAAAGACAAGTTAAACCATAGTCTGTTGCTGCGCCACGAAATCGTAGAACCGATCCCGACAGTACTAATCTCAGACCAGGGAAAGATCCGCCAAATTGCCTATAACCTTATCAATAATGCGATAAAATACAGCGAGGGTTCCGAAATTGTGTTTTCGTTGCGTTACGACGAAGCCAATATTGGGGCGAATACACCACAGAGCGGTCAATTAATAGTGGTTGTTTATGACGATGGTGTCGGTATATCACCTGATCAAATTGACACAATATTTGATCGCTTCACTCGACATACGCACACCACGCAACAGGGTGTTGGCCTTGGACTTGCCATCGTTAAGGAACTTGTCACCCTGCTTGGTGGCACTATCTCTTTAGCCAATCGCAAGGACTGTAGTGGCCTAATCATCACTTGTAAATTTCCCACAGCCATAGAATGTGGCGATAATGCAATAACACCGGACATTACAACAGCCTTTAACCGCACTGACGATAGCGGTGATAAAAGCCTTTGCGTATTAGTGGTCGAAGACAATCCGAATAATCAACTCGTTATCACCGAGATGTTAGAGGTATTTAATATCAATTATATACTGGCTAACAATGGTACCGAGGCGCTGGCAGCGTATACTACTTATAATCCCAATCTTATTTTACTGGATAATCATTTGCCGGATACCAGTGGCCTGATTATCACGCAGCGTATCAGGCAGCAGAATCCACTAATCCCCATCATAATGATTAGCGCTCACGCATTTAATGAAGATGTCGAGAAGGGATTACAGGCCGGGGCTAATGCTTATTTAAGAAAGCCCATACGAATGAAAGAACTCTATGCCGTGTTGAAGGAATATGAGCCGAAGAAAGACGAAGTAACCTAACGGCTTAAAATGCAGCGGGCTGCCTTAGCAGCCGCACTGTTTATGCCTAGCGTGTTACATTGATGAAACGTATGGCAGTTCATCTTTGAATGCCGTATTCCAGCAATGAAATACATCATCAAACCCTGCAAAAATATCGTCAATCACATACAACATATAACGGTTCCTGATATTGCCTGTATGAGTATGTTGATTGTCATTACATTTATCACCCTCGATCCAACTGCCCATCGTGTGCGCTGCCTCCTGATCGCGATGGTGTTTTCCAAAATAGATAAGATCCTGATACAGTTTAGACTTTATCGCCAGTTTACTTAAACTGTTTATAAAGGCAGCAAAAGCCGATTCCAAACATTCAATAATAACTAGCTTTTCTTCAATAGTATGTGGCTGGTCTGAATATGCAACATCTGCGGAGCGTCCATATAAGTCTCTTTTATTAGCATGCAGGCATGCGTAGTTTCATATACAAATGAGTGGAAGTTACCGGAAAGTTAAAACTAATCGCGTGGAAGAGAATGACAAATACCAAAAAGCCCGCACCAGGGAAGTGTGTATGCGGTTTGGGTAGTGACTGGTGGGAGTTTGATCATTTCAGCTTATAGGCTGAAATGATCCGCTAGGCGACTTTTTGGTATTTGGTACGACCGAGTGGATTCGAACCACCGACCCCCGCCATGTCAAGGCGATGCTCTAACCAACTGAGCTACGGTCGTATTGAGGGCGGGGATTATAATGAGCTGGCAGCGTTAGCACAAGCGTAAATCCAACCGTTATTTTAACGCTTTATTGAATCACTAAAGAAATGCTAAGACTTATTCCGCCGCTCCAATAATGTTCCTTTTACTAATTGCCAGCCATAAAAGCCTGATGTTTCAGGGCCGACAATTTATCACGGGTCATTGCCGCCTCTTCAAACTCCAGATTTTTCGCATGTTCAAACATAGTCTGCTCCAGGCGTTTTATTTCCCTAGACAACTGTGTCGGCGTCATCCTGGCCACTTCTATCTGATAAGTTGCCGCCTGTTCAGCAACCTTCCTCTCTTTAGCATTGCGTTTGCTACGGCTGCCAGGTGCCCTCGCTCCCTCCAGAATATCAGCGACATCTTTCACTACACCTCTAGGCGTAATACCCTGTTTTTTATTGTGATCTTGTTGTTTTTTACGGCGCCGTTCGGTTTCGCCCATCGCCCGCTCCATGGAGCCGGTAATATGGTCGGCGTAGAGAATGGCTTTACCGTTGAGGTGACGGGCGGCACGGCCAATGGTTTGGATTAACGAACGCTCAGAGCGCAAAAACCCCTCTTTGTCGGCATCGAGAATCGCTACCAGCGAGACCTCCGGCATATCCAAGCCTTCCCGCAACAGGTTGATACCCACCAGCACATCAAACACCCCCAAGCGTAGATCGCGAATAATTTCTACCCGCTCAACCGTATCGATATCGGAGTGTAAATAGCGAACCCGGGCACCGTGCTCATCCAGATATTCCGTTAAATCCTCGGCCATCCGTTTAGTCAGCGTCGTCACCAGCACTCGCTCTTCCTTGACGACACGCTTGTTGATTTCAGACAGCAAATCATCAACCTGGGTAGTGGCTGGTCGCACCTCTATCTCAGGATCGACCAAACCGGTGGGACGTACCACCTGCTCCACCACGCGGGCGGCATGCTCCTGCTCATAGACGCCGGGAGTCGCAGACATAAATATCACCTGTGGCACCAAGCGCTCCCACTCATCAAAACGTAGGGGCCGGTTGTCCAGCGCGGAAGGCAAACGAAAACCGTATTCCACCAAGGTCTCCTTGCGAGAGCGATCCCCCTTATACATGCCGCCAATCTGTGGCACACCGACATGAGATTCGTCGATCACCACTAATGCATTGTTCGGCAGGTAATCAAACAACGTTGGCGGTGGCTCACCAGTAGCGCGACCGGATAAATAACGGGAGTAGTTTTCAATGCCAGTGCAATAACCCAGCTCGCGAATCATCTCCAGATCGTACCGAGTACGCTGCTCCAGTCGCTGAGCCTCCACCAGTTTGTCGTTATCGCGCAACTGTACCAGTCGTTCGCGCAATTCCTCTTCAATAAAATCCAACGCACCTAGCAACGTATCCCTAGAGGTAACGTAATGGCTTTTGGGATAGATGGAAATCCGCGGGACGCGGCGAAAAATCTCGCCGGTTAGCGGATCAAAAATCGACAGGTTTTCTATCTCCTTATCGAACAGCTCAACCCGTACCGCTTCCTTTTCAGAGTCGGCTGGAAAAATATCGATCACATCGCCCCGCACCCGATAGGTGCCGCGGGCAAAATCCACATCGTTGCGGGTATATTGCAGCTCTGCCAAACGACGCAGAATGTCCCGCTGATCCACCTGATCGCCACGATCCAGATGGATCATCATTTTCAGGTATTGCTCTGGGTCACCCAGACCGTAAATCGCCGATACCGTAGCTACCACAATAGTATCTTCACGTTCCATCAACGCCTTGGTAGCGGACAGCCGCATCTGCTCGATATGCTCATTCACCGAAGCATCTTTATCGATAAACGTATCGGAAGAAGGGACATAAGCTTCGGGCTGGTAGTAATCGTAGTAGGAAACAAAATACTCTACCGCATTGCCAGGGAAGAACTCCTTGAACTCCCCATAGAGCTGGGCCGCCAGGGTCTTGTTGGGAGCCATAACAATAATGGGCCGCTGAATACCCTCCACCACTTTGGCGATAGTAAACGTCTTACCCGAACCCGTTACCCCCAACAAAGTCTGAGCATGCAAGCCTGCATTGATCCCCTCCAACAGCCCCGCAATAGCCGCAGGCTGGTCACCAGCGGGTTCAAATTTGGAAACAACTTTAAAGGGTTTAACCATGGCATTCTCTAGACCAAAAGGCGAAGTTTACTATAGCCCAAGTCACCTACACCAATCCCTAAGCCAATGACCGGTCAAATATTCACCGACCGGCCTTTTGCCAAAAATTTCAGGGTGTTAGCACTGAAAAACGGTTGACGACTCTCCATCCTAGCTTTAGTATTCGCGCCTCGTTAACCTATGTTAACCACCCTTCCGCCTTAGCTCAGTTGGTAGAGCAAATGACTGTTAATCATTGGGTCGCTGGTTCGAGCCCAGCAGGCGGAGCCAGATTTTGGTAGCAAAATCAAGTAGCTATCAACCATTAAGGGTCGCTAATTCAGCGGTCTTTTTTATTAGTGCCACCCTTGCATCAAAAAACGCCCCTACTATCAAGCCCCCTCTTTTTTATGGGATGCAAAAACTCCAATTAGCTCAGGCTCTCTTGACCTTATTCCGCAGTATTTTGCAGTTACGCTGTACCAGATTGCTAACTTAACAATAAGTCATACGAGGCTTTTTTTAAAAACGCAACGCGGTATGTTCGGCGGCGATTCGAAATGAGTGTTGGTGACGAGTAGAACTGTCTGGTTTTATAACACATAGTCTGTCCGCTTTTATAATTGTTGTGTTGTGGGGTCTGTGGTGAATGGCACTTACTTAAGGGCAGCGCTGTTAACGGCTTGCGACGGTAGTATTCCGCCGCCACCCTCGGCAGTCTAACCCCTCACTCGGTTGGAACCCCACGCCCTGGTGAGGGGTTAGACTACCGAGGGTGGCTAGACTGTGCAATATCCAGGTACCACCGGAGTAGCTGTTCGCAATGCAAGGCCCG
>JAZFYA010000094.1:0-4157 GCA_036443315.1 Pseudomonadales bacterium
AAATGCATGACGGTACCAGGCCCCCGGTTCCATCATTGGCCGGAGCGTAATAGTGACCGATGGGCCAGCCCGTGTAGGAACAGACCATATCCAGGCATGTCTTGATCGTCTCTTCAATATTTTTGGATTCGTTAGCGGCGGCGGCAATATTTTCCATTAGGGAAATGGATTTGTTTTTCTCCTGTAACGCTTCTTCCACCTGCTTGCGCTCGGTGATATCAATTACAGCGGCCTGAATGGCTTTTTCACCCTGCCAGTCAATCGTCGTAACATGGCTCTCAAACCAGAACAAGCTACCATCCTTGTGCATGCCATGGAATTCGATAATATTGGGAACCTCATCTCCTTCCATTCGGCGTGTCTTGTAATCCTTGATCCGATCTTGTTCCTCTGGTGCCCAGAATACTTCTTGTATAGATTCAAGTTCCAGAATCTCTTCAGGATTGCTATAGCCAAATATTTCTGCACACATCTGATTTGCAAAAAGTGGTTTGAAGTCTCTATGCACAAAGATTCCTTGTAGAGAACCTTCAACAATATTCCGAAATTTCGTTTCACTGTCTAATAAACCTGAACTCGGGATAAAAAATATTGAACTAAGAGGCGGTTCACTGATCTGATCTTTCAACCAAGCAAAGAGAGTTGAAAGGAGAATAGGCGTTGAAAAAAATAACTGAAATATTTTGTGATGTCGATGATTTTTGCCAACACTTCATGCCCGAATGGGAGAAACAGTTACTTTCAGATGGTCAACGAAAGCGACGTCGAACAGGCCGCATGCAAGCTAGTGAAATCATGACGATCATCATCCTATTTCATCATTCCAATCATCGAGACTTTAAGAATTATTACAAAGGGTTTGTAGCCCAGTTCTATACCGATGCTTTTCCTGAGATGTTAAGCTACACAAGGTTCTTAGAGGTAATGCCCAGTGTGTTGGTTCCTTTATGCAGTTACTTTGCCTACCTGAAAGGTAAACCCACAGGGATTGCTTTTGTAGATTCAACCAGTCTGAAGGTCTGTCACAATTTGCGCATTCCACGTCACCGTGTATTTGATGGTATAGCCAAACGTGGCAGAGGCACGATGGGCTGGTTTTATGGTTTCAAACTGCATCTCATTATCAACCATCAAGGGGATATTTTAGCGGCTAAAATCACGTCAGGGAATGTCGATGACCGCAAGCCTGTCCCTGAGCTGTGCGAGACCATGAAAGGTAAACTTTATGGTGATAAAGGCTACATCAGTCAGGCCTTGGCAGGTGATTTATTTGATAAAGGCGTTGAATTAGTGACGAATGTCAGGAAAAACATGAAAGCAAAAATCCATTCATTATGGGACAGAGCCATGCTCAGCAGACGATTTATCATCGAAACCATCAATGACCAACTGAAAAATATTTCTCAGATAGAACACGCTAGACACCGCTCTGTGCATGGGTTTATGTTGAATCTTATTGGTGGCTTGATCGCTTATTGCCTTAAAGAAAACAAACCTTCGCTGAACTTATCTGGCAATGATTTTGATTGCTTGAAACAGGCAATGGTGCCTGTTTCTTAAACCGATCTCAGGTTACTTAACCGACTAGCAAGAGGTGCAAGATGAAAAAGAGACCCAATTATTCCGATGAATTTAAAACAGATGCTGTGAAGTTAGTGGTTGAACAAGGTTATTCGGCATCGGAAGCTGCTAGGAATTTAGGGGTTAGTGCTAGTGCATTAAGACGCTGGGTAAAAGACCATCGTGAAGAGACGATGTCAATCCCCGAGATTGAAGATTTAGCCCAGGCACAAGCGACTATCAAAGAGCAGGTCAAACGGCTTAAACGGCTGGAGATGGAACGGGAGATATTAAAAAAAGCGGCGGCCTTCTTTGCGAACGAGCCAGTGTAAGATATGGATTTATCCGCATGCAACAGAAGGCCTATCCTGTGACACTATTATGTGAAGTAATGGAAGTGAGTCGCAGTGGCTATTACAAATTTATCAACACAGCGGCGACGGGGGTATCCCTTGAGACGGTCCGCTTGAAAGCCGATTGCAACACTTTATTTGCGGCCTCCAGGCAAAGCTATGGCAGCCGCCGGATGGCGAAAGGTATGCGAGTCCAGGGGTATTCCCTGGGCCGTTATCAAGCGAGAACATTAATGAAGAAATTGGGATTACAAGTAAAAATAAAGAAACGTTTTTGTGTCACTACTGATAGCAAACATGCTTATCCTGTGGCAAATAACATCTTGGCACGTCAGTTTGATGTGAACGCACCAAACCAGGTCTGGGGAACCGATCTGACGTATCTGTGGACACAGGCAGGCTGGGTGTATCTGGCCGTGGTCATCGATTTATTTTCTCGCCAGGTTGCCGGTTGGGCATTGAAGCCTCATATGACCACAAACTTGGTCTTAGAGGCATTGAGAAAGGCGTTCTGGGCAAGAAAGCCGGAGAAGGGATTGCTCCATCATTCTGATCGGGGAAGTCAGTATGCCAGTGATGCGTATCAAGCAGAACTCAAACAATTTGGCATGACCTGTTCAATGAGTCGAAAAGCCAACTGCCTGGATAACTCGGTGGTCGAACGATTCTTTCGTAGTTTGAAAAGTGAATGCACCCATCATTATCAGTTTGCCAATGCTCAACAGGCTGAACAAGTGGTGAGGGACTATATCTTAATGTTCTACAACAGCCATAGACTCCATTCCTATTTGGGATACCAAAGTCCTATGCAGTATGAAAAACAATATTTTGACAAGGCCGCCTAAAAAAAGTGTCTACTTTTACTTGACCACTACACACCAAAGAGGCCGTGAGAATGAGTGTCCCATCAGGAACTACGAGTAGTGGCTCGAGAGCGAATAGAACCGGCACCCAGTTAGAGCACTTTGTCCATGACGCCCTGATAAGAGCAGGCTTTGCCCTGTTTGAAAATCATAAGCCTCTGCTATTTGAGAACCGTCACCTGATAGGTGGGAAGCAATTCCAGCCACACGTCAATGTGGGGACAACCATCTATCAGTCTACCCGTATCGTTGACTTCCTTATCACGAACAAAGCAAGGTTTGCAGAGGGGTTGATTATTGAATGCAAATGGCAGCAATCATCCGGGTCTGTCGATGAAAAATACCCTTTTCTGCTCTGTAATATCATCAAAACGGGCGTGCCCACTATCGTGCTGCTAGACGGTGGCGGGTATAAGCCCGCTGCAAAAACGTGGTTACAAAACCAGATCACCGCCACCCGCGCCTTGCTAGGAGTTTGGGACATGGCAGCGTTTCAGCGCCACCTTAATGATGGGTTTTTAGGGTGACGCTGTGTTCTATCAATGCCGTAAAAGATGGTGAGGCGACACCGGACGACTTATTTAATGCGGGTGATTCATTATAGATCGAAACCATGGAAAGATCCGCCAACAAGGCACCTCACGCATTGACTCAAATTAAATGTAACCCTATGTGGTAGTAGATTAGCATCGTTGACTCATATTACAGGTAACCGAAATTGAGGACTGTAATATGGGTAAAAATGAGCGGCAGGCCTACCTAAAGGCTATTCGACTCCGTTATCGTCGAGCAAGTAAAAAGGCCAAGACAGCTATTCTCGATGAATTCTGTGCCGTATGCGGCTTTCACCGCAAATATGCGATACGGATATTGAACCAGCGCGGCAAGCCGCGTAAGTCGCAACGGCCCGGGCGCAAGCCAGTCTACCCTCCCCACAGTTATTAACCGCGCTGAAACGGCTATGGTTTGCCTGTGACCAGATGTGTTCGAAGAAACTCAAGGCGGCTATTCCACTGTGGTTGCCTTTCTATGAGATGGCCTACGAGCCTCTGGCAGCAGAGATACAAGACAAACTATTGTCGATAAGTCACGCTACCATTGATCGGGTTCTGAAGCCCATCAGAGTTAAATACGGTCGTAAAGGGCTAGGTGGTACTAAACCCGGTAGCCTATTGAAAAACCAGATCCCCATTCGCACTCATCATTGGGATGTCTCTCAACCCGGTTTTATGGAAGCGGATACCGTGGCCCATTGTGGGCCTGTCGGTTAATGGATGAATTTGTCTTCAAACAATAAATTTTGAATAAGACAACGATGATTCATATTTTTTTACTTGTTTTGTCTTATTGTTTTTTGTTTTTCTCTCCTTTATCGAATTTC
>JAZFYA010000095.1:0-7451 GCA_036443315.1 Pseudomonadales bacterium
GGCGACTTGGATTTTAGGAAATATCAATCCTTTCAAATAACATTACACAGATAATACTCTGTATCATCGGGCGGCGGGAATCAAATAACAAGCTGGAAGGCTTATTAACAAACACTCTGTACTTTTCGATGTTTAGGTGTTGCCCCCAAAATTTCCCTATGAAATGCTGGATTCAATAGGATGGCATAAGACCATATTGGACTAGATGGATAAAACTGAGATCAGCTGAATTCTGCATACTTCTTTAGATTTATTTAAGATAGGGGGTACACCTAGTCTGGAACTTACCCACACCTATCAATGTAGTACCTACCCCTCTTTCCTTTCCCCAATTTTGGCGATAAAAATTTCCACTAACACTTAGAAAAATCTAAACCTGTCTGGTCGAGAGCCTTGTCAAGCTTACCGACGTGGCTTTTGCGGTCGTAGGCAAACTCACGGTTCGCATCTGTGTAGTGAATGAAGAGTCCCAATCGACGGCCTTCACCACCCATGGTGTATTCAATCATCTGTATGTCACTGTCAGAATTGCCGAATGCCAGAATCGGACGGCGACCAATGTGTTGATAGATTCCTACTGGCTTGCCCGCCTTGGAGTTACAATCTGCAAAGATGGGGCAAAATACCAGATTAAAATACTATGAAAAAAATCAACGCCAAATTTAGTTTGCCTATTCAGTACCCAGTCTATTTTGAACATGACGTTTTTAATGTCAGTAACACTCGGTTAGTAGAACTACTCAATTCCAAATTTGAGGACGTTACCACGTCGGTACAATCTGTTTATGTGTTTATAGATCAAGGTGTCGTTGATGCCAACGTTTTGCTTCTTGATCGAATTACAAACTATTTCAAATTTTTTAATAAACATATTAACTTGGTTGCAAGGCCGCAGGTTATTGTTGGTGGTGAGGCAGTTAAAAGTCAAGCTGAAATTGAAAACATGTATCAGCAGTTGTTATTACACAAGATAGATCGTCATAACGTAGTGATTTCTATTGGCGGTGGTGCAGTACTTGATGCTGTGGGGTATGTTTGTGCTACCTTTCATAGAGGAATTAAATTGCTGCGCATGCCAAGCACAGTGTTAGCACAAAACGATGTTGGCGTTAGTGTTAAAAATGGTTTTAATGCGTTTGATACCAAAAATTTAATTGGTACTTTCTGTCCGCCGATGGCGGTACTGAACGATGCTGCACTACTGGATAATTTGTCAGCCCGTGATCATCGTGCTGGATTAGCCGAGGCCGTCAAGGTGGCGGCTATACGTAGCCAGAGTTTCTTCGGCTGGATGGAAGATAATATTGATGCGCTTTGTCAATTTGAGCCACAAGCTAGTCAATATGCGATAGCTAAATGTGCCGAATTACATTTAGCACAAATAACCAAAACCGGCGATCCTTTTGAAAGTGGTAGTGCCAGGCCATTAGACTATGGTCATTGGAGTGCACACAAACTTGAAGCATTAGCTAAATATAAAGTCAGACACGGTGAGGCAGTGGCCATTGGTATGGCGCTTGATGCTAAATACGCTGTTGAAGTGGGTTTACTTGCCGAAGGTGAAGCGTACAGATTAATTAATTTGTTGAAAAACTTAGGATTTGTGTTGTGGCATCCTGTACTAGAGCAATTAGATGAACAAGGGCAGCCACTAATACTCTCTGGTTTAGAAGAATTTCGACAGCATTTAGGTGGCGAATTGCGTATCACTTTATTGACGCAAATCGGCACTGCTAAAGACGTTAATTATATGGAGTTGCAAGCGTTATCAGCGGCGTTGAAATGGCTGAAAAAGACCGTTAACACAGCCGGTTCATGCCGGGTGGTGGCGTAAGTTGGCTTGCTTTCTCAATAGGTATCCTAACTGATGAAAATAAAAACGTGGTTAACTCTAGGGCGAGTGTCGAACCTGCCCACAGTTTGGACTAACGTGTTTGCCGCAGCATTATTGGCGCAAGCGAGTTTGATAGGGGCTGCGGGAGATGACATGATTTTTCAGCATTCGAATGTATTTTGGATGACGACACTGGCTGCGTTGTCCTTGATGTATCTGGGGGGGATGTTTTTGAACGATGCATTCGATGCAGAATGGGACCGAAAAAATTCCAACCCGAGACCGATAGCGAAAGGTGATATTGCCGCTTGTTGGGTTTGGATAACTGGAAGTTTGATGTTAGTAATTGCGATTGTTTTGATCGCTTATCTGTATCAAGCAACTCAGCATGGCTCAGTGATTGTTTTCGGCTTCAATATTCAGTCTCTTTATGGTTTATTCGCCGCCATATTGTTAGCACTTACTATTATTTTATACAACGCTATTCATAAACAATTTGCCCATAGTGCCTTTGTGATGGGAGCGTGTCGTTGTGGTGTTTATTTGATTGCCGCGCTGTTATTGGTTGAGGTGTCATTTGCACTGGCTTTGGCCGCTATTTCTTTATGGTTATATATTGCAGGCATTACTTATTTAGCGCGAGATGAGCACACTAATAGACTTGTCCGATATTGGCCTTTAGCATTACTTTTTTCCCCTGTATTCATTGGTGCTAGCTTGGGTTCTCAATCGATTTACTTTTGGCTGTTTGTTGTTGGCTTTTGTGGCTGGCTCATCAGTAGAATTCAGTCGTTGCTAAATGCTGAACAACCTAATGTGAAAGCATGTATTGGTGGCTTGTTGGCAGCTATACCATTGTTTGACGGGTTGATGCTAGCCAGTGTCGATGCGGTGATCCCTAGTCTGGTTTGTGTTTCGATTTTTTTAACAATTCCTAGGTTGCATCTTTGGATAAGCGGAACCTGATTCAATTAACAGGCGGTTTAATTATGGAAGACTTTGTGCCTAGACCTCAACTTGGTTTATTGACCTCTGCGTTATCGAAGCAGCTCGACAGCCTGGATGCCGATTGGTTAAACACAGCGCTAGTCAAAATAGCTGCTAGCGATGATCTACAAACGGCCAGCGAACTGCAGCTGCGATATAGTGCCATGGCAAGACGTAAGCTAGGTTCGGCTGCTATCTCTGGATTAAGCGAAGGGCTGCATTGGCACGCAGATCAGCTTGGACGAATATTGTTAATCTCTGAACTATTAAAACTTGCGAAACCTGTGCAGGTCAAAGATCTCATTAACCAGGTTTATAAACTGGCTGATGAGTATGAAAAAATAGCAATTATAAAGGGTATTGATCTATTGGTTGAATCGGATCTGTTAGTGGAGCTTGCGCTGCATACTGGCCGTACTAATAGCGTAAGCCTGTTCTCCGCAATTGCGCTTGACAACCCTTATCCTGCTTTGCATTATGACGACAGGGCCTTTAATCAGTTGGTGTTAAAGGCGTTATTTATGGGGCTGGACATAGTTGACATGATTGGGCTTAAGTCGCGTTCAAACCTGAAATTGTCTGAATTATGTGCCGATCTGGTCAAAGAACGTTTGTTGGCGGGACGCCAACCGCCGACTTCAATTTGGCTGGCAATAAATTATAGCCATTTATCTACTAAAGCTAAGCTTTGTTATTTGGAATTCACCATAGATGAAGATCCAAATCAACGTTATTACAGCCTGCTTGGCTTGTTAGAAAATGGAGCGTCAGACTGTACTGACGAATTTTGGTTCAAACTTGAACAATGGCTTGCGGTTGAATCAGAGGGTTCTGTCAGACAAATCATTATCGCTCTGTTAAAACAACGAACAACTACACAACATGCAAACAGTAAACCTAAACTAGTAACAGGGAGTTTCGAATAATGCACTATTTTGATCCCCATATTCATATGGTTTCTCGTACTACCGATGACTATCAACGCATGTTTGCATCGGGAATTATCGGTGTTATTGAGCCTGCTTTTTGGCAAGGACAAGCGCGTACGTCGGTCGGAAGTTTTGTCGATTACTTTGATACCTTACTCGGTTGGGAGCGTTTTCGTGCCAGTCAATTTGGTATTTACCACTACTGCACTATTGGTTTAAATCCAAAAGAAGCAAACGATTTATCGATTGCCGAAGACGTAATCAAGATTTTACCCCGTTATCTGGCTAAAGATGGCGTCGTTGCAGTGGGTGAAATAGGTTATGACGATATCACGGCAGCAGAAGATCGTTTTATGGCCGAACAAATGAGGTTGGCGATGGAATTCGAACTGCCAGTGTTAGTACATACACCACACAGAGACAAGATTGGTGGCACTAAACGCACTATAGATTTAATTAGGGAAGTTGGAATCCGTGAAGAACTTGTGATCATTGATCACCTTAACGAGCAAACTTTGCCATTAGTATTAGAAACTAACTGCTGGTGTGGGCATTCAATTTATCCTGATACTAAAATGTCGGAACAACGTATGGTCGCCTTGTTGAAGCAATACGGGATCGAAAAGATGGTGGTTAATAGCGCTGCGGACTGGGGGTGTAGCGATCCATTAAAAGTACCGAAAACCGGAAAATTAATGAAAGAAGCAGGCTTCAGCCAAGCCGATATAGAAAAAGTCCTGTTTGATAATCCAATTAGCTTCTTTGCACAAAGTGGCCGTATTTCAATTGAAGGTATAAAGACGCCTATTAAGGTTGATCAAACCAAGCTTTGGCAGGAAAACTCCGCTCTTCGAGGTCAGGAACCAATTGTTTTATGTTAGTACCCAATAGTGAATCAGTTACTAATGTCAGCCGTAAAAGCGAGCGTGGCCACAGCGATTTAAGTCAACGCCATGGTTGGCGTAGAGAAGATATAGCCTATTGTAGTAATGTTCATGCTGGTAAAACATTAGACGAGCTCACACAAAATTTGCGCTCGTATATAACACCAGTTAGGGGCCAACGAGGTCTAGATACAATGACTTCTGGTTTGTGGATAAGCGCTACTGCGGCTGTGCAACTACAAGACAACGCTGCGTTGCTCGACTTTCAACAAGCGCTGCGTGATGCTGGCTTGAGTTTGACCTCTATCAATGGTTTTCCGTATCGTGGTTTTCATCAACAAGAGGTTAAGGCGAAGGTTTATCTTCCCGATTGGTCGATGCCTGCACGTTTGCAATACAGCAAAAATTTAGCCGATATTCTTGCCGTGTGTTTACCTGAAAATTGTGAGTTTGGCGCGATTTCTACCTTACCTTTAGGTTACAAACAGTGGTGGAATGATGCTAAACACCAACAAGCAATGGCATATTTTCTGGAGCTTAATCAATATCTGACCGAGCTATACAGCAGCACTGGTAAACGCATCTTAGTTTGCCTAGAAATGGAGCCAGATTGTGTATTGGAATCAACCTATGAGTTGATTCAGTTTTTCGGTGAGTTAGCGACCGAAAATACACTACAAAATTCGTCTGACAGTCTGTTTTTGGGTGTTTGTTATGACGTTTGCCATCAAGCGGTGATGCATGAAGATGCCTATCAAGCACTGAAGCTTATAACAAACGCAGGGATTCAAATTGGCAAAATTCAATTATCGAGTGCATTACAAGTCGATTTTGATTCAAGCAAAAAAATCGATCCAGAATTATTTGAATTATTACAAGAATATGCAGAGCCTACTTATCTACATCAGGTTAGAGCCAAGCAGGTGCAAGGGGGGGTAATTGCTTGTAATGACTTATCAGATGCGTTAAAAATAATACAGGATAGGCAATCTGAACTCAGTAAAAGTCTAAGTTGGCGTATTCATTTTCATGTGCCGATCAATAGCAAGCGATTAAACCATGCTAGTCTAACAACGACCCAGACCGATTTACTCAGGGTATTTGATTTTTTACGTGACTATTTTACTAGCTCACAGATGCTAGATAAAACATCAAAACCTTGGCTCGAAGTTGAAACTTACTCTTGGCATGTACTACCTCAATTGCTACATCCCCTTGATGATGCCGGACTAATATGTGGCATAGTTGATGAGCTAAACTGGGTTGAAACTCAGCTTGCCGCTCGGCAGTTATTGCTGAGGTGAGTAAATCACCAATTAAACCATTGGTGGTGATCAACGTTGTTGGTTTAACGCCGTCTCTATTAGGTGAAAATACACCAAATTTAAATGCACTAAGCAACGATGGTTTTATTACTCCTATGACTGGCGTTTTTCCTGCAGTTACTGCAACGGCGCAGGCGAGTATGTTGACTGGATTATCACCGGCCAAACATGGAATAGTGGGTAATGGTTGGTATTTCCGCGATCAGGCAGAGGTGCGTTTTTGGCTGCAATCCAATCATCTTGTTCAGGGTGAAAAAGTTTGGCAAAAACTCAAAAGAAATCGGCCAGATTTTCGATGCTCTAAGTTGTTTTGGTGGCACAACATGTATGCTGATGTTACTTACTCGATCACCCCTAGGCCACATTACCCTGCCGATGGTCGCAAGGTGATGGGCTTATATTCAGAACCAGCTGAACTGCAACAAAGAATAGAGCGGCAGATTGGCACATTTCCATTTTTTAATTTCTGGGGACCGGCCGCAGATATACGTTCGAGTCGCTGGATAGTCGACTGCGCGCTAGCTGAATATAAACTCAATCATCCACATCTTCAGTTGGTATATTTACCTCATCTTGATTATAACTTGCAACGCTTAGGGCCAAACGATCCTCAAATCGCCTCTGATGTAAAACTGATAGATCATGAAGCTGGTCGGTTAATTGATTTTGCCCGAGGGCAGGGCGCTGAGATTATGGTGGTATCAGAATACGGTATCAGGCAGGTTAAGCAGTCGATTTCAGTTAATCGTAGGTTGCGTGAGGCTGGCCTACTCACAGTACGTGAGTCATTGAGCTGGGAGTTGCTTGATCCTGGCGCTAGTCGCGCGTTTGCCGTGTCCGATCATCAAATCGCCCATGTCTATATTAGAGACACGGCCGACATCAGAAAAGTTAAAACGTTGCTCGAAAATACTCCAGGTGTATCACAAGTACTAGACTCTGAAGGACAAAAGTCGTTACAAATTGACCATAGTCGTAGCGGAGAACTGGTACTGATATCCGAGCCGGAATGCTGGTTTGATTACTATTACTGGCTAGATGATGACAAGGCTCCAGATTTTGCTCGCACTGTTGATATTCATCGAAAACCTGGTTACGACCCGGTTGAACTATTCGTCGATCCTGAAATTCGGTTTCCAAAATTAAAAGTCGCCAAGCGTTTGCTACAAAAAAAAATCGGCCAACGCATGTTGATGGACTTGATACCATTAACTTCTGAGTTGGTAAAAGGCAGTCATGGTCGTTTAGCTGATGACCCTGATAATGGCCCGATATTTATTACAAGTAATAACAAGATAATTGAGCAATTGAACAGTAAAAATAAAAAATTAAGGATGCAGCAAATAAGCTTTTTGTTACAACAACATTTTACTGCGTGATGTTTTATTAGCGTCTTTATGAAGGAAGTAGCCTCGAGGTTAACACTAATGTCCAGAGAGTACTTTCCTGTCCACATGTTGACAAGTAAATACGCTCAAACCGCCGTTTTTCG
>JAZFYA010000096.1:0-2695 GCA_036443315.1 Pseudomonadales bacterium
CATATTGGACAACTTACCAAGGCCTTTTCTACCGTTTTGCCACAACAGCGAATTCTTTCCTTCACGAATGGGCGTTTTGTTCTTGGAAAAAGCCCTTCCTATTTTGGCGCAAAAAATTTTTCAGAAAGAAAATCTGCAAGCACCTAAATGATGGTTGGCTGTTATTGGATTGTTTTAGAATAGATATTCTTTTTTCTATTGTAATGTGACATAGTGTAACCATGTGTAATTCATCAAGTAATGCAAATTAATTTCTAGCTTCCTATAAAGAAAAAATATGGATACAAAAGACGAATTTGTGCGCAAGCTTCATTCGAAGCTAGATCAGTGTAACAATGAAATAGATGCTCTAGTTGCCAAAGTAGATCAAACTGAGGAGCAGGTTCAAGCTGAGTTCCGTAAACAAATTGAAGCGCTGCACAGCAAACGGGAGGAAGCCCACAAAAAGCTACATGAGGTCGAACAAGCAAGCGAAAGTGCTTGGGGAGATATGAAAATGGGTATTGAGACGGCTGTGGGCAACATAGGCGAAGCAATAAATTTAGCTAAATCTCGCTTCAAATAAGGTATTCGACCTTTATAGGCTTCCTTGGACGACTTTGAAGCTGTTATTGAATCCGTGGACGTAGATGAAGACTTCTTTCTTCGAATGATCGCTTTTGGCACAAAGCAGACGTTCAACTTTTGAGATAACCGGCACGTAACAAGTAGAAGGTGTATCCACACTTTTTATGTTCATTTATATATGCTCCTCAAATATTCATATGCCGCTGTTCTCTGCATATTTCCAATGTGATGAAGAATACCCCTTCTTCATTTGGTAAGTTGTCCTGAATCAGCCGTATGGCTAACAAACGAACTTGGTTCGAATGCTTCTGGTAGTTCTTAACGGCGGCATCCTTAGAATCTTCTGTTTTAAAGTAATCGTTCAGGGCGACTTGTGAAATTGCACACGTGCGGTAACTACCAGCTCTCTTCAGATTGAATTTCATGGCTTGATTGGCATCATCCCACCATGGTGCACCACTGAACTCCCAGTCATTTGTACTAATGCTCACTCCCTATACCCTTCTTTTCTTTGTCCGGTCTATAATAATCATCCATCCATTTACGCATACTGTAGGGTGCGCCTAACCCCCCCTCGCATTCATCATCCTCATTGAATGCACTACGCTTCCTAGTTTTATGAGATACCCATGAGATAATTGAACTAATTGTTTTATACACAATTATTAATTATTACTTAATATTTTATTCTACTTTTATCAGCCTCCTTCCTCTGTGCCTGCGCTTTCCTGCCAGGTGCCATAGGAGGTCTATATCCTGCTATTCGGCAACTTATTCCCTTAACTGTCTTGTCCTTTTCGTACCGAGTCAGTTGGCATGTCATGATCTTTCCTTTGGCAGCAAGCTCTGACAATTGAAGACGTACATTGGTAAGTGAGATGCCTGTAGCTGCTGCGATTTCAATATCAAGTTTCTCACCATGCTTTTTTAGGTATTGCAGAATTTCATTCATAGGTTTATTCCTAGAAATATTACGGTGGATAGGGTGTAGAGTTATTACAATGGTCTGTCCATCTAGTTACGAAAGGACAGGCTTAGACTGGCGAATGTAAGATATAAAGACACCTCTACATAAACTTAATTTACTAGTCTAGTATAGGGCATCGGCGCTTTTTTTCTCGTGAGCGCGGTATCCAGTTTTAGGTGGAAAGTGGTCTTTATCAAGATCGCTCTGCCTGATTGAGAAGACAGCGCAAGAGGCGTATTTAACGACGTATTCCGCGACACTTCCAGAAAAGGAAACATATCGATTCCACCCTGTATAGCTTTGTGCTCCTAGAACGATCAGATCTGTTTTGAGTTCGGAGGTAATGCGGACAATTTCCTGACCAGCATAGCCTTCAGCAAAGATAGTCTCAACTTTCATGTCAAAAGAGTCTGCCAGTTCTTTAAGGGCATCTTTTCCTCTCTGTCTGGTCTTTGCAGGGTCTTCATTCGAAATGAAATGTTCTTGAGGCAGATAGTTCTCCTCTGAAATGCCTAATGCTCTTGGCTCAAATACATAAAAAGCCTTGAGTTCTGCTTTGTAGGTTTGAGCTTGCAACATGGCATGATAGCTGGCATCTATACAGGCGTCTGTAAAGTCGGTGACTAAGATGATTTTTTTGATAGGTACTTGAGGTGCTTGCATCGTGTTCCTTGTATAAGGTAATGCCAAGAAAAATTAGCAACCGCGAATTATAGCAAGTTTCCATTGTCAGAGTCATATTTTCTTCCTATATTTAATGACTTAATAGTTTTAATGCCACAGCAAACACCCCAATGAAGCATTCTTCTGAACGTCCGCTTTTGGAACAAAGCAGATTTTTTATTGTAATGTACGATGAATCAGCGATTGAATAATTCCAGATAAACCCGTAAACTTTCGCCAACCATGGGCCGGCACCAAAGTTTATTCAAGCATAAATATTACCAACTAAATCCTGTAGTAATGTACACATTTTCGATATCAATGAAATAAACTGTTTTTAAGGGGAAGGCAAATGCAAATAAAACAATTCGCTCAGTAAAAAAGGAGTGTTCACATGTCAGCCACGAAGCGCATTCCTGCCACTAATCTCCTGCTTGCTTTTTTGCCCCGTAAGGAGTACCAGAGTTTTCTAGCGCGTTGTGCGCCGGTTGAGTTAGT
>JAZFYA010000097.1:0-2104 GCA_036443315.1 Pseudomonadales bacterium
GGGGAGAGGAGACCATATACGGATATACTCCTTCACAGTCTAAACCGAAGCCGCTCGCTCATAAAGCCGAAGCAGTTTATCCCGATGGTTTGATAGGGTCTTCTGAGCTAACGACACGCCCTGGGCAGCACTCGCTCCCAGCCGATAGCCCAACCAGTCAAATCCTTTCGTAATCCGACCGATAAATGTTTTATCCGCTGCCTTTTTGAAGGGGTGTTGGAAAAGTGTTGACACATCAATCAGTTGTTTAGTGCCTTCGGGTGTTCCAAACACCCTTTGTAACATTGATGTCAAAATACCCGCTGTACAAGAAACCAATTTGTTCTCAGGGTATCCAAGTTTTATATATTTTTTTGTCAATATGTCATAATCTGCACAGAATTTTTGTAACAGATCTTCATGAATCTCATTGAGTAAATCTTCATTATCCATTAGTTATTCCGCCTTAATTGGGGTAGTGGTCGGGTAGCTGCGATAAGTGGCAACTGATTAAACAGTAACTAAAGACATTTTAAGAATAATGCTGGCCTTACCCAGGCCTACCGCTCCTGGACCTTTGACAGGCGAGATTTTCAATCTCGCGCACTCTGCGCACTGCGTTTGCTAGTAGTCAAGAAAAGGATAAAAATAAATTTAAAGTATGTATAAACGCCAAAACACAATACTCCGATATTACACAATACTGGGAATAAGCGTCATGTGTCACACATATACTTGATGCAAAAGATCGGTGAGAGTTAGGCCGCTATCGTCAATGGATGAAGACCAGCTCTAGCATTCATGGCCAACAACATATCGATGGTGAACTTTGAAATATTACCTCGTGACACATCGCTGATACGTGCACGGTCAACCCCCATTATCTCCGCTGCATCATGTTGCGTTAGTTTAGTTTTATCCATGTAAGCAACAATAGAATTCATTAGGGCAGATTTCACCTTCAGAATTTCAGCCTCTGCCGGATCAAGTCCGAGGTCATCAAAAATATTCCCTACTGTTCTTCGTGGTGCTGTCATGTTAATACCCTCACATTTGCCGCGCTGCAGCTACTCTGTAACGCTTAACAATTAATTCGATATCTTTCTTGGATGTCTGCTGCGTCGTTTTTTTAAAAGAGTGGAATACAGTAATGGCATCCCTAAATTTGGCGGTATAAGCGACACGGTAGCCTCCACTAACCTCCCAAATACGTATCTCCTTCACACCAGTCACACCTTTTCCAAGGTTGTTTAGTGGTTTCCAATCTGTAGGTTCTAATCCCTGTTGCAATCGTCCCAACTGGAAACCAGCACTTTGCTTTGCATCTGTGGGAAACAACATTAGGTCATCGTAACTTGTGCTTTCCCAATCAATAGGGATATCAGACTTACTCATCAAAGATCTCAATATCATCAATTAGTGTGCTAAATTTAGCACACTATGGTGCAAACTTCCATCTCTTGACGTGAGTTTTACACAAAAAACTGAAAACAGTCTCACACTTAACCTCTAATTCGTTGTTTATTTGAGTTTTATTTCTCCGCTGCTTGCGGCGTAAGTAGAGGTGTGGCTGACATCCTGGGTGGCACCCTTCGGGCAAGTCCACAAGCCACTCTCTGCGGCGTTGCCGGTTTATCACGCTTTTGGATATGGATGAGCTAAAGATCCGACCTTTACCGGAGCAGGCTCTGGCGGTGGCGATTATGCCTCAATAGATTGATCTTATTGCCGTTGATTCAGATTCTTGATACCCCCAAGAGTATGACATATAATCATACTTTTGGAGGCGCATTATGCGTAGTAGTAAGATTGCAATTACCCTAAATACTGAAGTTCTCTCGGAGATTGATATGTTAGTGAAAAAACATATGTTTCCGAGTCGAAGCCGGGCAATTCAGGAAGCTGTGATGGAAAAGCTAGCGCGGCTTAACCATAATCAACTTGCCCAGGAATGCTCAAAACTGAATCCAGAGTTTGAACAATCGCTTGCTGAAGAAGGGTTGAAGGAGGACCTGTCTGAATGGCCCAAATATTGAGAGGAGAAATTCGTTGGGCTGACCTAAATCCAGTTCGTGGTCACGAGCAAGCAGGGCACCGACCGGTGCTTATACTGAGTCATGATATA
>JAZFYA010000098.1:0-3922 GCA_036443315.1 Pseudomonadales bacterium
TATTCTGACTACGTATGGAGAGGAACTGGGTAATACCAAAACTCGCCTTAGCGCCCGCTGCATGAGCCCAACTGAAGCCGATCCATTCGTCCTTGATTTTCAGGTCCACCTCAAACTCCGTTGCAAACAATTCATCGCCCGGGATGGTTTCAATAATATCAACGATGCCCCCTCCCGCTATGCCAAGATTTAACTCACTCCGCTGCCGGGTCAGGAATGAGTAGGCGAAATGATGTCCCGGCAAAAAACCGATCTTGAACGTTCCCGCCACCAGGCTGGGGGCGCCGCCAAATGACGAGTTTCTGGCATCTACCCCCTCGCCAGCGCCATCTTCAACAGTAACTTTATCGAACTGGTACACTTTGGCGCTGAGCAGGAAAGACAAGTCGGGCGTTAAAGCCAGCCGGGCCGGATTATAATAAGTCGCTCCAAGGTCCTCGACACTGCCGATCACACTGCCTCCCAGCAAAGTCGATCTTGTTCCGTATTGCAAAGTCCAGTAATGTGCATCCTGAGCTTTGCCGGCTTCCGGAAAAAGACCAGCGGTTACTAGAACAGCAATCATTAAAATTTCTCTATATCCAGTCATTCCATCCTCCAGTTATTTTCAATTCGCACTACTCGATAGCCCGTGTTTCACTTATTTGCCTCTCCAAAATAAAATGAAAAGCCGACAATAACCAGTACACTGCGATAGGTAGACTCCATTTCTCCGCGCGTGCCGAGCAACTCGTTACTTTCGTTGGCATCAATCAAATTCACTGGCTGCCTGTTTTTGCCGTTGCCGAAAATAAGACCCATTCCCAGTGTAAACTCAAACCTGCGAATCCTAAAAGTTGAGCCCCCCGTGAGGTGGTAGAGATCCCAATTTGAGAATGCTAAATTGCTATCTGTTCCGGGCACAGCTGCCGAAAAATCTGTGCTGAAACTGGCATACCCTGTCAAATGACTATTGTAAGTATGCTCAACACCAATACCAAAATTGACGATTGACCTGAGCTCGTGAGTGACCTGGTTTGCATATGCTTCGCCGGAACTTTGAGCCTCAAAAGGCTCTGTTTCAAGCACGTCGAATTTGCTGACCGCATCAAACCACTCGGCGCTAACATGGACAGCGCTCTTCTCAAAATGATACGCCAGACCCATTCCAACTGCCCAGGATGACTTATAGTTGGCTTTAACTTTCTCCTGTTCATTAAAAATGAATTCCAGATCTTCAACATTGTCGTTATTTACGTCCTGTCCGCTCACCGTTCTGTTTATGGTGGCAGTGCCGCTGCCAAAGAGGCGAAGACTTGGCGTGGTTAAAGACAGTCCGAAGCTGACAGGTTTGAAATCAAAAGCAGCACCGACCTTCCACAAGGTGCGCCAATGGTCGTAATCGAATTCCTCAAACTCTATGGTGGTGGCAACGTCCTCCTGAGTCAGGGCCTGTGAGATGACCTGAACGCGCTTAAGCTGGGCTCGTACTGCAATATACTGCGTCAGCCCGATGCTGGATTTGTCACTTAACCTATATGACCAGGTCAATCCACCCCAATCTTCATCCAGGTCTTGTCGCACAACCACCTCTCCACCAAATGGCTCTTCGCCCGGTGAGCTTGTTATCGCTTCGCGTGTATCTATCTGTCTCTGGCTGAGCCGGACATGAAACTTTTGGCGACTTAGAACTGAAAAAGCCAATCGACTTCTACTGGCTCTGTCGTAAGTCAATAAACCGGCAAGCAGATCCGGGGCGCTCTTGAACTGAAATTGCGAGAGGTCAAGATCCTGACCGGCACCGTTTTTAAAAATCAAAGTCCTAAAGCCGAAGATCGAACCGCTTATTACAAATTCCGGATCCGCCATCAAGGCCAATGCGCCCGGATTATAGTAGGTCGAACTTATATCCAGCAAACTGCCAATCACTGATCCCCCAAGCAGGGTCGAACGGGTGCCATAGTGCTGCGACCAGTAGTGTGTATCCTGGCCGACAATATCACCAACCCAAAGATTCGCTGCAATGCAGGTTAGAAGCAGAACTCTCACTCGTTGGGGTTTCATTTATCGTAAACTTTGGAATTGTGCAAAATATATGGCTGGAAATGTTTCCCGCTCACCGAACCCTCTGCCGCTGTGTGAGTGCCTTTTCACGGCCCCGGATTCCCACACGAATGCTTTTTCCCGCCTCGTTCCATGCCAAATGCACGCGAGCCATACCTGAGAAAGGCGTTAAAATATTTATGCCAAAACCGTAGCCATCGAGAAAGTTATCCAATTTAAATTCATCTTTCTCATTCCATGCATGGCCCAAATCAGCAAAAACGACAGCTTGTAAGCCAATAAATGCCGTAAACTTACCAAAGAAAGTCAGTACATAAGGCTCAAAGAAAGTCCAGCGATATTCCAGGGTATTAATCATTTGATTTTTGCCAACCCTGGAACTTAGATCCGAACCGCGAATGGTGTTCCACCCACCCAGCCCGTAGAATTGCCAGGGTGCGTAGTCTACTCCGGCTGTTCCCGTAGTTAATGTTGTCAATGAGAAAAGGGCCAAGGTGTGGTTGTGTACAATCGGTTGATAGCGTCTGAGGTCAAGTGTCAACTTCCAGAAACTGGCATCGCCCCAGCCAAAAATTCCGGATCGCATTACCTCAATTTCATTCCACCAGCCCCGCGTGGTATTTATCCACAGATTGCGGTTATCATATCCGACAAAGAATCCAATTGACGGGACATTATCCCTGTTAGTTGAGGAAATGGTTGCACCAGTGGTATCACTTTTCACAGACTGAAACGAAAACCGGCCCCCGATCCGGCCCCTTTCGCCAATGTAACTGCCAACAGTAGTGTAAAGCTCCGTGCTGGTTTCATCAAATTTAGCAACTTCGTTCCCTCTATCGCGTTGGTAGAATTCAACTCGGTAAGATAAATGATTTCCGGCAAACCAGGGGTCCTCGATAGCGGCTTCCACGTTTGTAGCTCCACCGAGCAAAAAGCGACCTGAAAAGCGAATATTCTGGCCTTTTAGATTTAAGGAGGTGAATCCTGCTCCGGCTTGAACACCATCTTCATCGCTAATTCTAAAAGCAAGGGTAGGCAGATGGGGGAAGGTTTCTTTGACTTCGATGCCAATGACAACACTATCCCGCTCTGCAAATGCTTCTACCTTATGGTAACTGAAGAGCCCCAGCGTTTCTAAGCGCTCATAATCTCTTTGTGCATTGCCTGCGACGTAAGGCTCACCCACTTTCGAGATAAGCTCACGCGTGATAATATACTTCTTCGTCCACTTCAGGCCGGAAATTCGAATTTCTTTAATGGTCTGCCCGTTAAGCGCCCCATCTGAAACCGAGGCATAAATACTTACGCATAAAACATGAAAAAAAAGAATGGTAAAGAGTGATCTTGCCGAAAAGGCCATTGACGTCTCCATTAATTCTTTGGGAATTTCTCGAATATCTTTTGCACAGCCATATTAATTGTCTCTTCGCGTTTTTCAGGCGTAGATTTTTCCTCAAGTGTTTTGGTGGCAGAACCGCGCCAGAGACGATCGCCTGTCTTGGTTTCTAAAAAATCCAAGACAAGGGTGCCTTCTTGATATTTCTCTTCCAGCACTTTATGCGAGAAACTTACACTAACAGAACCGGAACTGCCATATGCCCGACCCTGTGCGATGCTTACGTCTAATGTTTTGTCTTTCACAATAATGAAGTAAAGGATTTTCAAATCCGGATCTCCTCGTTGCAGCTCTAAGCCCTTGGCCTGTAGTTCACTATTAACCGCGTTTTTTATAAGTTCCTGCAATTCTGGGAATTGTTGCAAAACTCCCGCAGCCTCACTATCCGCTTGCCAATCAAAGGTCCTGTAGTTACTAAAGTCAGTTTTTTTGAAATAATAATCTTCTACACGAATCGACGAAGAAGCGCAGCCCAGGCAAAAA
>JAZFYA010000099.1:0-4377 GCA_036443315.1 Pseudomonadales bacterium
AGAAGCAGCTCCAATTCAAGAGGCAGCTCCAATTCAAGAGGCAGCTACGATCCAAGAAGCAGCTCCAGTTGAAAAATCTGATGTCATTACCTATGGTCCGGTAAAAAGTGGGGACACCCTATCCAAGATTGCGTTAGAGGTTGCTCCTCATGATCAGGTACAACTAAGTCAGATGCTTGTCGCGTTGCTTGAGGACGTTCAGGATGAAATAATCCGCCCAATGCAAGAGAATGCTATAGCTAGGGACAAGGCATTAAATGAAGCCAGCGAGCGTGTCGCGTTGCTTGAGAAGAATATAAAACAATTGCGACACCTACTAGAATTAAAAAGTCCCACCATGGCAGAAGCGCAGGAGCAGGCAGAAAACACAACGCCAGATGCTGAGCTTTCTTCCTCCACGGTGGTGTCTCCTATGGCAGATGAACCTTCTGTGGCTTTCGTGCAAGGAGATGAGCCAAGTTCGTCCGCCTGGCAATGGTTGTGGGCTGCTATTCTTCTTCCTATTGTAGGGTGGGGGTGGAAACTACGGAAAGCCAGCAAGTACCCCGCAACAGAAGCAAAAGAGCGGCACCCACTTTTTAGATTCTCTGATACCTACAAAATCTTTCGTTCCAACGAGCGGCAACTATGAGCTAGCACATTAAATGTTTATCTTTTGCCATAACGGATGGTCGGCCCAAGCTTCTAAAGCGATTCAGTAACATCCGGTCATGCTGGGGATATTATTGGGGGGGGGTTATTTCAAAGAAATTGGACTAGCTGTTTTTAGGACAAGATCATGATTGGTAAGGGATTAGCAGACATGGGTTCGGTTCCCGCTGCCCCATCTGACAAGATTAATCCGGGTGCTTTAGTGAATGTCAGGTTAGTGCCAAAAACGGACGTTCAACAGTAGAATTGGGGATGAAAATAAAACCCTGGTCCTTATGTAGAGTAGACCCTCTGAGGATATAAAGGGGAAGATCTTGAATCAAATAAAAGGTTGGCCAGGAAAACTAAATGTTTAAGCTATGATGCTTCCCTCTGGCTACACCCTTGTGTCCACAGCTTCCCGAATTGGCGAAATGGTAGTCATCTCTCAAGATATTTAGTTTATTTGATCCAAATTCAGATGCTCTTTTGTTTCATCAAATCCTCAATCTTGAGACCCATCTTTGATTCACCACCATATACTGTTCCTATTTTCTTCTCCTTAAGGTGTTCCAAGTTAAGAGTGTAGGCTTTAGCCGGAAGTGGAAAGTATTTAACTTCTTTTACTAGGGCAGGTCCCTTTTTCATGTAGAAGTCGACAAACTCTTTGATCGCAGGCCTTTCTGCCGCTTTAACGCTCACGTAAATAAAGATAGGGCGAGACAACGGCTGATAAGTTCCATCTTCCACCGTTTTAGCAGATGGGAGAATGCCGCCCTTACCACCATCTACGGCAACCGCTTTAAGTTTCTTCTGATTTTCTACAAAGTAAGCAAATCCAAAAAAACCAAGTCCATTCTTGTCTCTTGACACTCCTTGAACCAGAACGTTGTCATCTTCAGACGCAGTGAAATCACCACGGCTTGATTTAGCCTTACCAACAACAACTTCAGTAAAGTAGTCAAAAGTACCAGAATCAGCACCCGGACCATAAAGCTTGAATTTAGTATCGGGCCATGCCGGGTTTACCTGGCTCCATTTAGTAATTTTTCGTTGGGCTGCGGGTTCCCAGATTTTCTTCAATTCCGCGATAGTAATGTTTTTGATCCAACTATTTTTTGGATTTATCACCACCGTCAATGCATCAAACGCCACGGGCATTTCAATATATTGCACGCCAGCTTTTTTACAAGCATCGATTTCTTTTTGTTTGATGGGACGTGAAGCATCGGCAATATCTATTTCACCACGACAGAGTTTCTTGAAACCGCCTCCTGTTCCAGAAATTCCAACGGTTACTCTGATTTTACCTTTTTTAGCAATCTGGAAATCTTCCGCTACTGCTTCGGTAATAGGATAGACAGTGCTAGAGCCGTCAATCTTGATTGTGTCAGCGCTTGCAATACTAATGCTAGCAATGCTAAATAAAGTGCCCAATGTAGCTGATATACCCTGTACTTTAAGATTCGGAAATTTCATTATTCCATTCTCCATTTAATTGATCAGATTTCTACCACTTGGCGCTATTGTTATATTAGATTGGAAGCATTACAGTTTTACTACACTTGTATTACAGGGCTATTAAATTTCTATTTTTACATGTACCGTAAGTTTATCTGTCATACGCTAAATTTCTTAATTGGAATTAAAACGCTATTTGGCTTCGGAACATAAAAGTATTTAGACCATCTGGCTTGCCTCCACTGACGGTAGTCAGTGGCGAATTTTTGATTTTCAATATCCTGTCATAACCAAACATGAAGCGAACGTTACTGTTTGCGTACCAGTTCAGAGCGACGGTAAAGTTTTTCATCGACCCCCCTTTGAAGGCACCATCGTTCATGTCCACTCCAGCAACACGTGCTGCTAACTCCCATGCGCCCAGCCCACCATTGGCAAAGCTAAATTCTCGAGCGGGTTCCAATCGTTTAAATTTCCCTTTTGTATACTTGCGTGATTCACCGGTTAACGTCCAGGAGGCTTCCCCATACCAGCCATGAAAGCCAAGAGATTTCATTCCCATTTTCCGATCTATCCAGGAATGAGTATATTCACCCCCCACGCTGAAAGGCCCATATACACCATTAGCTTCTAGACCTAACATCTTGATGTTATTAATACTAGTGATAACTCCCGAATTAATCGGGAATAGATCAGACATATGCGTGGTTTCATAGCTATAGCTCACGCCGCTAGTGCTCCCACTTATCTGACCAGCGTCGCTGGGTTCACGGAAATTCCCGGCAATACCTAAATGGACAAGTTTGGTTTCTTCAGCAATGGGTGTATAGGTGGCACGACCACTAACTGCCCAACCTTCATCCATACTGGTTTTATTAGGCGTGATCGACTCACCATACACACCAGCTTGTCCAGTCCATTTTTTTCCATGACTTGCTAAGTTAACGCCAATTGCACGATCAACTACTGGTTCGTTAAGAACATTCATTAGAGATCTTTCAATGAACATCAAATCATTTGAGCTTTCTTGTAACTCACGACTAAAAGCCTGTTTTTGTTGGCCGACAGTGGCATTTATAAAATTCAGACCACTATAATTAAGCTTCATGTCTTTCACAGTGACATCGTCGTCGGCAAAGTCAATCTCGCTTTTAAAATTCCAATCTTTAAAGAAAGTACCTGAAAAAGCTAGACGTCCTCGACGAATCTCTGTGCCATTATTGGCTTCAACAGGGGTGGTGCCACCTTGTATAAATTTGTCATTACCACTAACTGACGCATCTGCTTGGATACGTCCACCGATCTTGAACTTAAAATTTTCGTCGGTTGTCTTAAATTGCAGGCCTTTTTTATCCAGTGTAACTTTAATATTTTCGGTTTTCTTGATACGTTCCTCAAGAGAATCCACTTTGCTGACAAGTCGTGCATTCTCCGCTTTGGCTTGTAATTCTGCGCTCCTATTGCGAGGAGGCAAAACTGGAGTTGCCGTTTTCGTTGGAGCGTCCTCGACTCTCTCAAAAGAGCCCAAGAGTTCCCGATCCGGGCCGGGTTCTGAATATATTTGCTTAGTTTTGGTATTGACATAAAGATCAATAGCAAAAGCTCCAGATGAGATACTCGTCCCTAAGACGATAGCAACAACAAATTTAAGTTTGGAGAGTTTCATGTCTTACTCCCAGCTGTTGTTAAGAAACTGGAAGTAAGAATAGAAGAAAAGAATGACGAGCTTATTACGCTTTTGTAATAGTTCTGTTACGTTTATATAACAGTTTTATTACGATCATTTGGATATGTGTAGCGCTTGTTGATTAAGATAAGTGAACTCTTCCCAGGCAGCTTTGATGTGGACCGAGAATTTTTATATTCAACATAACCAGAATTTATGCTGGAGGGGGAGAGTAAAGAGGCTTTCTTGCCGCATGTTTAATAGCCAATTAGGATTTTAAGCATATGTCAGCAACCCAGATTCCATCTATCACAGACCCGTTAACTGTGACTTAACTTTGTAAACTAGTATAGATCACTTGCTAATCTAGAATAGTCCCTTATTGTATTTTTTAGGAACTGAGTGCTAATTTCTTATGGCTGCCGTCACAATAAGGGCGATTAGATGATTCCTGACATCCGCACGCATAAATAGTTTTATCTTCTTCGAACTTCACCACATAAGGTGTTTTGTCTGTTATTACATGAGAGCCATCGCAGTAAGGCCCGTTCTTTGATAGCCCACAAGCACAAAACGCTTTTGTGTCGCCTACTTTTACATCAATTGCAAATGGTTCTTTT
>JAZFYA010000100.1:0-3845 GCA_036443315.1 Pseudomonadales bacterium
AACCGTAAATGTATGGCCATGTAAATGAATGGGGTGGGAATGGGGTGTGGCGTTGTGCAGTTCCACTAGATAGGTTTTGCCCAGCGTTAAGGTAGCTAGTGGTTTGGGAATACTGTCTGCACTCATACCTTCCCAGGGGCGTTTGTTAATGGTCCAGAATTCTCGTTTAACCTGCCCGTCTTTAACGGGTGACAACGCACCTGCCCATTCGAATATAAAACGTAATGCTTCGGCGTTGTTTAGATCGGGGGTAGGGATGGGGTTAATCGGTAGTGTGGGTAGTTGGGTGTGTGTTTTGGTGTTGGCGGCGACAGTGCGCAATCGGCAAATTTCAAAATTTAATCGCCCTTTGCGATCATAAATAATGATGTCTTCGCCAATGGTTTTGGGCGCTATAAAACCTAAATCCAAACGCATACCTGCACCTATAGCATGTTCTATGGCATGAACATTCAGCGCAACAGGCTCCCTGAGTGGATTGCCATCAACGGCAATGACTTGGGCATTAAAATCTTTAGTGCTGATAGTAAATACGCGGGCGCTGTCGAGGTTTAATAGACGTACTCGCACGGTGCCGCCAGCGGGAATGGTAAACACGGGTTGGCGTTTGCCATTAACGGCTTTCACATTGCCCAGGGTTCCCATGCGGGCGGCTTGACGCGGGATGGATAGGGGTTTAAAACTGCCGTTATCGTTTAAGCGCCAGTCTTTTAAACCGAGAATCACTTCTGCATCGAATACTACTTTTTCCTTTTCGTCGACTATCAATGCGCCCACCAGGCCTCGACCCAACTGATGCACACTATTCATATGGGGGTGATACCAAAAGGTACCGGCATCGGGGCAGATGAATTCGTAGATAAAGGTTTCACCGGGCATAATGGGTGGCTGGGTCAGATAGGGAACGCCGTCCATAGCGATATTAAGTCGAATCCCGTGCCAGTGAATGGTGGTGGGTTCATTTAACTGATTAATAAATTTAATGCGCAGTGGTTTTCCCTGCGTGGCACGCAGGGTCGGTGCGGGAAAACCCCCATTAAATGTTAAAGCGGGTGTTTTTGTATTAGGTAAAATTGTGATTGGGGCTTCTTTTGCTACCAGTACATAATCAAAATCTTCTGGTGTATGTTGCAAATTGGCTTCTTGCAAAATAATATGTGGCGATACGGCGCATCCTGCTAACGCAACGGCGGAAGTGCTTATAAAGGTTCGGCGATTTAATGTCATGTTAAGGGCTGGTTGAAAAATTAATGAGGGCTCTACACTAAACAGAGATGGTTATCCCATTTTATTGCCCGCGTTGAAAACGCGGGCGTTGCGAATAGAGTATCGTGTTGCGCGGGTAGCATGAGTACTTGCCCTAAACCGTTGCTGATTAAAAACTGTTGCTGCCCACTGATATAGCAGGCTCCAGCTACATCTCTTACCGGCATGGTGCCTAAGCATTGTAGCGTGGATAAATCCCACAGTGCCACAGTGTTGCCTCTGGGTGATGTGCTGATCGCTAACTTGCCACTATTATCAATAGCGATGCTGGCAATATATTGATTTAGGGCCTGCCAGTTATCTTCATCGGCGTGCATGGGTTGCAACTGGCTTTCACCGCTGTGGCTGAGGACCAGCGGTGTGGTGTTGTCGCTGCCTTGTTGATATCGAGTCTTTGGATACTGAGTGCCTTGGTGCTGTACTCCCACAATTACCTGGTCACTATTGCTAACCGCTAGATGACGGATACTCATGTGCTGTTGTGATGGCAAGAACTGGTCGATTATTTTTCCGTTGCTACTGTCTAAATAGGTCAGCGACGATTGCATGCTATCCAGGTTCAGTTTTTCACGTTGTTTATCTGGATGGGTGAGGATGCCGCCATTGGCAATGGTCAGGGTAGTTTCGTCGTTGAGTAAAGCGAGTTGATGAGGGCCGATACCGCCGCTAAAATATTCGCCTATGCGTTGGAAATTACGGGTATCGTAGATGCCGATAATGCCGCTTTTGTTGTGGTCAGAAAAGCTATAAGCGTTTTCTGTGGTGAATAAATAACGTCCATCTTGGGAAAATACGCCGTGGCCATAAAAGTGATAACCCGTTTTTGCATTCACGGTTTGTATTAAATTTCCCTCGTTTAGATCAACGATATATAACTGTGTGCCAGGGCGGCGGGAAAAAAACACGGCGCTGGATTTGTCGGGGCTGCAGCAGCTATCGTGAGCGCGGTGAGGAACGTTTAGTAAAAATTGTTGTTGACCGTCCAGCGCAAATGCAGCAATGAAATGCTGCCCTTTGGCATTATCGCCAGCGGATAAAAACAGCGCTGCGGTGTGTTTGTTTTTTAACTTGCCAGGCGGAGACGCCAAAGCATTGTGGTTCAGCGTCAGGCTGCCAATACTTGTCAGTGTCGCGGTGATAAATTGTCGTCGATTAATCACCATCATTAGCATTAAATCCCAGGGTGACGCCCATAGCGGGTGGTAGTTTGTATTTCAGTAATTTTGTCAGCACGATAACCTCTACTTGAAGCTGTTTCAGGGCTTGCTGGGAGGCTGGATCGTTGACGGCTTCAAATAGTGGTTTTTGAAGGGTGGAAAAAATATCATCTACCTGTTGAAACTGAGTGTTGATCGATTCGGCTAAAGTAGTATGAATAGTGTTGCCAGTAAGATAATCATCAAAGCCATAGTGCTGCTTATCTAGCGCCCCCCCATTGAATAAGCGTCTAGCGGCTTGCAGGTTGGCGCGTAATAATTGCAGTGATGCACGACTACGCCAGGCTTCACTTAAATAAGGGCGGGCTCGATTACCTTTGGTGTGAATACTTAAGGGGCCTTCGAGTTTGTCTTTTTTGGCCAGCTCAATGGTGGCTACCAAGGTGTCAACCAAGGCAGCAATAGCGGTATTGGCTTCTGGAAATTCAATATTGTTCTCGCCGGGATGGCTGAGATGACCACTATAATTGCCGCCGTCTTTTTTCCATGTCTGATATAAATGCTTGGCCACGCCTTGAGTGTGGGCGGAGATGGCCGTTAGTAATTGACAGCGCCGTACACCGTCCTTATTGTCGTTATCGCTACTGTTCTTACTGCTATAGTTGTTTAGTTGACCGCCGTTTTGATCAAACAATAAAAATTCTAGTGCAGACAGTCCCTGTACCACCACGCTGGCTTTATCGATACGTTCCACGGTGAGCTCATCATCACTCTTTAATAAGCCATTAATTTTTTTCTTGATCAGGTTGTGTCGGTCCGGCCAGAACTGTATTTTCCAGTTTTGGTTGTCGACGGTAACCGGGCCAAATTGTATAACCTTTACCGCCTGCCAATCTTTCATTGCCAGCAACCAATGGCTGCGCACCATTTGCAACTGTTGCTCGGTTTTGTCTTCGCAAAAATTATTGCTGCTATTGTGTAAGCGGCGGGTACTGGTAACAAACTGTTGATGAAAGGGCAGGATACTGTGGTTAGCGATGCTCTCCAGCAATTGTAGCGCCGGGGGTTTGGGGGGGCTGCAGGCGGTTACCAATAAGCTGAAGTAGAGGTATATGAAAGTAGTGGTGTTTTTATTTTTCATAACGGGTTCTTTATAATGGGCTCTTTATAATGGATAAGAGAGTTAAAAGCAGAGTTAAAGAATTAAAAACTTGCTTGTTGATGATTGCAGGGTTTGGTATTAAAGGAGCCGATACGAATGGCACTGACTTAAGGGCAGCGCTGTTACGGCTTGTGACGGTAGTATCCCGCCGCCACCCTCGGTAGTCTAACCCCTCACTCGGTTGGAACCCCACGCCCTGGTGAGGGGTTAGACTACCGAGGGTGGCTAGATTGTGCAGTATCCGGGTACCACCGGAGTAG
>JAZFYA010000101.1:0-23077 GCA_036443315.1 Pseudomonadales bacterium
ATCTATCCTGACGCAGGGGGTAAAACCTAAATTTCAAACGCTTTGGGTATATTCGTGGGTGGTGTGAGCATCTCCATTCCTACGACAAGCTTTCCCTATTTTTTTTCTGAGTTCGGTCTTTAACGTATCGAGGAGCCTCGTCAATTCCGAGTAGCTCTCGTCGCACTAGATCCAATGTTGTTGCAGTGGCCATTTGTTGAAACCACTTTCGGGGAGCATTAAAATGGTGGTGATGGGTTTTTAAATTATCTTTGCTACCCCAGGTCATCCATACGGTGCCGACAGGTTTATCTTCTGTGCCGCCATCGGGACCTGCAATCCCCGATATAGCAATTGCATAGTCGGCATTGCTACGCTCAATCGCACCCGAGGCCATGGCAATAACAACGGCTTCGCTAACCGCGCCGTGCTCAATAAGCAGTGTTTCATCGACGCCAAGCAATTGCTGTTTCATGGTATTTGAGTACGTCACAAAGCCGGCCTCAAATACTGTAGACGCGCCTGCCACTGCGGTAATAGAGGCGGCAATTAATCCACCGGTACAAGATTCAGCGGTGGTAATTGTTTGTTTTCTTTTTTGTAGTAATTGGATAACCGACTCCGCGAGAGTGATATTACCTTCTCCAATGATATAGTCACCAATGAACTCTTTTAACGTGTTATAACACTGTTGTTGCAGCGTCTGATGCTCAAGGCGGCGCACAATGAGTTTGACTTCCAAAAGTGGTAGTCCGGCTCTAAATCCTAATTCGACTTGATTGGGCCAATCCTTAAATTTGTTATTGACCAGTTGTTGCAACGTCGATTCGCCCAGACCAAAGGTTTGAAAGCGAATGGTAGAGCTCTCATCTTTGCTGGGGAAGCGCTGAGCAATTAAATTGACAATAGTTTGTTCCATCATCAGTCGCAATTCACTGGGAACACCGGGGGTACAAATAATCAAGCAGCCGTTGTATTCAATAGTAAAGCCAACGGCGCTGCCAGTTGGGTTGGGGATGATCTCAACACCCGCGGGAAGAATGGCTTGCTTTAAATTGGCGTCGTTCAGGGGCAGTTTGCGATGCTCACACCATTGCTGAAGGTGGGCCAGAGCAATAGTATTTTGTTCCAGTGTCTGGCCCGTCATTTCACCCAGCGCCTGGGCGGTCAAATCATCGATAGTAGGGCCTAGACCTCCGTTGACTAACACTATATCGCTGGCTGCCGACAGTGTGGCGAGTTCCGCGACCAGCACTGATAGTTCATCACCAATGGTGACTTTACGTGTGATTATATAACCCGCATCGGCTAATAGATCTGCAATCATGGCGGAATTGGAATCCACGGTATGCCCGGTCATTAATTCGTTGCCGGTGAGTAGGAGTTGAATATTCATCAGTGTCTGTTCATCAATGTCTATTTATCAATGTTTGGGGAACCATCAGTTAGCCTGTGAAGTGGAGATAATATAGAAGTTTAGGTTTTTTTGCAGGGGCTTTTATTGTTAGACTGACAACTAAGATTTCTCGTGTGGCTAGCTACAGTTTTTTGGTAGTTTGCTTGTTGCCACCAACGACTAGCCTGAGAGCCACAAAAACCAGCCCAGCACCAATAAAGTGATAGAGGTACACGTGCTCACCGAGAAAGCTGATAGCCAACACTGCGCCGAATACAGGAATTAAGTTAATAAACGCCGCCGCTTTACTGGGACCAACAATAAAATTACCAGCATTCCAGAGAGCATTGCCAATAATCGAAATTAATAAGGCCAACGTCATCACCACCGTGATAGTAGTCACATTCAAGGGAACGGTTTTATACAGGATACTTTCAGCAATATAAAAAGGTAGCAAGAATATGCTGCCAATAAAGGCTACCCAAAATAGTTTTTCCGATGTATTCAGTGCCAATGGGATCTTGCGAATATTGATGGCATAGAGAGAAAAGCCACACATCGCCAACATGGCAATAAAATCCCCAGAGGTGAAATCTAGCTCAGCTAAGACTTGCCAATCGGCTTTGGCTATCATGACGACTACACCAACAATGCCGCAAATAATGCCGAGACTACGACGCGCGGTTAGAATTTCACCGGCGAATATACAGGCAAATAACATTGTCACTGTCGGTTGAACCGAGTTAATTAAAGAGACGTTAATAGCTGTAGTAAAATTTAGCGCCACTAAAATCAAGGTGGTGGCGCCAATCATAAAAACACTTAACTGGATCATAATACTGGCGCTATTATGACATATAGTAGCCGATTGTTTAATTCGCCGGAACACAAAGGGTAGCAGGATCATAGTCGCAGCAAACCAACGCCAAAACGACAAGCCTATTGGTGGGATAGTTTCACTAACACCTCGACCTATTACATGATTACAGGCAAAGAGAAAGGAGGTGATAGTTAGAAAAATATAAGCCCTAGTCGGTAAGCTTGGTTGTTGAAAAAGGCGTCTCATAAAATAGTTTCCTGCAAATTACTGGTTATATAACCTTTGATATATAATAAGGACGCGATTTTAACATGGATGTGAGAGTCGTTGCCCGCCAGCCAGTAACTAAAGGCGTATAAAAATCTATACCCAAAGCGATTGAAATTTTTTTCTTATCAGACTTTGTTTAATGGGTTTCGCCGCTACACTTTTCTGGATAACGTTTTTATTTCTTTTTTATTTCTTTTTAATTTAGGTCTAAAAACGTTAGTTTCAGCCACCGAGGTACGATGTTGGGTGCAATCTCTGATTAGATAGGTGTTTCCTCTATGACTTTTCTTCATCTGCTAGAATTGCTTGCATCCAAAACTCGGCTTCCGTTAATGTGCGAAATATGGCAAATCGGATATCCTTCATAAAAGCTTCTTCAATTTCAAAAAGTTCGAAGGTTAAGTCAGATTCGGCGACAAGTGCAAATGCAATGAATTGTGGCATAAGCTTTTTTGCATATCGATATACAGTTGGATCAATTGAAGTATTGCTGGGCCTGGTTTCAATGAGTCCAAACTTACCAGAGATTTTATTTTTTACGGCATCATGTAATGCATCTGCTTCTGGCTTGGAGATATTCATGGATTCTACAGGAGTGGCGTATACTACGTTGCCGACAATTTTAATGTGTATTGGTGAAACCACAAATACCTCCAATGGGAATGTCTAACGAGGCTGTAGAATAACCCAATCGAAACGACAGAACTGGGATTGCGATATAAAACAGTGCATTTCCTTGCGCCCTGCTTTTTTAACGATTAAAAACAGCCTTGCATTTATTTAATGGGCTTAATCATGCCCGATTTAGGCATGTATGACTAGTATTCAGCGCATTGCTGTATCGGCTCAACATTGTACGGCATCAGTATATCGACCATGCGCATTGACATTGGTATTAGTTCACAAAACTGTGGGGGTTAGCGATAATCTCTCTGTATTGTGCGACTCAACCGGGTTGATAGGTCAGTTCAGGTTGTGGCCGGTCGCTACTGGGGCGCCCGGTTAAATTTGGAGTTATACTTATCATTCATACCGAGACTTTCAGTCCATAGTCGTTGAGTGCGAAGCCTGTTCTTACGAATTTCCGCTTAACGTTTATCCAAAGGCACAAAATCTCGCTGTGTTGGCCCGGTATACAACTGCCGAGGACGTCCGATCTTATAAGGATGACTCATCAGTTCGTTCCAGTGAGCAATCCAGCCTGGAGTGCGGCCCAGTGCGAAGATAACGGTGAACATACTAGTGGGTATGCCGATGGCTTTCAGGATAATGCCAGAGTAGAAATCGACATTGGGGTAGAGCTTTTTCTCAATAAAGTACTTGTCTTCCAGCGCTATTTGCTCCAGGCGTTTGGCGATAGCCAGCAGGGGGTCGTTTTCCAGCCCCAGTTCTTTAAGCACCTCAGCGGCGGTTTCTTTCATTACTTTAGCGCGGGGGTCAAAGTTCTTATAGACGCGATGACCAAAGCCCATCAGGCGGAAAGGGTCATTTTTGTCCTTGGCCTTAGCAACAAATTCGTCGATGCGGGATACGTCGCCAATTTCCCCTAGCATGGTCAGCACGGCTTCATTGGCGCCGCCGTGGGAAGGGCCCCAGAGTGCGGCGATACCGGCAGAGACACAGGCGAATGGGTTGGCACCGGTAGAGCCTGACAGGCGTACGGTGGAGGTAGAGGCATTCTGCTCGTGGTCGGCATGGAGCAGGAATATCTTGTCCATGGCTTTGGCCAGTATTGGGTTGACTGTATCGTTGTCATCGCAAGGGGTGCTGAACATCATATGAAGAAAATTTTCAGCATAACTCAGGTTATTGCGAGGGTAGATAAAGGGCTGGCCGATTGAGTATTTGTAGGCCATGGCTGCGAGGGTCGGCATTTTAGCAATCAGGCGGATAGCAGAGATTTTGCGGTGTTTTGCGTTAGTGATATCCAGTGAATCGTGATAGAAGGCAGACAATGCGCCGACTACACCACACATAATGGCCATCGGGTGTGCATCGCGACGGAAGCCCCTAAAGAAGTTGTTCATCTGGTCGTGAACCATAGTATGGCTGGTCACATTGTCGACAAATAATTGTTTCTCTTCTTTGGTGGGTAGTTCGCCGTTCCATAGCAGCCAGCAGGTTTCTAAAAAGTCGGAGTTTTCGGCGAGTTGCTCGATAGGATAGCCGGAGTGCAGCAAAATGCCTTTGCCGCCATCGATATAAGTGATCTTAGATTCACAGGCTGCGGTTGATACAAAGCCTGGATCATAGGTAAACATGCCTTGCCTGGTTAGGGCGCTAACGTCGACTACATCAGGGCCTACGGTGCCGGAGTATATCGGGAGGTCAATGGCGTCTTGGCCTGGAATGGCTAGAGTCGCTTTTTTGTCTGACATGTAAAACTCCTAACTAATTTTGAACGATGTACATTTAGACGGAGTACATTTGAACGATGTGCATTTGAACCGTGTACAAGGGTAATCCGTTATCAATGAAAATTCGAATGCATGGAGGGAGCCCAACTATAGAGTTTTGGTGGTTTTTGTCAATGCTGAATTTCCTTTAAGGATCAGTTGATTATCGAGATATCGGAGTTTATTTGTAGCCGGTTGATGCGGGATCAGTTTAGTCCTCTTAGAATAGTGGAGCGTATGTCCGGTTTGTGTGCATACTTGTATAGTGTAAATTGCTATAAAGTGATTCAATTGATGCCCTGTTGACAGGATGGTTAATTCCGGGTGGTGAGATAGCGTATGTTTGTATTTCCAAGTTGATGTGCCTATAATCCGCCGCACATTTAAAGGAGCTAAGTCTATTGCAGGCTTGGATTTTTTCTTCCCTTGGAGTTCTCGCAAGTGTTTCTCTGATCTTTAACTGCCCTCACTCGACACTAGAGGACGGGCCTGACAAGTGTGGAAAAAACGTGACTGATAAACGACCTGTAAATCTTGATTTCGGCACGATTGATCTGCCGCTTCCTGCCCTCGTGTCGATAACGCACCGTATTACCGGTGTGCTGCTTGTTGCTGGCGCTGCTGTTTTTTTATGGCTGCTCGATGAATCGCTGGCCAGTGAGGAGGGCTTTAATACTGTAAAGACGTTGGCCGACTCCTTTATCTGCAAGCTGATTATTTGGGCCGTTCTCGCTGTGCTGATTTACCACACTGTCGTTGGTGTTAAGCACTTGATGATGGATATAGGTTTTGGTGAAACACTCGAAGGTGGTATTGCTGCAGCCAAACTGGCGTTGCTTGTTGTGGCCGTGTTGATTGTTCTGGTAGGAGCGTACCTATGGTAACTTCAGCGACAAGGGTAACTTCAGTGACAAGCTTGGGTCGTAGCGGCCTTTCCGATTGGTTGATACAGCGTATTAGCGGTGTGATATTGCTGGCTTACACCGTTTTTATTGTAGCGGTTTTGCTGGGCTGTTCACCGGGTTATGCTGAGTGGAAAGCCCTGTTTGATCAGACATGGATGAAGGTCTTTAGTTTGGCTGCAGTGTTATCTATCGCTATGCATGCCTGGATCGGCCTGTGGTCTGTGTCTACCGATTATCTGATTCCTTATGTGCTAACGGTTAAGTTGGGTTCTGCAGCGGGTGCCAAAGCCAATATAGTGCGATGGGCTTTTCAGGCTGCAAGCGCGATTGTCCTGTTCACTTATGTCGTCTGGGGCATCCAGATTCTGTGGAGTTAATAAGCAATGTCTACTATCAGAACGATCTCTTTTGACAGTGTAATCGTCGGCGGCGGTGGTGCGGGTATGCGTGCGTCACTGCAATTATCCCAGTCCGGTTACAAGACCGCGGTTATTTCCAAAGTATTCCCAACCCGTTCGCATACGGTATCTGCCCAGGGTGGTATTACTTGTGCGATTGCTTCGGCTGATCCCAATGATGATTGGCGCTGGCATATGTATGACACGGTTAAAGGCTCCGATTACATTGGTGACCAAGACGCGATTGAATATATGTGTACGGTCGGTCCGGAAACCGTCTATGAACTGGACCATATGGGTATGCCTTTCTCGCGTACTGCAGAAGGCCGTATTTATCAGCGCCCTTTCGGTGGCCAATCTAAGAACTTTGGTGAAGGCGGTCAGGCTGCCCGGACTTGTGCAGCGGCTGACCGTACTGGTCACGCGCTGTTGCACACCCTTTACCAAGGCAATATGAAGAACCAGACTGTGTTCTTTAACGAGTGGTACGCCACTGATTTGGTGAAGAACCAGGACGGTGATGTCACCGGTGTTATCGCCATTTGTATTGAAACTGGGGAAGTGGTGCATATCAAATCCAAGGCGACCGTGCTGGCTACTGGCGGCGCCGGTCGTATTTACGCTTCAACTACTAATGCTCATATCAATACCGGTGATGGTATTGGTATGGCTCTGCGTGCTGGCGTACCGGTACAAGACATCGAAATGTGGCAGTTCCACCCAACCGGTATTGCCGGTGCTGGTGTTCTGGTGACTGAAGGTTGTCGTGGTGAAGGTGGTTATTTAGTCAATAAAGATGGTGAGCGCTTTATGGAGCGTTATGCGCCCAACGCTAAGGATCTGGCCGGGCGTGACGTTGTTGCCCGTTCCATGACCTTGGAAATCCTCGAAGGTCGCGGTTGTGGCCCGAATGGTGATCACGTTTATTTGAAGCTGGATCACTTGGGTGAGGAAGTACTGGAAAGCCGCCTGCCAGGCATTTGTGAACTGTCTCGTACCTTTGCTCACGCCGATCCGGTAAAAGAGCCGGTTCCCGTAGTGCCTACTTGTCACTATATGATGGGTGGCATTCCCACCAACGTAGATGGTCAGGCGCTTACAGTAGATGCCGATGGTAATGACACCGTCATTACCGGCCTGTATGCCTGTGGTGAAGTGGCCTGTGTATCAGTACACGGCGCCAACCGTCTAGGTGGTAATTCGCTGCTGGATCTGGTGGTATTTGGTCGTGCTGCTGGTCTGCATATTGAGAAGGCACTACGCGCCGGGATTGCAATGCGTGATGCCTCCGATGCAGATATAGAGAAGGCGGCTTCCCGTTTGAATAAGCTGAACAACACAACTGGGGGCGATAAAGTTGCTGATCTGCGTAAAGAGCTGCAAAACATTATGCAGAACCATTTCGGCGTATTTCGTCGTGGTGATTTTATGCAGGAAGGTATTAAAAAGCTTGCTGAGCTACGTCCTCGTATTGAAAACGCTCATCTTGAAGACAAGAGCAATGCCTACAACACCGCTCGTATTGAAGCGTTGGAGCTACACAATCTGTTTGAAGTAGCGGAAGCGACTGCCATTGCTGCCGAAGAGCGTAAAGAAAGCCGTGGTGCCCATGCTCGGGAAGATTTTGAGACGCGTGACGATGTGAACTGGCTCTGTCACTCTATATTTTTCCCAGGTGAAAAACGTGTCGGCAAGCGTGCGGTGAATTTCACACCGAGAACTGTCGATAAGTTTGAGCCTAAAGCACGGACCTATTGATTAGAGAGAATACTGAGGCAGAAGTCTAAGAGACGGGAATAGAGAAGCATGTTAAAAGTAAGTATTTATCGTTACAACCCTGAGGCCGACGCCGAGCCATACATGCAGGATGTTGAAGTCGAAACCGGTGGTAAAGATCTGATGGTGCTGGATATACTGGAATTGATCAAAGCCGAGGATACCACTGTTGCCTATCGTCGTTCCTGTCGCGAAGGTGTTTGTGGTTCGGATGGCATGAACATCAACGGTAAAAATGGTCTGGCATGCATTATGCCGTTGTCTGAAGCCCTACAAGGTGGCAATAAGCTGGTCTTGCGTCCCCTGCCTGGCCTGCCTGTTATCCGCGATTTGGTTGTGGACATGAGCCTGTTCTACAAACAGTATGAGAAGGTTAAGCCTTACCTGATCAACGATACGCCAGCTCCGGCTATCGAACGTTTGCAATCACCGGAAGAGCGCGACAAGCTGGACGGGCTGTACGAGTGTATTCTCTGTGCATGTTGTTCTACCGCCTGTCCCTCTTTCTGGTGGAATCCCGATCGCTTTATCGGTCCAGCGGGTCTGTTGCAGGCTTATCGCTTTTTAGTGGATAGTCGTGATACCGCGACAGAGCAGCGTTTGGCCGATCTGGATGATCCTTTCAGCGTATTCCGCTGCCACGGCATTCAAAATTGTGTCAGCGTGTGCCCTAAAGGTCTAAACCCAACCAAAGCTATTGGTCACATTCGCAATATGTTATTAACGCGCGCCACATAAGCGGGTTGATACGTTTCAAAAACGACCCAAAAGCGTAATTTTTTGATCCGGAAAGACAGCGTAAGTGCAAGATTCGTCTACACTAATTCTGTATTCTTGGCGTTGTGCTCAAGTACCAGGCAACACTGCTATTTCCAACCAGTGCAAGGGACTATCCCTCAGAGGCCCCTGAGCTATCAGCCAGGGTTGCGTTTATCTGGCTGGACGTAAGGCATTGTGTAATGCGTTACTACTAACCCATACCCATGTCAGACCTTGATCTATTCGATAGTACTCTTGTTGTCAGTGACAGAGGATGTAGTAGCGAGGTTGATAGTTATATAAGGTTGGTTGATAGTTACCGAGGTTGAAAACCATGCAAGAACACTCTATGGAGTTGCTGTGGGGCAGCTCTCATATTACCGATGGAAACTCGGCGTACATGGAACAGATGTACGAAACGTATTTGTTAGATCCCAATGAAGTCCCTGAAGTATGGCGTACCTACTTTGAAAAGCTTCCCCAGGTCAATGGTGGTGTACATCAGGATGTGCCTCATTCAACTATTCGCGACCATTTTACCCAGCTGGCAAAACGTCGGATTAAACCCCTATCAGTGCAACAAGTGGATAGCAGTGTTACTGAGCACGAGCGCAAGCAGATACGTGTTATTCAGTTGTGCAGTGCTTATCGTCAGCGAGGCCACCAACAGGCTGACCTTGATCCCTTGAAACTGGAAGAGCGGCCGCCGGTTCCCGACCTTGATTTGCATTATCACAAACTCTCCGCTGCCGATCTCGATACGAACTTCCAAACTGGCAGCTTGTATATTGGTAAGGATCAAGCCAGCCTAAAAGAAATTATTGAGGCCCTTGAACAAACCTACTGTAGCTCAGTGGGTGCCGAGTTTATGCATATTGTTGCCACCGAAGAGCGACAGTGGGTCCAACAGCGAATGGAGAGCGTGCGCTCAAAACCCGGTTATGGTGAAGAGGTTCGTCTGCATTTGCTGGAGCGTTTAATTGCCGCAGAGGGGATGGGTAAAGTGTTATCCTCAAAGTATCCCGGGGTAAAACGTTTTGGCCTGGAGGGTGGAGAAAGTCTGATTCCAATGATGGATTCAATGATCCAGCGTACCGGTTCCTATGACGCCAAAGAAATTGTGATCAGCATGGCTCATCGTGGTCGTCTGAACATTTTGGTGAATGTGTTAGGGAAAAATCCGGCGGAGCTATTCGCCGAATTTGAAGGCCGTGCTGAGTATCAGGGATCCGCCGATGTTAAATATCATCAGGGGTTTTCTTCAACCGTTAGCACTCCCGGAGGTGAAGTGCATTTAGCGTTGGCTTTTAACCCTTCTCATCTGGAGATTGGTGCGCCAGTGGTGGAGGGTTCTGTGCGTGCTCGCCAGGATCGCCGCAAAGATACGCTAGGTAAAACAGTGGTGCCGATTATATTGCATGGTGATGCTGCCTTTGCAGGTCAAGGTGTGGTCATGGAAACGTTCCAGATGTCACAAACCCGCGCCTATAAAACCGGCGGCACTATCCATGTTGTGATTAATAATCAGGTTGGCTTTACCACCAATAAACGCGAAGATGCCCGCTCTACCGAATACTGTACCGATGTGGCAAAAATGGTACAGGCACCCATCTTTCATGTTAATGGTGACGATCCTGAAGCGGTATTGTTTGTCAGTCAAATGGCGGTGGATTATCGCCAACAATTTAATAAAGATGTGGTGATTGACTTGGTGTGTTATCGCCGCCGTGGGCACAATGAAGCGGATGAGCCTTCAGGTACCCAGCCGCTGATGTACCAACACATTAAAAAGCAAAAAACGACGCGTGATATATATGCTGAGAAGTTAATTGCTGAAGGTCTGATTAGCAAACAGTATGATGATGAATTAATCGACAGCTACCGACAAGCACTGGAAAGCGGCGAGCATGTGGCCAAAAGTTTAGTGCATGAGCCCAATGAAAAATTATTTGTCGATTGGGCTCCCTATCTAGGCCATGATTGGGATTGTCCAGTAGACACCCGCATTGAACTCACAAAACTGCAGTCCATCGCCGCCAAAATTAACCATGTTCCCGATGGTTTTCCGGTGCAGCGGCAGGTCGCAAAAATTTATGAAGATCGCCGTAAAATGGCTGCTGGAGCCACACCGATCAATTGGGGTTTTGCTGAAATTCTCGCCTATGGTAGTTTGTTAGATGCGGGTTTTCCGATACGTCTTACCGGGCAGGATGTTGGTCGGGGAACGTTCTCCCACCGGCATGCAGTGTTGCACAACCAAAGTGATGCCAGCATATATATACCTTTACAGAATGTCAACGAGGACCAACCAAGTTTTACCATCCACGATTCCCTGCTGTCAGAAGAGGCGGTATTGGCCTTTGAATATGGTTATTCCACGACCCTGCCCAATGTTCTGGTAATTTGGGAGGCGCAGTTTGGTGATTTTGCTAACGGTGCGCAGGTCGTGATTGATCAGTTTATTGCCAGCGGTGAGCACAAGTGGCAACGCATGTGTGGTCTGACCATGTTGTTGCCCCATGGTTATGAAGGACAGGGTCCTGAGCATTCGTCTGCGCGATTAGAGCGCTATTTGCAGTTGTCAGCGGAGCATAATATTCAGGTTTGTGTGCCGACGACGCCTGCACAGGTATTTCATATGCTGCGTCGCCAGTCTATACGACCGCTACGTAAACCGTTAATTGTGATGTCGCCAAAAAGTTTGTTGCGTCATAAAGAAGCGATATCAACCCTGGAAGAATTAGCGGACGGCCAATTCCAGAATGTGATTACTGAAACGGATGAGCTGGAGCTCGCAAACGTTTCAAGGATGGTGCTCTGCAGTGGTAAAGTTTATTACGATTTGCGCGCGACACGCCGTGAAAAGGCAATGGATAACGTTGCTATTATTCGTCTTGAACAATTGTACCCATTCCCTGAGCAGGAACTGGAAGCTGCTTTAGCGTCCTATACTGAGTTGAAAGAAATTATCTGGTGTCAGGAAGAACCCATGAACCAGGGTGCCTGGTATGCCAGTCAGCACCATATGCGTCGAGTGATTCACAAACATAAACGTACACTCTATCTTGATTATGCGGGTCGTGATGCATCTGCTTCACCAGCAGCAGGGTACATGGCTTTGCACGTTGCACAGCAAGAACACGTTATTCGTGAGGCGTTGGGTTTTTAAAAGTGGGGCTGCATTGATTTTGCCCCGAATGGTACTTACTTAAGGCTATAACCGAGGAGCTTTGAACCCGCTGTTCGCAATGCAAGGCCCACTATCGGTTCACTATCGGTTGCAACCCCACGCCCTTTAGCGGGCCTTGCATTGCGAACAGCTACTTCAGTGCTACCGACTCGGATACCGCACAGTCTAGCCACCCTCGGTAGTCTAACCTCTCACCAGGGCGTGGGGTTCCAACCGAGTGAGGGGTTAGACTACCGAGGGTAGCGGCGGGATACTACGGACGCAAGCCGTTAACAGCGCTGCCCTTAAGTAAAAGCCATTCGATTCTGCCCCCATTTATCTGAATGTATTGGGTTATGCAGCTTTGATTATCTATCTTTGGGTTATCCATTCTAGGCTACCCATTTTGAACAAAAGGAAAAACAATGACTATCGAAATTAAAGCACCTACATTTCCGGAGTCTGTGGCCGACGGTACCGTTGCAACCTGGCATAAGCAACCCGGTGAAACCGTGTCACGTGATGAGCTGCTTGTTGATATCGAAACCGATAAAGTGGTGTTGGAGATTGTGGCGCCTATCGATGGAGCTATTGCTGAAATTATTAAAGCTGAAGGCGATACCGTTCTTAGTGATGAGTTAATCGGGCGGTTTGAAGAAGGTGCTGGTGCACCGGTACTAGAGGCTGTTACCGCTGCTGCCAGTGAGTCTGTTGCAACATCTACTGATGATTTAAAGCTAAGCCCTGCAGCACGCAAGTTAATTGACGAGAGCAATTTGGCGGGTTCTGCTATCACTGCTACAGGCAGAGGTGGATTGGTTACCAAGGATGATGTGTTAAATCATCTTAACGCTGCTAGTTCCGTCGCTGCTGTGAAGCCGAAACCGCCTGCAGCGATTGTTGAAGTGGACGCCGCCGAAAAAATTGAAAAACGTGTGCCGATGACGCGTATGCGTAAGCGGATAGCCGAGCGCTTATTGGATGCTACGCAAAGCACGGCCATGTTGACTACCTTTAATGAAGTCAATATGGAACCGGTGATGACGCTGCGCAAACACTATAAAGATTTATTCGAGAAAACCCATAATGGGGTGCGTCTCGGTTTTATGGGCTTCTTTGTCAAAGCAGCCTGTGAAGCACTAAAACGTTTTCCTGCAGTCAATGCCTCACTGGATGGCGATGATATTGTCTATCACGGTTATCAGGATATTGGTGTGGCGGTATCCTCTGATAAAGGCTTAGTGGTTCCGGTGTTACGCGACGCAGATAACATGGGCCTGGCTACCGTAGAAGATACTATTCGAGACTATGGTAGGCGTGCCCGTGATGGCAAACTTGGTCTAGAAGAAATGCAGAATGGCACGTTCACTATCACCAATGGTGGTGTGTTTGGTTCACTGTTATCAACGCCAATTTTGAATCCACCGCAAACTGCAATTTTAGGCATGCATAAAATTCAGGATCGCCCTATGGCGGTTAATGGCGAAGTGAAGATTCTGCCCATGATGTACCTGGCCTTGTCTTATGACCACCGTTTGTTGGATGGCAAAGACGCCGTTCAATTTTTGGTTACTATTAAAGAGTTGTTGGAAGATCCTGCGCGTATTCTTTTGGAAATATAAGTTCTTGAACCCAATGACACTTATTTAAGGGCAGTATTGCAGATTGTTTGCGACTTATGAGGCTTGTGTGCCATTCCGCCGCTACCCTCACTTGGGGTTGGAAGCCCACGCCCTGGTGAGGGTAGTGACTACCGAGGGTGGCTAGACTGCAGTATTTGAGTAGCATTGGAGTAGCTGTTCTGCGCTGGGCTCACTTAAGGGCGTGGGGTTCCAACCGAAAGTGGGCCCAGCGTAGAACAGCGGGTTCAAAGCAGTTGTTCGGCAATTTAAGTCAGTGCTATTCAACTCTTGAACCCTTAAGTTTTTGGAGACTTAATCTCCAGGAAATAGTAACTTCATGAGATATAGACTCTTGAATAGGTAAGTTTAACAGACTATTTACCATACAATTTTTTACACTTTAAAACGTTAGGAAAAATAACATGTCAACATTCGACGTTGTTGTGATTGGTTCAGGACCTGCAGGTTATGTGGCGGCGATTCGTGCTGCACAGCTGGGTTTAAATGTCGCCTGTTTGGAAAAAGGCACTAACAAGCTCGGCAAGACCAATTTTGGTGGTACCTGTTTAAATGTGGGTTGTATTCCTTCCAAAGCCCTGTTGGACAGTACCCACAAATTCGTGGAGGCCAAAGATGATTTTGTAGTTCATGGTATTTCTGTTAAAGACTTATCGATCGATATTCCACAGATGATTGCACGTAAAGATCAGATCGTGGGGCAATTAACGGGTGGTATCGGTCAATTGTTTAAAGCCAATGGCATTATCTCCGTTGTGGGTGTGGGCAAAGTATTAGCGGATAAAAAAGTTGCAGTGACAAAGGGTGATGGCAGTGTTGAAATACTGGAAGCGGATAATATTATTATCGCCGCGGGTGCTCTGCCCGTTGATATTCCACCCACCCCGGTTGACCAGGATGTCATTGTTGATTCTACCGGCGCATTGGAATTTCTTGAAGTGCCCAAACGCCTGGGGGTGATTGGTGCTGGTGTTATCGGTCTTGAATTGAGCAGCGTGTGGGGCCGTCTAGGTGCCGAGGTGGTGGTACTGGAGGCATTGGAAGATTTCCTACCAGCGGTAGATCAGCAAATTGCCAAGTTAGCCAAAACAATCCTCACTAAAAAGCAGGGCCTGGATATTCGTCTGGGTGCCCGGGTCACGGGTTCTGAGGTGAAAGAGGGTCGGGTCACAGTGACTTATGTCGATAAGGGCGGAGAGCAGCAGGAAGTATTTGATAAGCTGATCGTTGCGGTAGGTCGTCGTCCCCAGAGTGAGAATCTGTTGGCGGGAGACAGTGGTGTCACCATGGATGAGCGCGGATTTATCTTCGTCAATGATTACTGTGAGACCGAAGTACCGGGTGTCTATGCGATTGGTGATATCGTTCGTGGTCCTATGTTGGCCCATAAGGGTTCGGAAGAGGGGGTCATGGTTGCTGAGCGCATCGTCGGCAAGAAGGCTGTGATGAATTACAATTGTATTCCCAGCGTGATCTACACCCACCCTGAAGTGGCGGCGGTTGGCCAAACCGAAGAACAGCTAAAAGCCGATGGTATTGATTATAAAATAGGCGTGTTCCCCTTTGCGGCTAGTGGTCGGGCGATGGCAGCCAATGATACTGCAGGTTTGGTGAAAATGATTGCCCATGCGCAAACAGATCGAATTTTAGGCTGCCATATCATCGGCCCCAGTGCTGCCGACTTGGTACAGCAGGTGGTGATAGCGATGGAGTTTGGTTCCAGCGCTGAAGATATAGGCCTGATGGTATTTGGTCATCCAACCCTGTCTGAGGCGGTCCATGAGGCGGCCTTGGCGGTGGAAGGCCATGCAATTCATGTGGCCAATAAGAAAAAGCGCAAGTAGACTTTTCCTGTTGTTGCCTTTGGGACAAGCTCTTAATTGGGAGCGTGTGTTGCATGTTTAGTTGGCGGATCTTGCAAATAGGGTTTGCCCCTGTGGATCAGGTTACGTTTCTTCCAGCAGTGGCAGCTATAAAATTATGTAATTATATTTGCGGTTATGCACAAAATTCGGGAAAATGCGCCACCAAATTTTGCAGATATTGTTCTTAAGCTATCCTTATTAAAAGGGCATAGCTCTGGATATAGTTTACGCAAATCGAAACGGTGGTTTGATTGATGCCTTTTGTAGCCCTGGTTAAGTAGTTTATAGAGGGCCACATTAAAAGCAGGTATTGACTGGGCTTTCTGGAATTTCACTGACCAAGACGGTAAATCACATGAACCTTCACGAGTATCAGGGCAAACAACTGTTTGCTGAGTACGGGTTACCTGTGTCCAAGGGCTATGCCTGCGACACTCCAGAAGAAGCGGCGCAAGCTGCTGATCGTATCGGCGGCAATATGTGGGTTGTTAAAGCCCAGGTCCACGCTGGCGGCCGTGGTAAAGCGGGCGGTGTTAAGCGGGTAAGTACTAAAGAAGAAATTAAAGAATTTTGCCAGAAATGGCTGGGACAGAATCTGGTGACCTACCAGACTGACGAGAACGGCCAGCCTGTGACCAAGATCCTGGTAGAGAGCTGCACGGATATCGCCCAGGAACTGTATCTGGGTGCGGTAGTGGATCGCTCTACCCGTCGTGTCGTCTTTATGGCATCGACTGAAGGTGGTGTTGAAATCGAGAAAGTGGCGGAACAAACGCCGGAAAAAATTATCAAGGCTGAAATCGATCCTTTAGTAGGTGCACAGCCTTATCAGGGCCGTGAATTGGCGTTCAAGCTGGGTCTTGAAGGTGGGCAAATCAAGCAGTTCGTTAAGATCTTCCAGAGCCTGGCAAAACTATTCCAGGACTTCGATCTGGCGTTGTTGGAAATCAATCCGCTGGTCATCACTGATGAAGGCAACCTGCACTGCCTGGATGCTAAGATTGGTATCGATAGCAACGCTATGTACCGCCAGCCCAAGTTGAAGGAAATGCATGATCCTTCACAGGAAGACCCCCGTGAAGCTCACGCTGCACAGTGGGAGCTAAATTATGTGGCGCTGGACGGCAATATCGGCTGTATGGTTAATGGTGCTGGTTTGGCGATGGGTACGATGGATATCGTTAAACTGCACGGCGGGGCGCCAGCTAACTTCCTCGATGTAGGGGGGGGGGCTACCAAAGAGCGTGTCTCTGAAGCGTTCAAAATCATCCTGTCTGACGACACCGTCCAGGCGGTATTGGTTAATATTTTCGGCGGAATCGTACGCTGTGATTTGATCGCTGAAGGTATTATCGGTGCTGTTGAAAAAGTTGGCGTTAAAGTGCCTGTGGTTGTTCGTCTCGAAGGCAATAACGCTGAGTTGGGATCAAAAATTCTAGCGGAAAGCGGCCTTAATATTATTGCTGCCAACAGTTTGAAAGAAGCTGCTGATGCAGTGGTTAAAGCAGTGGAGGGCAAATAATGAGTATTCTTATTAATAAAGACACTAAAGTTATCTGTCAGGGCTTTACGGGTTCTCAGGGTACGTTCCACTCTGAACAGGCGATTGCCTATGGCACCAATATGGTTGGTGGTGTAACCCCAGGTAAAGGTGGTCAGGAACATTTAGGTTTGCCAGTATTCAATACAGTTGTCGAAGCTGTTGCAGCAACCGGTGCTGATGCATCGGTTATTTATGTGCCCGCTCCATTTTGTAAAGACTCTATTTTAGAAGCAGCTAATGGTGGTATCAAACTGATTGTATGTATCACCGAAGGCATCCCAACGTTGGATATGTTGGACTGTAAAGTTATTTGTGACAGCTTAGATGTGCAATTAATTGGTCCTAACTGTCCAGGTGTGATCACGCCCGGTGAATGTAAAATCGGCATTATGCCCGGTCATATTCATCTGCCAGGTAAAGTCGGTATTGTATCTCGTTCCGGTACGTTGACTTACGAAGCTGTTAAGCAGACCACCGATTATGGTTTTGGTCAGTCTACTTGTGTTGGTATTGGCGGTGACCCTATTCCTGGGTCCAACTTTATCGATATTCTGGAAATGTTCCAGAACGATCCGGCTACTGCAGCGATTGTAATGATCGGTGAAATCGGTGGTACTGCAGAAGAAGAAGCGGCGGCTTTTATCAAAGCGAATGTGACTAAGCCGGTTGTCTCCTATATCGCGGGTGTTACTGCTCCTGCAGGTAAGCGTATGGGTCATGCCGGTGCGATTATCTCCGGTGGCAAAGGTACTGCAGACGAGAAGTTCGCAGCACTGCAAGATGCCGGTGTTAAGACGGTTCGCAGTCTGGCGGAAATCGGTGCAGCATTAGCTGAGCTAACTGGTTGGAAATAAACTGTAGGTCTGACCGATTATTTGAAAAGGGGATGCGGATGCATCCCCTTTTTTTGTCTGGCATATTAAGACGCGAGAATTGAAAATGTAGAAGGGTGGATGTTGATCCATCCATAGCCCAAGCCCAATAGCAGTTAAACTTTGAAACTGGGTGGTCGGGAGCTTAGCTACTGTGGCTACACTAAGGGCTTGTCTATAAAGGATTATTGTAACGTAGTCAGACCAATAACAGCCCTTGAAATGCTACATAATGCCCCCATATCCGGTTTATCTATTTTAAGCTGCCCAGTAAATATGACGGCGGGTGAATACAACATGACGATGCATGACAAATGGTAGGAGCAAACACCAATGACCACAACAACTGATAAAGAGACTTTAGGCTTCCAGACCGAGGCCAAGCAGCTGCTTCAATTAATGATCAACTCGCTATACAGTAACAAGGAGATCTTTCTTCGCGAGCTAATTTCCAATTCCTCCGATGCGGCCGATAAACTTCGCTTTGAAGCGCTTTCCGATAGTTCTCTGTATGAAACTGATCCTGAACTGAAAATTACTATTACCTTTGATAAAGAAGCCAAAACCATCACTATCGCTGATAACGGTATTGGCATGTCGAAAAATGATGTGATTTCCCATTTGGGTACCATCGCCAAATCTGGTACTGCGGAATTTTTGAGCACGCTTAGCGGTGACCAACAAAAAGATTCACAACTCATTGGCCAGTTTGGTGTGGGTTTCTACTCCTGTTTTATTGTGGCAGAAAAAGTTGAGGTGCTTACTCGCCGAGCCGGTCTGGACAAGTCCGAAGGGGTGCATTGGGAGTCAGAAGGTGAAGCAGATTTTAGTGTTGAGAGTATTGAAAAGGTCGATCGTGGAACGACCGTCATTCTGCATTTAAGAGCAGAAGAAGCCGAATTCGCCGATAATTGGCGCATCCGCTCGGTGGTGAAAAAATACTCTGATCATATTGCTATACCGGTGATGATGGAGAAACAAGATTTTGCCGTTGCTGATGATAAGGATAAGGATAAGGATAAGGATAAGGAGATCGAAAGCAAAGAACCAGAATTTGAAGCGGTCAATGCTGCGACGGCCCTGTGGACTCGTTCTCGCAGTGATGTCAAAGATGAAGAATATAAAGAATTCTACAAACTCGTTTCCCACGATTTTGAAGAGCCCTCAACCTGGAGTCACAACAAGGTCGAAGGCAAACTGGAATACACCAGCCTGTTATATGTGCCGAACAAAGCGCCCTATGATCTGTGGAACCGCGATGCCACGCGTGGTTTAAAACTGTATGTACAGCGCACGTTCATTATGGATGATGCCGAGCAGTTTCTGCCTTTGTATTTGCGTTTTATTAAAGGTGTGGTCGACTCCAACGATTTATCCCTGAACATTTCTCGAGAGATTTTACAGCAAGACCCAGCGGTTGAGTCGATGAAGAGTGCTTTGACCAAGCGTGTGCTAGATATGTTGTCAAAAATGGCGAAGAAAGACGCCGAGCAATATCAGCAAATCTGGGACCAGTTTGGTCAGGTGTTAAAAGAAGGTCCTGCGGAAGATTTTTCCAATAGAGAAAAAATTGCCAAATTATTTCGTTTTGCTAGTACCCATACCGGCAAGGGAGTTCAGGATCAATCTCTGGAAGATTATATTGGCCGCATGAAAGAAGGGCAGGACAAAATTTATTATGTCGCCGCTGAAAACTTCATTACCGGTAACAATAGTCCTCACCTAGAAGTGTTCCGCAAAAAAGGCATCGAAGTGCTGGTGTTATTTGACCGCGTTGACGAGTGGTTAATGGGTAATATGATGGAATTCGATAGCAAGCAGTTCCAGGATGTCGGTAAGGGTGAGCTGGATCTAGGTAGTCTGGAAGATAAGGACGACAAAAAACAACAGGAAAAACTAGCAACCGACAATAAGGATTTGGTTGAGCGGGTCAAGAAAGTACTGGAAGAAAAAGTCGATAAAGTGCGTGTGACCAACCGCTTAACAAACTCGCCAGCTTGTCTGGTCGTTGCGGACGCAGACATGGGCGCACAGATGCGTCGTATTCTGGAGCAGGCGGGTCAAACCATGCCAGATAGCAAACCTATTCTTGAACTAAACCCCGAACATTCATTGGTGAAAAAGCTGGATCATGAAAGCGACGAAGACCGCTTTGCTGATTTAGTAGAAATCCTCTTTGATCAGTCGACTCTGGCAGAGGGTGGTCAGTTAGAAGATCCTGCAACTTATGTGCATCGATTGAATAAGCTTTTGCTTGAACTAAGCAAGTAAGCAGCAAGTAAGGGCTTGTTCCAACATACCGTGAGCATCTGGCTGGCCATTCATCCCGCCCAACTTGGTTGCACGAACTTGAAATATCGACACTTCCCCTCTAAAAAAAGCCTGCATTCGAGCGCCTTGCTGGGTGGGCGACTGAACACCCAGATACTCATTTTGGGACAAGCTCTATAATAGGCGCGAGGGACGAGAAATGCGTATCGAACTAACAGCTCTCGCTACTCGTCACATGTTTGTAGAATCACCAAGGCAGTCCTGCTTATGAGCACGCGTCACAAAATTGCCGTACTGGGTGGGGGGAGTTTTGGTACTGCCATTGCCAATATTATGGCTGATAACGGCCACGATGTTTGCCTGTGGCTGCGCAATAGGGAGAGGGCCGATGAAATTAATCGTGACCATATAAATAGCGCTTATTTGCCTGACTATCACCTCAACTTCAATCTTAAAGCCAGTACTGATTTAGCCGATGCGGTAACGGCTTGTGAGATTATATTTATGGCGGTGCCCAGTAAATCTTCTCGTGAAGTTGCCCGTGAAGTGTCAGCATATCTTGATGACAATGTCATTATGGTTAGTACTACAAAGGGTATTGAGCACGATGGTTTCAAGTTGATGAGTGAAGTATTGACAGAGGAACTACCCCAGGCTCGAATCGGTGTGCTCAGTGGCCCCAATCTGGCAAAAGAAATAGTGGCCAAACAGATTACCGCTACGGTGATCGCCAGCAAGGATGAAGCCCTTAACGAAACGGTTCAGGCGTTACTGCATTGTGGCAACTTTCGCGTCTATGCCAGTTCCGACGTGTTTGGTGTCGAATTAGGTGGTGCATTAAAAAATGTCTACGCTATCATCACTGGGATGGCGGCGGCAATGGGTATTGGTCAGAATACGATTAGTATGTTGATGACACGTAGCTTGGCGGAAATGAGTCGATTTGCCGTTCAAAAAGGTGCAGATCCGATGACCTTTTTAGGTTTGTCCGGTGTCGGTGATTTAATCGCAACCTGTATGTCTCCCCTGAGTCGCAATTATCGTGTTGGTTTTGAATTGGGAAAGGGCCGGGAACTCGATGAGATCATCGCCGAGTTGGGGCAGGTAGCGGAAGGTGTCAATACGCTTAAATTATTAAAACAACAGGCTGAAGAGTTAGGAATATATATGCCGTTGGTCAATGGCTTATACGATATTATTTACACGCGAAAAACCGTTGCAGAAGTCGTAGGGACTTTAATGTTTGCCGAACAAAGTCGGGATGTTGAGTTTACTGTCAAATAACGATGGTTAGTTAATGAATATAGTGATTATGCGACATGGTGAAGCAGAGGCTTTTGTCTCCAGAGATGCGGACAGAACCCTGACTGATGTTGGCCACCAACAAGCGAAATTGGCGGGTGAATGTCTGAGCCAGTTAGGCCTTTGTTTTGATCAAGTATGGGTAAGCCCGTATATTCGTGCCCAGCAAACCGCAACCGCAGTACTGTCATCATTCGCTGAAACGTCCTCCAGCACGTTAGAATTATTAACACCTGATAGTTCCCCTGCGTTAGTGGTCGACAAACTGGAGCAATCAAGGCTGGATAGTTTATTGATTGTTAGTCACCAACCTTTGGTGAGTACTTTAGTGGGATTACTCGGTCATGCAGATCCTCGCGCCGGTCCTCCCATGTCGCCAGCCAGTATGGCGCTACTCTGGGCTGATGTCGTCTTGCCTGGGTGCTGTGATTTGCAGTGGTTACGTCACGCACCCATCTTTGACAGGGTGTAATGATACCTGTCGCCGAGCGTTTTTTTCAGGTTAATGGTTATCAGTTAGCAGCCAAAGAGTGGCATACAGACGCTGCTATTAAGGTTATTGCCTGTCATGGTTGGCTGGATAATGCTGCCAGTTTTGATGGTTTGGCACCACTGTTAACAGCGTGTCATGTGGTCGCGATGGATATGCCTGGGCACGGTCACAGCGATCATAAATCGCCCCAGGCTAGTTACAATATTTGGGATGATTTACTGGATATACTCGCCGTCGCTGATGCCCTCAATTGGCAAACATTTAATTTATTAGGGCACTCTCGCGGTGGGATAATGAGTATGCTGTTGGGCGCTGCGATGCCGGAACGTGTTCAGGCGATGGTGATGCTGGATGCAATCGTGCCTATGCCAATCGATATTGCCGATACAGCAAAACAGCTACATAAATTTTTAACACAGCAACGCTCGATACACAAAAAACAGCTACCGAGATATACCTCTATTGATGAAGCAACATCTGCACGATGTCGGGGGGCTAGGATGAGCGAAGCCAGTGCCAAACAAATTGTCGAACGCGGCATAAAAAAAATGCATGGCTATTATCATTGGAGCAACGATCCTCGATTAAACACAGCATCTGCGTTTAAATTGACCGAGGATCATAATATGGCGCTGTTAAATGCCATCAAAATACCCAGCCTGCTATTACTGGCAGAAGGTGGGTTAGGTTCAATAAAAGGCATGGTTGATTTGGCTGCAAGCTGTCGTTTTATACACTATCAATTAATGGCTGGTAGCCATCATTTTCATATGGAAGAGCAGGCCCCAATAATCGCGGATAAGGTACAACACTTTTTTTCTAGCCATAAAGCCTGATTCTAAAGGCTCCTGTTTAAATTTTAGACGTTTGGTTTTTTGATCATTGCCGTTTTTGAGGGTGTCGCAAAAGCATTTTTTAATCGTCATACCTGCGGTTTAATAAGGGTTTAGCGTTGCATGGTACTTACTTAAGGCTATAACTGAGGCGCTTTGAACCCGCTGTTCGCAATGCAAGGCCCACTATCGGTTGGAATCCCACGCCCTTTAGCGGGCCTTGCATTGCGAACAGCTACTTCAGTGCTACCGACTCAGGTACTGCACAGTCTGGCCACCCTCGGTAGTCTAACCCTCACCAGGGCGTGGGGTTCCAACCGAGTGAGGGTAGTGACTACCGAGGGTGGCGGTGGGATACTACCGTCGCAAGCCGTTAATAGGCTAACTCCT
>JAZFYA010000102.1:0-3404 GCA_036443315.1 Pseudomonadales bacterium
TGGACAATACCCCTGATAACGTAACGTGCAGAGCTGTAATGCAAAGCCCAATCGATTATGATCACTTCTGCTTTTATTGATAAGTTGTCTGTCAGGGGGTGAGAGAGTAAAGAACCGAATAAGATCATCTTCGGGAATATCCCACGGTAGCGTATTGAGTTTCTCTCTTTCAGCAGCAGTTAAAAATCTCTCTCTCACAATATCACCTCATGTTATTTTTGTTTTAGGCTGTGCATCTAGTACTTCATCAAGCTAGTTTTGATAGGTTCAGCGATCCCCAGTGCGTTCACTGCAAGGCGTCTTTGTGCAGGCCCCTTTTATGAAATCCTAGTTGGGGGCCTACGTCAAACGAAGACAACGCGGCAGTGGGCGCACTGGGGATCGCCCTTCGGGTCAGCCCAAAAGGCTTAGGTCAACTGACACAATGACCGGCCATTCTCATTGTCGTTTAATAACCTGGGGTTAAACCGGGAAAGCTGCTTATGTTCAGCTGAACATAAGCAGCTTTCCGGGCAGAACCCCATATTACTTTTTATTGAGCAAAAATTTCCTGCTGTAAGCGGAACTGAACCGCCGTCTTTAAACTTCTTTGGATTTAATTCGTTGAAGTGATTAAAACGGGGAACCCCTTATCAAAGGCAAACGCCAGTTGTTCTGGTTCGCGATATTCCATCGCTGTTAAATAAAAATGAAAAGCTTGTACTGTCTGAATCTGTGTGTAATACTTAGATATAACTTCATATTTACACAAATAGAGTTTGTCAATATAGTAAGCAAATGTACAAAAGAGCAATCATTCAAGAAGTTAAGGCTTTGGCAAAAGACTTTCGAGTCATTACTGTGCTCGGGCCAAGGCAGGCGGGTAAAACAACGCTATGTAAGCGTGCATTTCCAAAGTACCGCTACGTATCGCTTGAAGACCCTGATACGCGTCTCTTTGCAAGTGAAGACCCTCGTGGTTTTTTAGCGGAATATCGCAAATATGTCATTTTCGATGAGGTGCAACGTGTGCCCGAACTTTTGTCTTACTTGCAAACGATTGTTGATGAAGACAAGGTTAAAGCGCAATTTATTCTTACAGGAAGCCATCAGTTAGAGTTAGGTGCGGCTATTGCCCAATCATTAGCGGGACGAACAGCGCGGTTAACATTGCTGCCATTGACGCTTGACGAGCTTAAGCAAGAACCCACTTTCGATCACGAAAATCTGAATGCAGTCCTGTTAAATGGATTTATGCCAGGCAAATATGCTGACAATATTAATACAGCGCGTTTTTATCGTTCGTATTTTCAAACTTATGTTGAGCGCGATGTACGCTTGTTGATTAATTTAAAAGACAGCACAAAGTTTGAAAAATTTGTTCGTCTCTGTGCAGGACGAATCGGGCAGTTATTCAACCAAGCTTCATTAGCCAATGAGGTCGGTGTTTCGGCGCATACCATTAGCGAGTGGTTATCCGTGCTTGAGGCATCATTTATTATTTATCGGTTGCAACCGTATTATGAAAATATTGGTAAGCGGTTGATAAAATCGCCCAAGCTCTATTTTGTAGACACTGGTTTAGTCGCATGGCTTTTGGGTATAGAAACTACAACACAAATGCAGCGAGATCCGTTGCGTGGTAATTTATTTGAAAATTTTATTGTTATTGAGGTATTAAAGGCAAAACTGAATCAGGGTAAAGACCCTCGACTGTTCTTTTATCGTGACAGTCATGGCAATGAAGTTGATCTGGTTATTCAAAATGGCAGCCAGTTAATGCCTATAGAAATAAAATCCTCTCAGACTTGGCATAGCTCGTTCATTCAAGGTATTAGGTACTTAGAGAAACTATTGCCAGAAAAAACCGAGCATAGCACTGTTGTCTATGGTGGTGATAAAAACCGTACAACAGAAAGCTATCGTCTACGTTCTTATAAAAAACTCAAAGACAGCTTTGAATAAAAGCATTTTGATATTTTCTTAATCATTTTTCTGGTCGAATCACTAAGCACCCTTAACCCAGGATAGCATGAAAAAGTCGGGGGAAATGTTAAAATAATTACGCTGCCATCTTCATCTCTTCGCACCTATTTTCATTACTATCTTCAATCTTAAAACCCGGATACCATCGTTCAAAATGATCGGCCAATTCACCATTCAATACCGCCGTTTGGGTTTGAAGTAAATAGTGTGCCCCTTCATGCGTCCACTGCATTTGTTGTTTTTTCACCGTAATTGGGAATCAAATGGCTATTGTTCCGGATATAGGAGAGCATAAAAAACTTGTTGGTTCCTTCCCCAACCGCAAAATTAACGTAACAATGCCAAAGGAAAAAAGAAAAATAGTCAAGTGGAGCGCACTGTTTTTATTTTATCGTGCCTGTACAGCATGTACTTGAGAATATCAGAGCTCGTCGCTCATAAACGGTGGGTGCCAACGATGGGTGATTTTTTCCAGGATAGTGATAGAACTGGTGGTTCAAAACCGTAGGAAAAGGCAATAAGGCACGACAAATTGCCGTCAGTGATGCTATGCTGGATGCGTTAAAAACTTATCGGGAAACTTACCTCAAATTATCCCCCTACCCCTTACGTGGTGAAACTACACCCCTGGTTAGTCATCTCAACAACGACGACAAATCCATGACCAGTACTCACCCTATTCGACAATTAGTACAACAGTGCTTTGATCAAGCGGCAGATAAAATTGAGTCCGAGGGTGAGTCCCATCAGGCCGAGTCACTACGTATAGCTACAGTGCATTGGTTACGGCATACGGGGATCTCAGAGGATGTAAAACGTCGGCCTCGTGAGCATGTCCGTGATGATGCCGGCCATAGTTCCAGTGCGATTACGGATCGTTATGTGGATGTAGAATTGAAGGAAAGAGCCCAATCAGGGGTCGTAATAGAATTTGGACAGAAACCAACGCTAAGCACCTATCTGTTAGCGCAAAGGCCTTAGTCCACTACGGTTTCGCTCTTTTTCAACATTGAAAGTCATCTTGCCATGCTTATTGATATGCCCAAATCGACATGGTGAGATATGTGCAAGATCTTCCTCATGGATTTGATAACCTCCAGCCCGAAGCTGATCGATGATTTCATGCATATACACTGTATTCCAAACGATAATTGCGTTTGTCACGAGGGTAAGTGCACTGGCTTGATTGGCCTGATCTTCTAATTGAGATTTCTTTATCTGGCCCTCTTGGGCGAAGAATAGCCACTGCCGTAGATCATGGACAGCTTCTCCTTTATTAAGTTGGCGGCTTACACGGCGTTGTTGATCTTCTCGGCAAATGTACTTTGGTATGTAGATAGATTTAATCAATCGGCCATATTCCTGAACAGCTTTTGCAAGTCTGCTTTGCTTAGGTTGTGACTGCAGCTTATGTATAAACAATGAAGCAGTGACCCATC
>JAZFYA010000103.1:0-5332 GCA_036443315.1 Pseudomonadales bacterium
CATCCATGCGCCTGCGGCATTAGTGCATCCATGCACGTCACACCCCCTTTTTGCCCATGGCTGCCATGGCTGCGTTGTTTGAACTTGACAGTTTGAACTTGAAATATTGGCATATTCCTGCGTTCAAACGCCTTGCCATGAACAACTTTCCATAAATAACTTTCCATAGATAAATAGGGGACGCACTCTAAAACCTAAATTTCAACCGCTTTGGGTATAGAACAAAAGTCTGTCCGTTTATCCTGAACATAAAAAAACGGATGACGCAGCAACGTTATCCGTTTGTTGGTACTCACCTCACCATAAACTGCCAAAATCGCGGCCTAGTTCAGGGATGCTTTTAATGCTTTGCCAGGTTTAAAACCGACAGTATTGCTTGCAGCAATTTGAATCGGCTCACCTGTCTGGGGATTTTTACCCATACGTGCATTGCGATGACGAGTTTCAAAAGTACCAAAGCCAATCAGGGTAACAGATTCTTTCCGGCTTAGTGCATTGGTAATCTCATCTAAAATCGCTGACAAAGCATCAGTAGCTTTATTGAGCGGAATATCAGCTTGGTCAGCAATTTTAGCAACGAGGTCAGGCTTACGCATAACATTTCCTCTTATTTAAGTTATAGATAGTCTTTAATAGACACTGTTATTGTCAAGTATCCTTACACCTAGCCTGCCCATTTAGACAAGCTTTTTTGTCAACACTACATTTCCAGCGTTACAGAGCAAAGATCGAATTTGCCCCAAAATACTAAACCGTAGCGCCACTGGCTTTTACTTATTTATATACCCAAAGTGATTGAAATTTAGGTGTTATAGGCCGCTCCTGTGCATCCATGCACGTCACACCCCCTTTTTGCCCATGGCTGCATTGTTTGAACTTGACAGTTTGAACTTGACAGTTTGAACGTGAAATATTGACAGTTTCCTGCGTTCAAACGCCTTGCCATGAACAACTTGCCATGAACAACTTGCCATAGATAAATAAGGGACGCACTCTAACACCTAAATTTCAATCGCTTTGGGTATAGATAACTACTTCTCCTACTCCTAGGGCATTATTGGTGGTAACTCTTTCTGTAGGCGCATTTTTTCCTTGGTACCTTCGCCAGTCAGAGCAAAACCTATTAGGTTACCCTCAGCACTGCGGAATTCTGCAATCACATTGTTACCCTCTTCATTAATTTCCCACCCACCCTCTGCATCCTGGGGTGTCGGGCTGACCACCACCGGACACGCAGGGGTCTTAATGGTGACAGGCATCGCCGCATAACTCACCTCAGTGGGTTCGCCGGCCAAGGTTTTACCTAAAGCACGAGCACCAGCCATTAGCGGTGCTACAAATACCAACACATGACCGGCCACCTCAGCACAGTCACCCAGTGCGTAAACCTGCTTGGCGGAAGTTTCCATTAGGCGGTTGGTCACAATACCACGGTTAACATCGATACCAGCTTTCGCTGCTAACTCCGTACGGGAACGAACACCTACCGCACAGATTACCATATCGGCATCAATAGTCGTGCCGGTATTCAAGGTAACCCGTACACCACCCTCTTCTTTGTTATTTACCTCCGTGACCAACAGGCCAAAGTGGAACCTAGCTCCCTTCTCTTCCAGGGCACGCTGTACCGCTTTACCAGCCGCTTCTGGCAACAGTGTCGGCAGACAGTAAGCCAGCGGATCCACCGTTTCCACTTCAAAGCCACCATTAAGTAGGTCGTTAGTATACTCACAACCAATCAGGCCGCCACCGATGACACAAACTTTTTTGCCACCTGTCTTTTTCATCGCCGTGCGGAAATCGTCGAAATCCAGCAGGTCATTGATCGAGTAAACATGATCCAGGCCGTTGCCCTGAATCGGTGGTGTAATAGTGTTAGCCCCCAGGGTCAGTACCAATTTGCTGTAGTGAATGCTGGTTGCGCCAGCATCGACTTTGATAATTTGCTGCACAGTATCAATGTCGATCACTTCAGTCATAGTCCAAACACTGGCCTTTAGCTGACGGGCCATAGAACCTGCATCAGCTTGGGCTAAATCGGTCGCCTCGGTGTTTTTGGTGTAACCAGTGGACAACATCGGCTTAGAGTAAGAACGACCGTCATCAGAGGTAATCAGAATCAGTGGAGTGTCAGTATCGTGCTTGCGGAATTCCTTGGCCACACCGTAACCCGCCAGGCCAGTACCCAAAATAATGACCGGAGCGACCACATGGGCAGTTATATTGTCCACTTCGTGATGGGGAATTGCGCTGACAGGCTCCGCAATTTCTATCATCTCAAAATCTTCTTTGCCTACACCACAGTCGGGGCATAACCAATCTTCGGGAATATCTTCCCACTTGGTGCCAGGAGCTATGCCTGAATCCGGGTCGCCTTCTGCTTCGTCATAGACCCAGCCGCAAACAATACATTCCCACTTACTCATTTGAAATCTTGCCTCTACTCACCTTTATCGCTAACATATGCTTAAAAACTGCTTAATTAAAAGGTTCAGCACTTGCATATAGGACGCTTATCGCGCATCCTCGCCCCGTCCTTTGTGGCAAAGCAAAAAAGACACAACTCGCTGGAAGCTCGCCATTGTACGCTGTTCAACCACCCGGATACCACCCTCACGAGAGTGATTGGCAGGATTATCGCCACTACACAGCCAAACGCCTACCACGGTCTGTTCGACCGTGGTTGCTAGACCGAAATTCCCTCACTCAACGATTGATTAAATCCAGCCATGGCCAGTTCAAAGTCAAGGTGTTAACCCAACAATGGCAGCAACCGCGGCTGTCAGAAACCATTTTGCTCAGTATGCGGCCAAGGGAAAAAGCCATTATCAGAGAGGTTGCCCTGCTTTGTGCGGGCAAGCCCTGGGTGTTTGCCCGTAGTGTGATGCCCGCCAGATCTCTGCAGGGGCGGCTACGTCGGTTGCGGAAGTTTAATGATAGTTCGCTGGGAGAAATGCTGTTTCGCGACCCCAGTATGCACCGCCACCCCTTCCAGATTGCTGCCATCGAGGGACACAGCAAGCAGCTGCCGGAATCCCTTAGACAGGACTTGCCACTATGGGGCCGCCGTTGCCGTTTTGAATTGGCGGGTAAGCCTATTATGGTCAGCGAGATTTTTTTGCGTAATTTCAGGCCTTAATATATGTTGAATAAATTCATAGTTCACTATTCTACAAAGTATGGTGACAGCTGAGCCGGGTATGTATTTCCCGGACACGCCGTGATCCCACCCATGGGGGCTCGGCGCTAGCATCCCTGCTGACCACGGTCCCGAAAATACACACCCAACTCAGCTCTTGGTGTCTAGCTCTGTACTTTGTTCAAACAGCATTCAAAAAAGGTTTTAATAAAAAGCGACCAATCCTGACTTGGCACTTTTTTAGCACTAAATAAGTTAAATCATACTAGAGTCACCCGTTCCCTCTAACTGGTATACTCCCAAAGCTTGTCAATTAACGGCCCAAATCAATGACCACCCTGCGGAATATGTATCCACAAAAATATCGGGAAAGCATTCCAGACTACTTAGCGTTGATTCGGTTTGATCGCCCCATTGGCACCTATCTGTTGTTATGGCCAACCCTGTGGGCTCTCTGGATCGCCGCAGAAGGTCTACCGGATTTCAAACTGCTAGTGATTTTTATCCTCGGCACCTTTTTAATGCGTTCCGCCGGTTGCATTATTAATGATTATGCGGATCGCGATATTGATGGGCAAGTAACGCGTACCGCCAATCGCCCTATCGCCACCGGTCGTATTAACCCTAAAGAGGCGTTAATTTTTTGTGCAGCGCTATGCTTAATTGCGTTTGTGTTGGTGTTATTGACTAACCAAAAAACAATTTTTCTCTCCTTTGCTGCCGTCGCGTTAACGGGCTGTTATCCCTTTATGAAACGCTACACGTATTTCCCACAAGTCGTTTTAGGCGCAGCCTTTTCCTGGGGTATCCCAATGGCTTTTGCCGCCCAACGGGACGAACTGCCGCCTCAGCTGTGGCTGCTCTATATCGCGGCCCTGTTATGGACCGTAGCCTACGATACTTTTTATGCCATGGTAGACCGGGATGATGATTTAAAGATCGAGGTAAAATCCACAGCCATTTTATTTGGCAACAACGACCGCATAATAACCGGCATACTGCAGGCCGGGGTTATTTTTTTACTACTGCTGGTAGGAGGCCAATTCCAATTAGGTTACTGGTACTTGGGTGGGGTAATCAGCGCGACCTGCCTGTTTGTATACCAGCAATATTTAATACGATATCGCAAGCGCGACGATTGCTTTAAAGCCTTTCTTAATAACCATCGGGTTGGAGCGATTGTGTTTATCGGTATTTTTCTGAATTACTTTTTTTCTGCATAGGACGCCTCCTCATGCGGACCACATTTATCGACAGTATCGAATCCGTAAGCTGTGATCAATGGAATGCGGTCAGCGGTACCGATTATCCCTTTACTCGCTACGAATTTTTGCACGCACTGGAGATCAGTGGTGCTACCAATCAACAATCCGGATGGCAGCCGCAACATATTCTGGTCTATACCTCTGAGCAAAATGACGAAGAATTAATCGCGGTCATGCCGCTCTACTTAAAGTACCATTCCTACGGCGAATACGTTTTTGACTGGTCCTGGGCCGATGCTTACCGACGCCACGGAGTAAGCTACTACCCAAAACTACTCAGTTCGATTCCCTTCACCCCAGCAACAGGGCCAAGGCTGTGTATAAAAGCAGGCAGTAATAATGCAACCATTACGGCTGCGGTGATTGCAGCCATTTACCAACGGGCAGAAGCGCTGAGTGCTTCATCAATTCATATTTTATTTCCGGAAAAACAAGATTGTTGCCAATTCCAACAGCTGGGACTAAGCCTACGGCGCGGCGTCCAATACCACTGGTTTAATCAAAACTTTTGCGGCTTTGATGATTTTCTAACCACCTTTAGCTCTCGCAAACGAAAAAATCTGAAAAAAGAGCGACGCCGTATACAGGAACAAAATCTACGCTTAGAAATAATCGAAGGCCCTGATATTACTCCAGAAACCTGGCAGCGCTTTTATGATTTTTATCAACTTACCTATGCCAAACGCAGTGGCCACGGGGGCTATCTTAAGCAGCAATTTTTTGAATTACTTGCCGACACCATGGCAGAGCATATTGTATTGGTATTGGCATATAACGGAGATCAAAATGGCAAGGCTATAGCCGGTGCCTTGAATTTCCGTGACAGCAAAACGCTCTATGGCCGCTACTGGGGCTGTATTCAGGAACACGAATTTTTGCACTTCGAAGCCTGCTATTATCAGGGTATTGAGTACTGTATCAACAAGCA
>JAZFYA010000104.1:0-6194 GCA_036443315.1 Pseudomonadales bacterium
TGGACAATAATCTATCTCACAGGCTTGCTTCAAAGTTTAGTAAACTTGTAGAAGAATGCCAGCATGTAAGGAATGTTGGACTTGAATCTAGTGAGGACATGAAAGTATGGCAATTTGCCAAGGATAATGGATACGTAATAGTGACGAAAGACGAAGATTTTTCATTTATATCGCATGTGCGCGGTTATCCACCAAAAGTTGTTTGGCTAAAAGTTGGTAATTGTTCAACAACTGAAATTGAAAAAATTATTGGAAATAATATCAACGAAATTAGTGTGGCTTTAGACTCAGATGTGGGCATTATCGAAATCGAAAAATTGGCCTAATCGGGTAGCCGCCCATTAGCCAGCAGGTGTCAACAGGGAATATAAATTAAGTTCGTGCTTTACGCACAAATTTTTTAGCAACGGGCTCGTACATTCGCGTCCAAAACAAATCATTCTATTGGTTACGGAACACGGGTCCGCACCAGTCACCCATCAGGATCAAGGCTTGGTTGCATCAATGGGCGTTTGACCAAACCCCTGCCTCCCCTGGAGGCCCAGAAGATCATCGGTACCCAGCCGCGTCCAATTGAGATTGTTACAGAACAAATGGCTCACCTTGTGGAAGGCGTCCAGCCTCTGGGTGGCTCACGGCTGAGGCGAAGCAGTTAAACCGTTGTTGTCAAGAGAATGATAGAGAGTTCATGCAGAGGTAAAGTGGTTGTTAGCCAGGCTACCCGCTGGTTCTCTCTATCATTCAATCCGTTAGCAAAACAGACGATCCAGATCGAAGGGCTTTTGGTCTCGCATGATGTAGAAAGCCGCCCGAGCGAGTTTGTGCGCCAACGCTTTGGTTGCCAAGGCGGCATTCTTTTGTGCGCGTTTGCGCTGATAAAACTTGTGTGCTGTTTTGTTGTGGCGAATGATGCTGTGGGCGGCTTCCACAAAGGCCCAGGCCAGATATTTGTTACCGTTTTTAGTGTTGAAGTAGCAGAAGCTATTGAAACTTGGCGTAATTCTTGTCAAATTGACACTGTTCTTGTTTAATCATGGGTCTTTCCTCGTATACTGAACGAGCACTTCAGAAATTGAAGCGCCTAAGGAAAGTGTTGGTTAGAATGGTTGTCTTTGCCGCGAAGCGGCTTTGTTCAACAAAGCGTGCAACCGGAAAAATTTGTCATTGCGCTTCGCTCAATGCCAATTTTTCCGGTTCACTTGGCGTTAGATTTAAATAGGAAACATAAAATGAAGGCATGTAAGAATATAATTTATACAATACTATTTTCAATCTGGTCATGGAGTGCTTATGCGGCTGATCCACCAGCTTGGGTTGAAAATACTAAAATCACAAAATTAAGTGTTCAACCAAATGGCAATATTTACCTACATTTGAAGAATGCTGTGCCTAATTTGGGTTGTGCGAATTATTCTGAAACTATTTTGCAGTTGGATACTAGTGCGCCGAATTTCAAAGAACAGTATTCGTTACTGCTGGCGGGATTTATGGCAAGTCGTACAGTAAATATCTATGTATCTGGTTGTGGCGATGCCTATCGATATGCGTAGAGCTCCCCAATGTATTCTGATAGTAAAATCTAACCAAGCCGTCAAAAGGACGTGCAAAAAGCGCGATCCTTTTACGGTGGCGTTAATTAAAACTGCCACTATTGACGACCTAATAAAGCCAGTTCCCTTTCCAGTAATTTTTCATTGCCCAGATTTAATTCTACTAAGCGGCGCAGGTGAACAATACTGTCGATATCAATATTCTCACATTCAAAACCCACTAAACCTTTTTTGGCATGACGCCAGTTGATAGTCATGGCAATCGTACTTTCTTGATCGAGTTGAATGCGCGCCTCCATGGATTGGTCAGTCTCTGCATTCCAGTTTGGCGGTTCTTCAATCAGCAGTCCCTTTAATGAGATATCAATCAAGGTCGCAGGCCAATGCGTATCACCCTGTGAAATACGGGTGCTGCCATCAAAAGTAATACGACTAAAGTGACGGCGTTCTTCAGAGTTGTTCATGGGTTGTACCTTGCGTTAACGCGGTGCCCTTACATTGGATTTTGGTAATACTATAGCAGATTATAGAAAGTGGACAGCCTCCAGGCCTCCAGGTACTCGTTATTTAAGCTTCTTATGCCTAACCCGCTGGGGTAGTGCATTCTCACCTTTGCGTTTAACAAAGTCCTCATGGTACTCACTGTAGTTGCCTTCAAAGAACTCGACTGAGCCATCATCCTCAAAGGACAGTATATGGGTACAAATCCGGTCCAGGAACCAGCGGTCGTGAGAGATGATCAGCGCGCAGCCAGGAAAGGTCAGCAGGGCTTCTTCCAGTGCGCGCAGGGTTTCTACATCAAGGTCGTTGGAGGGTTCGTCTAATAATAGTACATTGCCACCTTGCTTTAAGGTGCAGGCTAGTTGCAGCCGACCCCGTTCACCGCCGGACAGTTCGCCTACGCGTTTTTGTTGGTCGGCACCCTTAAAATTAAAGCGGCCAATATAGGCTCGAGAAGAGACTTCATAACCGCCAATTTGCAAGAGTTCGTGCCCCTCGGAAACGGCTTCCCACACAGTTTTGCTGTCATCCAGTGCGTCCCGCAATTGCTCGACATAGACCAGGTCGACAGTTTCTCCCAGTTCTACTGCACCGCTGTCAGCTTGCTCCATGTTGGCAATGATTTTAAACAGGGTGGATTTACCCGCACCGTTACCGCCAATGACGCCGACGATAGCGCCTTTGGGTACGCTGAAGCTTAAGTTCTCATACAGCATTTCATTGCCAAAGGATTTGCTGAGTGCTTTAACCTCAATGACCCTGTCGCCTAAGCGCTGGCCTGGGGGAATATACATTTCATTAGTCTCGGCGCGGTTTTGGAAATCCTGGGATTGCAGTTCTTCAAAGCGGGCAATACGGGCTTTGTTTTTGGCGCGACGACCCTTGGGATTTTGCCGTACCCATTCCAGTTCGGCTTTAACGGTTTTCTGGTGAGACACTTCCTGCTTGGATTCCATTTCCAATCGCTGTTGTTTTTGTTCCAGCCAGGCGCTGTAGTTGCCCTCGTAGGGAATGCCACGACCGCGATCCAATTCTAAAATCCAGCCAGCGGCATTGTCGAGAAAATAGCGGTCGTGGGTAATCGCTACCACCGTTCCGGGATAGTCGCAGAGAAATTGTTCCAGCCAATGTACCGACTCCGCATCCAGGTGGTTGGTAGGTTCGTCCAGCAATAACATATCCGGGTTGGACAGCAGCAGGCGACACAGCGCCACCCGGCGGCATTCACCACCGGAGAGTTTGGTGACATCTGCATCCCATGGTGGCAGGCGTAGGGCGTCGGCGGCGACTTCCAGTTTATGGTCCAGATTGTGGGAGTCGGCGGCTTGGATAATGTTTTCTAGCGTCTGCTGGCGCTTGGCCAGCGCGTCGAAGTCCGCATCCGGCTCGGCATAGGCGGCGTAGATTTGCTCTAGCTCCGTCTGGGCATCGACCACATCACTCATACCGTCTTCCACATTGCCGCGTACATCTTTGTTGGGGTCCAGTTCGGGTTCCTGAGCCAGGTAGCCGACGTTAATGCCCGCTTGTGGTCGCGCTTCGCCGTCGTATTCCACGTCTATCCCCGCCATGATCCTGAGTAAGGTGGATTTACCCGAGCCATTTAAACCCAATACCCCGATCTTGGCGCCGGGGAAAAAAGACAGGGAAATATCGTTAAGAATGTGGCGCTTAGGTGGAACAACTTTGCCCACGCGATTCATGGTGTATACGTACTGTGCCATACCCTTAAGATCCTGATTAGAAAAGAGTGAGAAAGAAAGGTGTAAGCAAGGTACTCAATCTTACGGTGTAGATCAAGGTAAGCGGACTATGACCGGGAGGAATGTAGACAGCAGGGTGGGTCAAGACTCGCCCCACCGTTGGCGCGGGGCATGCTGAACGTTATGGCCATTGAGTATTTCCTATGCATATCCATAGGCTATTTTGCCCCCAACTGCGGTTTCTAGGAGACGTGTCCGCAGCAGGTCAGTCTATTCTCGGGCAGGCTCCTAGTACTCCATCAACTTTGAAATGATAGATATATCAGCTGAATTCTGAGCTCTTCACCAATAATGGGAAGATTAAATTAAAATCACTTTATTCATCAATTCAAAGTTGACGGAGTACTAGGTTAAAATAGAGCGATTATGTGCTTAGCCAGTCGGGCACAGGTAGCTTCATGCGCTGCAGAAAAGCGGGGTTAAACAGCTTGCTCTGATAACGGTTGCCATAATCGCACAGCACGGTGACGATGGTGTGTCCAGGCCCCAGTTCTCTGGCTAGATTAACCGCACCAGCAATATTGATGGCGGAAGAGCCGCCCAGGCACAAACCTTCATGCTTTAGCAGGTTGAATATATAGGGCAGGGCCTCTTCATCGCTGATTTGGTAGGCGATATCGACCGTTGCTTCGCGTAGATTGTCAGTGATAATACTAATGCCAATGCCTTCGGCGATAGAACGTCCTTGCGCTTTTAATTCGCCATTGTGGTAGTAATGGTATAGCGATGAACCCATGGGATCGGCAATACCAATCTTCACTGCGGCATTGTGTTCCTTTAATGCCGCGCCAACGCCTGCCAGGGTGCCACCGGTACCGACGGAACAGATAAAACCATCGACCTTGCCATCAGTTTGCTGCCAAATTTCTTCCCCGGTGGTGCGATAGTGAACCTCCATATTGGCAAGGTTATCAAACTGTCTAGCCCAGATAGCACCGTGCTCTCTTTCTGACGCCAGCTTTTTAGCCAGCCGGTCTGCCTGATGGATATAGTGATTGGAGTCGTCGTAGCCGGTGGCTTTCACCAGTCGCAGGTCGGCACCGTATAAATCCAATAGTTCAATTTTTTCCTTGCTTTGGGTTTGTGGCATGACCACCACACTTTTATAGCCCAGTGCATTGGCAATAAGCGTCAGGCCAATACCGGTATTACCTGCCGTGCCTTCGACGATAGTGCCCCCCGGCTGCAGTTCACCTTTGGCTTCAGCGTCGCGAATAATGCCCAGTGCGGTTCGATCTTTAATGGATCCGCCGGGATTGAGGAATTCTGCCTTGCCGTAAATCTCACAGTTCGTCAACGCGGAGACCTCGCGCAGATAAACCAAAGGCGTGTTTCCAATTATCTCAGGCAGGGTTTTGTGGGTCGACATGGGGGGTTCCTTGATAGCTGTGTTAATACTCTTAAAGGGTAGCGAGCTGGAGGGGGTGTGGCAATGAAAATGTGGGGGTAAAACAATGCAGCCAGTGATGGACAGCCCTCTATGCAACAGGCGATAGAGCGCTCCGTCAGGCAGTAAGTGCTGAAGCTATTATTGTGATGGGGACTTTGTGGATAGTAGAGCAACTTATTCGGCAGGACTTAATGACTATCGAAGAAGCCTGAGACGTTTATGCAAGAATGGAGAGCTCGGGACGGAGGCTTCCTTGGGCTCGTGCTGAAAGTGCACTGCGAGAGTTAAATAGCTCGAGTTAAATTAAAGAATTTTTTCATTGAGTTCAATGGATACAGCTCTATTTTTTGTTAATCTCCATCCAGGTCATCGTTGACTTGTATTAGTGTGATCACGTAGCGATACATAAAAATCAGAGCACAGAGCGCTTGATTTTGGGTTGCCGCACTGACGCGGCGATGAGTCGCCAGGTAATTGAGAAAATGCTCGATTTCGCGATTGCCCATCTGCTCAGGATGGCGCTTGTTATGAAAGCGGATAAAGTGACGAATCCAGTAGAGGTAGGTTTTCTCGGTTCTCAGGCTATTAGTGGCGGGTCCGCAATTCGGTCCGGATCTGCTCTATAAAGGGCTCCCCAAAAAATACTGTATGGATATACAGGTATAAGTGAAAATCACGGAAATGCCAAGCAAAGGTCCTATGAGTACCGGTTTGGGATGGCTTTGTTTCCCCGAGGCGAATCTGGTATGTTATTGATAGTTAGCGGTTTTATTTTGGCGTTTGAGTTCTTATCAAGGTCTCGTTAAACCCGCAGGCTCTCTTTCTACAAAACGACCTGGTTGGCCAGCGTAGTGGATAATGAATTAAGACATTGAATTTGATAGGATAAAACGTTGAAGAAAAGAATAATTTGGATCCAGAGGATCCGTTCATAGGCGGAATTCCGCCTAATATACTGTTAAATACCAACCGCCCCCCCGTCATCCCGCG
>JAZFYA010000105.1:0-3125 GCA_036443315.1 Pseudomonadales bacterium
GTCTGCCCCCAAGTATGTAACACCGCTGTCATCCCCAACTGGCCATCAAGGCGCTTGGGGTCTTCACCAAAACACTTCAGAAACCGCTCCATGATTTGTGCCAGTGTTAATTGAGTATTCATGAGTCGCTCCTTATCTACCATTGCAACAAATCAATTCGACTAATGCCGCTATTTTGATAGTGGGGCAACCAATGCAGGTACCTCATCGTTGTTTTGATGTCCTTATGTCCCATGGCGTGCTGCAGACAATTAATCGGCATGCCTGCTTCTAACGGGTGGATCGCATAGGCATGGCGAAGACTATGAATGCCTCCATCCTTGTTGATTCCTGCACGCTTTTTACTGGCTCTAAACAGTTTCTGTGCCGAACAGATGCTCAGCGCTCGATCAAGACTTGTGCCGTAAAAAAGTACACAGTGTGGTCGGCACGCCTTCCAATATTGCTTCAATTCATGCAGCAAAAACTGACTCAGTGGTACCTCTCGATGTTTCGCGCCTTTCGCCTGTTTGATAGGTAAAACACCCAGGGCGCTATCTATGTTGCGGACTTGTAGCGCGACTCATTCGCTGACTCGCAATCCAGCCGCATAGCCAGTGCACAACAAAGCATGGTGTTTGACGTTACTACAGCTCGAGAGAATACGGCGAACGTCTTCTCGCGTTAATAGTTCAGGAATCTTACTTGGACGCTTCGGGTAGGCAATGCGAAAGTGGCCGCTTTCCCTTTCCAAAACATGCATAAAGAAGTAGCAAATCGAATTGAGGCTTAGCCGAACGGTATTGGCCGCTAAATTTCTCTCCTTGATTAAGTACAGCAGGTACCGTTCGACTTTCTCAGCATCAAGCTGGTCCGGTGAGCACCGATAATGTTTCGCAAGATCAGATACCCAGTACAAGTAAGACGCCTGTGTTCAAGGTGAAAAGTCTCTGAGTATCATTGAGTTAATCATTTTTTGACGTAATGGTTTCATCACTTATCTCCTTCGTTATTGATCATTAGTGATCGAGATAAGTGTGACTCGTCTTGAGATAGTGTTAAGCAATTTTGAAATAGTGGAAATAGCTGCCGCGAAGCGGTTTAGTTCAACGCTTACAGCAGGCGCGTTAAAAAGTGGAGAGAGGAACGAACGTAGCTTTTTAACGTCGCTTGCCTGTATTCGTTAGGCGATTCTCATCATGGGTTACAATATCTTTGATGACGATGGCAAAACCAGCACAAAACATGAGAACCATGGCAATAACTATTAATTCACTCATCACAAATCTCCTAATTCATCGATCTTTTTGTAAGCACGACGATTAACTATAATTATAGCCCATGTAACCAGAGCAACCATAATAGCACTTAATGATAGGAGGGTCGTGGATACCTTAGGAAAACTTTGGACTGCCCAACCTATCAAAGATACATCGATAGCTACCAACAACCCAAAGACCACCTTAAGCCAACCTATTTCTTCTTTTAATTTATCAATCTCAGACATTTTCTGTTGTTCCTACTAGGTCTAACGCTCAGCATTTGTCCTTATTTAGGCCTTTGTTAGACCAAGCCCGCATGGACTCTGCTATGAATAGACACCAATATAAACCAACTTACCCACTTGGGGAAGACCGAACAGCAGTAAGGACTATGCGGCCCTTGCTGATTTTGGCCTGAAGCGATGTACCAATGGTGAAACCTGCCTGATTGAGCCAATAACCTTTTATATTAACCCGTGGTACGGGACCAGGGCATGGGTTGCTGCGGGGCTGGAAATCACTGTATTGGTGGTAATAGTAGGTTTTACGAACCTTGAGTTGGCGCTGATGGGGAAATTTTGCTTTAGCCGAGCGGATCTCTAGCGTACTATTCGTGTTAGCCATGATTGATAGTCCTCTATCAGTTGTGGTTAGCAGCCTCTGGGTGTTGGTAGCACTCAGTGGTTGCGACTTTTGATTAAAAATACTTCGGTTTGCACACCTCCTTTTTTGATTGGGTGCACTATTTATTTAAGCCTAAAAAGCTGGATAAATCCACATGCTTTTCATGTTTCTTTTCGCAAAAGTTTGGGGCTTGAGCAGCATAACGATCTATGTTCACATGCAGCGCTTTTTGCTGACTTGTGTAACGGCCTTTGCACATCCAAATTTCTCCATTGCCTCTTGGAATGTAGCCCTGTAGTAGTCTATTGCAATATTGGCCACAGCGAGAGGGGAACAATCATAGATCTTTTTACCAAGATGCTCTTTTGGGGGCAAATATTCTTCTTTTTCTCTCTTATTTTGGATGGTCGGTAGAGTTGGATCGCCAGGGATATGTTTTAAGGTGACAGTGTTGTGCGAATCTCCTGAAGGATTCGCTTCCACTTCGAAGCTTCCATCGGAATATATTTTCAAATCATTTATCTCTCCATAAAAGTTTGGAGCGACTTGAATTTTTCCGGGCTCCCACTCAACAGCAACATTGCCATGCTGGCTCTGGTGGCGAGATTGAACTAAATATGCAAGTAACTGATCTGATTTGCGCTGCTTATCCTTTGCACCAGCCCATGGTTGAAAGTTGGGGAATTGATTTTTACCTTCATCGAAGAAGCTGGTCCAAGCCTCTTCAATAGAGTCGATAAACTTTATCCATCCAGACTCATAAGATATTCTGTCGGGGGCTACCTTCATGTGCTCTATGCCTGTTCCCGCTTCTTTAAGCTTCTCGTGGGCCGAAAACCACAACCCTCTTTCATTTTGGATTATAGAGTTTCCTGATAATTCAATTTTGCCGGTTTGCTTCATGTTGAATAGCTCTCTGATGCATAACAGTTTATTCAACGGCGCAGCCCCGTATGTCTTTCAGCCGTATATTAATTCCAGAATGTGCCAGCGTCCACTTTTTAACAAACATAATCAATAACTTATAGAGGGCTAGCCACACGTCAATCAGAAATATACGTCCGCGCGCCGACTATTTCTGAGTCGCATCAAAAACATATTTGCAGGCAATCTATTTACAATCCATTGAATTTATTTGATTTTTTTAAACTCAATTGCTGCAATAAAAAAATAGTCGGCGCGGCGCCGTTGAAAAAACAGATGCTGAAAGGCTTGCCCCGCGAGCATAGCGAGTTATATTCATCCTACAAGCGCTAGCCT
>JAZFYA010000106.1:0-2116 GCA_036443315.1 Pseudomonadales bacterium
ATTAACGATGGGCGCCTGCATTGTACCCAACAGTTTCGAAAGCAACTCTTCACGACTCAGCATGGTAGCGAGATTCGCAACATCTTTATGGGACATTACTAAGTTAGCCATTGCTCCAGCTTTAATCACTAACTTATCATTGTCCTTTGCAAACTCATGCAGCACTTTTGCTGCTGCTACCGGATCACTTCCAATGCTATAGGCAAGTGGGCCCACCATGTGCTTAGAAAGCTCAGCAAATGGTGTGTCTGCAACTACACGTCGTGCAAGTGAGTTCTTTAATACACGGAAATAGACCCCTGATTGGCGTGCTTTTGTACGCAACTGGGTCATGCGCCCAACCTCTAGGCCTCGATACTCCGCAACAATAATAGCCTTGGCCTTTGCTACCTGAGCACTGACCTCTGCGACTACTGCTTTTTTCTCTTCAAGATTAAGACTCAAGGTACATTCTCCATCAGTTATATTCGGCGTTGAGTTTCTGGTGTCGAGCACAATCTCGCAACCCCAACCCAATACCGCGAACCGGCGACCTTTGATCAGGAGATAAACCTATTCCTGTTTTTTCGGATACGCCATCTACGCTGGGCGCTAGAAATAATGGATGACCAGAAATTAGAGGTGTATAGCATATACACCTACTTCATTACCCCCTATCCCTATCTCGCAATTAAGCTCTCAAGTTACTGTTGATAACATGATAAAACACCGTCTGCCATGCTCACTAAAACCTGAAAACCCCAACGGTCTTTGATAGCCCACTGGATTGACCAAATACGCCCACCCAGCAGCCCAAAGCCTTACAAATTTATTTAATAAAATTTCTACAATGTCAAACTAGCCTGATCCACCCGTACCCCGACACCCATGGTGCTGGATACCGCCATCTTTCTCAGATAGATACCTTTGGACGTGACTGGTTTCGATTTGTTAAGCGCCTCCAACAGCGCCAGCGTGTTCTGTTTCAGCTCATCCAAACTAAACGATGCACGACCAATAGTACATTGAACAATTCCAGCCTTGTCTGCACGATATTGAACCTGGCCTGCCTTTGCATTTTTGACTGCGCCCACAACATCTGGTGTCACAGTGCCTACTTTAGGATTGGGCATCAAGCCACGTGGACCAAGTATCTGCCCCAATTGCCCAACAATACGCATGGCATCAGGACTAGCGATAACTAAGTCGAAATTAATATTGCCCGATTTGATTTGTTCTGCTAAGTCTTCAAACCCAACAATGTCCGCGCCAGCGGCAAGAGCATCCTTGGCTTTTTCACCTTGTGCAAATACAGCTACACGCATAGTCTTGCCCGTGCCTGCTGGCAGCACCACCGAACCACGTACAGTCTGATCCGACTTTTTTGCATCTATACCTAGATTGACAGCTATATCAACTGATTCATCAAATTTTGCCGTAGCCGTTTCCTTGATAATCTTAAGCGCATCCAGCAGGGAATAGACCTTGCTGTGATCCACCTTTCCAGAAATCTCTTTAAAACGTTTAGATATGTGCGCCATATTATTAGCCCTCAACCTCTATGCCCATGCTACGTGCACTACCAGCAATAGTGCGAACTGCTGCATTGGTATCAGCAGCAGTCAAATCGGGCATTTTTACCTTGGCAATTTCTTCTACTTGCTCGCGTGTTAATTTGCCTACTTTGTCACTGTGTGGCGTAGAACTGCCTTTTGTTATTCCTGCTGCTTTCTTAATCAGTACTGCCGCCGGCGTGGTTTTCATGATGAACGTGAAACTCTTGTCAGCGTAAACAGTAATCACCACTGGGACCGGGAGCCCCGCCTCCATTTTCTGGGTAGCTGCGTTGAATGCTTTACAAAACTCCATAATGTTTAAGCCGCGCTGACCGAGTGCGGGACCAATAGGCGGGCTGGGATTTGACTTACCTGCCGGCACTTGCAGCTTGATATAACCGACTATTTTCTTCGCCACACCAATTCTCCTGTTAAGCACATATGAACCCTAAAGCGCGGGGGCACCCTGGTTAAAAAAACAACGACCGACACTCAACGTAAATAAACCCTCTAGGTCTAACTATAAAGTCTCCCCATCTCATAATATTTCAGGCTTTCTCAACCTGACTAAAATCTAACTC
>JAZFYA010000107.1:0-10151 GCA_036443315.1 Pseudomonadales bacterium
CCTTGTAACCAAAGTATGTTGTAGCCTGCGATCATAAGGGGTTTTGATTTAGGGAGGAATGAAAATCCCTATTAAATTTTCATCTGACCCCAATTATCTGAATTTTCATCTGACCCCAATTATCTGTGACCCCAATTATCTGCAAAATTCCAAAATTCGTGGGATTATTGAGGCAGTAGAAAAAGAACTCGGCTACACCGTATCCGGTTCGACCATCAAGAATGCAATTGCAACACTAAAAAGGAGGACGAACGAAACTAGTTTTGACCTAATTCCGCAACTCAGACGGAATGGTGGATATAGAGTTCAATTTCTGAGAGACGCTAATGTCATCTCTCACGGGAAAATTGAACCATCTTCGAGCTTGGTCTTACATGCGGCTACGGTTCTGGATCACCGAACTTACCAGGAGTTCCTGAAAGGCCACCCGTTCATTCACCAACCATCAACGTTCGATGATCTCTCTAAAAAATTCGATAACAGTTTCGGCGTACTAGCGCGAGTACGAATCGCCAATGGCGAACGTATTGCCCTGCAAGCCGCATTTGTAGACAGCGCCTTGTTAGGTACTTTTGACGATCTCTTCGCGTCGAAAGTCAGTCTCGGAAGCGTCTATGAAACCATGCAACTTGGAAAGCGCGAGCAAGTGCTCCAAGCGATGACATGTTCCCTGTTGGAGGCAGACTTGCTCCGTTTAGCAGAGGGGGATCTGGCGGTACTCGATGTGAGGCAATTAACATTTGGAATGAATGGCAAACTCGTAGAAGAACTACACGGCTTGTACACGCGCCACTATCATTTCCGGTTCGTGACAAGGTTCGGCTGTTAACTCTCGCCACGGGCACCTGAAAAACTCCGAGTTACGTGTCCCTTGAGGGGGAAAGCAAGAAATGACCCGTGCTAGATGGGCGAGAGCAAAGCGCCGCGGCGCGTTCCCTCTATCGTTGCCAATCATCGATACCACAGCCAAGAAAAGCCTACATTGACTTCGGCCGCCCGAATGGTCGGAGTGTACCGATTTTTGCCATTAGCCCTAAAATTCTCAACGGCTGCAAAGGGCACTAAGTTAACGGTGGGATTTCTGTTGTTCCAAGGACTGCTTCTGGCACATAGCAACTAATATACTCGCCCACAATTTTACCCGGTAGTGTCCGTTAAGGAATGAAGAGCGGACTGTACGATTGAATCGCCTCATGTTGATCGTAGATATCAGCTCAAGCCTACAGGCTGTTGAAAAACTCTAAATGCCAGCCAAAAATGCGCTAAATCAAGAAATGGTGTTATCAAAAACCCCTATTTTTATAGAGTATTGACTTTTTTAATCGATCCAAAATACGTGAAATTAGTTTTTTAACAGTCTGCCTGAGCTACTACACTTAAGGGTAGCACTGTTAACGGCTTGCGACCGTAGTATCCCGCCGCCACCCTCGGTAGTCTAACCCCTCACTTGGTTGGAACCCCACGCCCTGGTGAGGGGTTAGACTACCGAGGGTGGCTAGACCGTGCGGTATTCGGGTAGCACTGGAGTAGCTGTTCGCAATGCAAGTCCCGCTAAAGGGCGTGGGGTTCCAATCAATAGTGGGCGATAGTGGGCCTTGCATTGCGAACAGCGGGTTCAAAGCTCCTCAGTGATAGGTGGCATTCAAGTGAGAGGGGACTATTTCTGCGATTAAGGGCAACGACCTGACTTATACCGAAGCTTCCCTGGGAACCTTTGTATCTTTTAACAGAGCAAGATCGCTGTTGAATTGTTTGACCACCTGTTCTAGTTGGGTGGCCGGGCTGAAAAAATAACCTTGCACAACATCACAACCCAACGAGCACAGGTAATCGAGTTGTTCGCGGCTTTCTACCCCTTCGGCGACGATAGTCAATTTCAAACCTTTGGCCATAGAAACAATCGCATTGACTATGCAGGCCTCATCATCGCTGCTCTTGATAGAGTGGATAAAGCTACGATCAATTTTCAGCGTGTTTACCGGGAAGCTTTGCAGATAACTCAGTGACGAGTAACCGGTACCAAAATCGTCGATGGCCAATTGGATCCCTTCTTTGGATAGCCGCAATAATTTTTCAATCACATTTTGTCGGTCATTCATCAGAATATTTTCGGTAATTTCTAATTCTAAAAGATTTGCCGGGTATTGTTCTTTCTGCAAGATAATAAGAATATCGTCGACAAAATTGTCCCGCTCAATCATTATCGGTGACAGGTTAACGGCAAGGCGTAAATTGGGCATGCCATTTTTGTGGTAATAACGAATTTCCCTACAGGCTCTACCTAGGGTATAGCAATCTAAGTCAATGATTAACCGACTGTCTTCTGCAATGGGAATAAAATCGGCGGGAGATAATCGCCCTAAAGTGGGATGGTTCCAGCGAATCAGCGCTTCAACCCCACATAGTTGCTGGCTAACGGTATTGATTTGTGGCTGGTAGCAAATTTCAAATTCACCATTGTCTATAGCACGACGCATGTCCTGTTCCAACATTAACCGTTCTGTTGAAGCATTGTGCATTTCATTGTGAAACAGCTGATAACCATCTTTGCCGGTTTTCTTCACCCGATACATAGCGATATCAGCATTGGTAATCAGTGCATCCAAACTATCGCCGGACTCGGGGTAGAGGGTGATACCAATACTGGCACCTATATATAAACTGTGTCCGGAAAGTTCGAAGGGTTTTTTGATATCGGTGAGGATTTTTTCAGCAATTTGTATCGCAGCCTCGGCGTCTTTAACATCGGACAATAGCAGCGTAAATTCGTCGCCGCCAAAGCGGGATAAAGTATCACCCTTGCGAATGCAGGTTTGCAGTCGCTGCCCAACCGCTTGCAGAAGCCTGTCGCCCATGGTGTGGCCCAGAGAGTCGTTGATAACTTTGAAGCGGTCTAGATCGATAAACATTACCGCCAGTTTGGTATCGTTGCGCTGTGCCTGGGTAATGGCAACACTCAAACGGTCTTTAAATAAGGCGCGGTTCGGTAGCCGGGTTAGCAGATCATGGTAGGCCTGGAAGTTGATAAACGCCTCCGCTTCCATGCGCTCGGAAATATCACGGGCAGTACCATAAATGCGATAACGCTGGCTGGTATTAAGCTTGCCTTTATTATCGATATCCTCGATTGGCCACAGCGAAAGTTCGAAATGGTGTTTGTTTGGCCCTGGGTTGTAGGGTTTTAATATCAACTCGATAGTTTGAATACCCTGGTGGGGGCTAATGGAACGCTCGAAGAAGTAGTTGGCTTTTTCCAGGTTCTCCTCATCGACCATTACAGAAATATGTTTGCCTATTAGCTCGCCACGAGGGTAGTTTAACAACGCGTCAATTTTTGAATTAATAAAACTGAAATGGCCTTTGCTATCGAGAATAAAAATTATGTCTGGGGAATTATTGACGATAAATCGGTGTAATCGCTCTGATTGGTTGAGTCGGGTTTGCATCAACTGGTTGGACTTTTCCAGTAGTTTTTTTTGTACTGCGTTGTTAATAGTAGCGGTCAGCTCTTCTGGGATATAAGGCTTTTTCAAATAGTCGTAGGCACCGTGTCGCAGCGCTTTACTGATATCGTCCAGAGAGGTTTCGCCGCTGACGACAATGGTCATAGTGTTGATATTGTTTGTCGACATATAACTCATCACGTCATGACCTGAAACAGTGGGCATTTTTAAATCAAGCAGAATGAGGTCGTATTGATGGGTGGAGAGCTTGTCGATAGCCTCTTGACCACCCAGGGCAGTCTCTACCTGGTAGTCGTAGAGTTGCAGCAGCGTGCGCAGGCTATCCAACATCCGCGGGTCATCGTCAGCCAATAGAATTCTTGCATCACCGATAGCGTATTGTTCTTGTTTGTTTCCGGCTGTTTTCATAGATATTGCTCGTTGGCAATGTCGTTAGATCATTTGGGTAATAGAATCTGGAACTGGGTGCCTGCCTTCGCATTGCTGCGACAGACAATGGAGCCGTCCATATCGTCAATTAGTTTTTTGACAATACTTAAGCCCAGTCCAGAATGACCTCCGCCTTTGGTGGAGGATACTGGGGAAAACAGCTTTTGCTTTATGGCATCAGTGATACCGGGACCATTGTCATCAACATTAATAGCCGCAAAGTTTTTGCCACTAACACTAACTGACGCTTCGCTGCTAATCATAATCTTACCGTCGGGAGGCAAGGCTTCTACAGCGTTTTTCAGCAGGTTGGTCAGGATTTGCTTTAGGTGTTCAGGGTTGCCTGGTATATCACCCAAAGCACTGTCAAGTTTGAGCTGCAGTGAGATTTGTTGGGTAGTACAGATAGAATCCTGAAAAATCTGTGCGATGGACCCAATAATACTATTGATGTTGAGCGGCCCCTGTTCGTTCTCGACCTGGTCGGGATCTTTAAGTCGCAATAGGATATTACCAACCCGGTCTATTTCTTCTTTAATGAGCTCCAGTCCTTCCGCAGCGCTGTGACCATCACCTAATTTAATTCGCAGCATTTCCAGATAATTGCGGATTATGCTTAAGGGGTTACTGGCCTCATGGACCGCTTCGCGTATGTGGTGCTGGTATTCGTCTGCTGATGGTCCCTGATAATTAATATTTTCAAAACGTTGGCTATTAGCGGCAATTGCACAGGCCATTTCACTACAAAGGGTTTGCGCCAGCCCCTGACGCTGCTTGAGGGTTTCCAGTTGTTGAGTGGTGGCTGCAAAAGCCAATACCGCAGCCGGTTTTGTTTGACTGGTCTGCAGTGGCCAACATATTAACGTATCCGCATTGCAGTGACGCAGTAATTGCCTGTCAATCACACTGAGTGGCTGTGGTACATTACTGCTGTTTTGCTGCTGCCCCTGTAGCAGGGCATCGCTGACCAAGCTGCGCCCTTTCTCTACAGGCACTTTAAAATCAGCCTGGGTAGCGATAGGTGTATTGCTAAGGATATCCGCATCTTCGCTGGTAGACTGAGAAATTAATACATTCTGCTCCCGATCTAAAAAAAACAATACCGAGTCAGTAATACCAAAGGTAAGGAACAGGGAGCGTTGCATCGCAGTTTGCAAGCCATCCTGACTTCGGGCCTGCCATAGTCCGGTATTTATCTGTGCTAGTTCGCTGAGTTCGCCCAGGCATTCTCCGAGCTTGCGATGAGATTCCTGATGGGATTCGGTAGTATCGGTTGTATCGGTTGTGTCGTTAATATCGATACCCAGGCTTTTGGCCATATCATCCACATCATCGTTTATCCGGTTGCGTAATTCCCTGGTCAAGGATTCATTCAAGCCAAACAGGGTGTCGGCAGTCGCCAGGGCATTATCGTCAATGTCGCCTGCGGCGCTTAGCAGACTGGCCAGGTTAATAATCTTCACCAGATGATGAGCATCCTGAACGAGATTGGCCGGTTCATGATGATAGCGTACGGCGTCCGCCATAAAGCTGGAGATTCCCCAGCTATCGATCAGATCGCCACTGAGCTGGCAGTGGGTGTTGGCAAATTGTTGTTGTTCCGCGTCAAGCAGTTGCTGATCATTTTTTATGTTGTCGAGCAGGGACAGATACGGCTTCTCATCGCTGGTGAGTAGCATCAGTTGGCCTACATCTAACAGTAAGCCGCAGAGGTAGGCTTCGTCTGGGGCTGGGTAGCTGGTTAGTGTTGCCAGCACTTGGGCAAAGTTGGCGGAAATCAGTGAACGGCGCCAAAAACGTCTCAGGAACTGATTATGCTGTTGGTTAAAATGGCTGAAGAATTGTTTAATAGAGGCAGTAATGACAACGGTTTTTACCGCGTCAGTGCCAAGAAACAGTAGTGCCCGTTCAATGCTATCGCATTGTTTGGCATGGCCGTAATAGCTGGAATTGGCGACAGCAATAAGCCTGGCGGCTACCGCAGTATCATTGCGGATAATTTCCGCAATCCGTTGGTAGTCAGCGTTATCGCTTTGTATCGCATCCAGGATTTGTACCAATACCTGCGGTAAGCTTGGCAGTTGATCAATCGCTCTTTTCGTTACCACCCAAAGGCCTACAGTGCTTGTTAGTTTTCGTTGTTATACAAAGGAGCCCCTGCATGAATCTATCGCAGAGACATTATAGATTCATGCAGGGGCTCCCTGAAGTACTTTATGCTAACAGTTTTCATACGGGCCGCCATAATCTAGTATCGCCCTTAGGCGAAAGACTAGTCTTGGGTTAGAGTATAACTAACCACTGACAAGCTGACTAGCGTTTGCTTAAAAAACATACACTCTTTATTATGTGCTTGTGATGTGAAAAAATGCGGCAAAAACCACCGTCGCAATGGCCGGATAATTTGATAACATATGCCTCTACAATGCGGCAGTTGTCTCGGTGCAGCCCTCTTAATGTGGACATAGCTGCAGCTAGCCAAGTTAAAATCATGCTGTTTAACAATGATAACAACGGTGCTGACAACTAGAACTCTACCAATGTGCTATTGACAGAGTACTGCTAAAGACAAAAAAGAGTTTGTTGATTGATTACCGTTGATCATTTCAGGAGATTAGGGAGTTGTGAAAAAGGCGCAGAAAAAGAGCAAGACTGAGACGCGTCTGCCCCGCGTAATTGCTATTAGCAGCGGTAAAGGTGGTGTTGGTAAATCCAGTATTGCAGTGAATCTAGGTATTTCTCTTGCCAAGACTGGCGCTAAAGTCTGCCTGCTTGACGCCGATACCGGTCTCGCTAATGCCAATATTCTGCTAGGTCTAACACCTCAGTTTAGTCTTGAGCATGTTCTGTACGGTGCCAAGTCCATTGAAGAGGTAATGCTGGATGGTCCCCACGGTATGAAAATCATTCCGGGAGCCAATGGTATTAGCGAGTGCGTAACCCTACATCCCCGTCAGCAGTTGCGCTTAACTCGCGAATTGGCGCGGATCGAAAGTGAATTCAATTTTATGCTGATTGATACGGCGGCGGGGATTAGTGAAACCACCCTGGATTTTGTCAGCGCCGCCCACCATACACTGGTGGTGATTACCCCTGAACCAACGTCTCTTACCGATGCCTTCTCACTGATTAAGTTATTGAAACGCCGCCGCAGTACTATTCACTACCATATAGTGGTGAATATGTGCAGCAGTGTTGGGCAGGCGAAGGAGATTTACCATCGGTTCTGTGCGGCAGTGGAAAAATATATTGGTGTGCAAAGCCATTATCTGGGTTATATCCTGCGGGATGAGAGTATGCGTGCAGCGGTGATGCTGCAAAATCCGGTGGCTATGTTTCCAAAGAACGACCCCTCCTGTCGTGGATTTGTGAAGTTGGCAGATAATCTTGATGCGGCGACCAACGCAGTACCAGTATCCGGCTCTTTTAGTGCCTATTGGCATAGACAGTATCGTGAGCAGCGTAGTGGCCAGGGCCAGTCTGCGGATAAAGAATCGGTAACAGCCGCGCCAGATCCATCACCGTCGGAAACCAGAGACAGCGATTACCTATCGGAACTACGCTCCAGATTACTGTTGCTGATCGAACAGGGGCACGCCGAAGAGCAGCTACTCCAAAAACTGTTGCAGGAAGGTATTGAGGCCTTTATCAAACGCTACGATAAATCACCCATCGATACCCTGAACCTGGTTGAGCAGTTGGTGCTATCGCCGGAGCGAGATGACTATTTGATGCGCGAGATTGCTGACCGGGTTAAACCTTGGGGTGGCTTTAGTGATACGCCACCTACCAATGAACCAGCGAAGCTGAGCAGTCCTGGTAGTGTTGATAGTGGCTCGACGAGCCAACAATCCTCCCTTGATCCAGCGGCAAGTTTAAAATTTGGGCAACAGCTAGAATCAGAATCAACACCAAGTGCCACGCCTGAAACCAAAACACCTGTACCAGGTAACACTAGTCCAATGACTGAGAAGGTATTAGGGAGAGACCGTGCCAGAGTTTTCGGTATCCATCACTACGATGCGGCCCGGTTCGGTTCACAGGAGAATCTGCTGGATATTCTGAAACGACAAGTTAATTCGGATAAATCATTATCTGCATTACTGAGTACACTGGCTTAGTCTCTTTTGTCATAGGATTTTAACTCTCTTTAGTTGGACTACACTGAGTGCTTTTACAGCACGACTACATCTACGTTGGAGGTCACTTGTGCGTCGTTATTCGGGAAAGTCGGAGCGTAAGCCAGGCTTGTTGGCGAATCGCCGTATGGAAAAGCTCAGCTCTACCGTTAACGATTTGTTTCAGAAGGCGGTGGAGAATGAACAAATTCTGCATCGCTATCAGCAGTTTGAACTAAAACTGTTGGATCTAGTGGGTTTTAAAGACTTGTTAGATATGCTGATACACCACAGTCTTGAATACTTTCGGCTCGATTGTGTCGAACTCTGGCTCTATGACCCCCAGGGCGCCCTTGAAGAATTACTGCCTGATGAATACCTGTCTATGCCCAATTTACGGTTTTTGAGCCGGGTAGATGAATTACAGGCACTCTACAGTGAACCGCCGACAGTGCGGCTGGTCTCGATGCAAGATGGGGCCATGGTGGATAGTCAGCCATTAGTGGGTTTTGGTGACAAGATGTTGCGTTCAGGGGCTTTGTTGCCGTTGGTTCGTCACGGAGTGCTGGTGGGTGGTTTGCATTTTGGCGCCAAAGGGCCACAGCGGTTTACGGGCGATAAATCTACCGATTTTATTGCCCACCTGGCGTCTATTGTTTCTGTTTGCCTGGAAAATGTCGTTAATCAGGAGCGGCTACATCGCCTCAGTATGTATGACGTGCTCACTCAGGTTAAAAACCGCCGGGCTTTCCACCAGGCTTTGGATAATGAAGTTTCCAGGGCAGCTCGCAGTGGGGATCCGCTTAGTTTGCTGTTTGTTGATCTGGATTATTTTAAACAGGTCAACGATACCTACGGCCATCCTATGGGCGATAAAGTACTCAAGGAGGTCGCTCAATATATTAACGAAATGCTGCGCAAAACCGACCATGTTTGTCGTTACGGAGGTGAAGAATTTGCCCTGGTACTACCTAACTGTGGCCAGCAGCGGGCGATGGAAATTGCCGAGCGTATTCGCCAGCAAATTAGTGAGCTGGTGGTTGCCTATGATGTGGATAGTGATACAGAGAATACTGACGGTTTGACTGAAGTCAGTGTCACTCTGTCGATGGGCGTTTGTTGCTGGATCCCGATGGATGGCCTCGATGATGAGATTGAACATGACATCGCCAGGGAACTGGTTGCCTGCTCTGATCGGGGGGTTTATCAGTCAAAAGCCGCCGGTCGCAACTGTATCCACTATGTGGATCTGGAGCCGCAACCGGCATTGGCAGTGGATAAGGCCGAAGACTTTCTGGAAGAAGTTTAAGGGTATCTATTAACCTAGAGTTTAGAGTTTCAGCGGGAAGGTTATAATAAAAATTCAGTGTGAGTACTCCGGGCCTGCAGGACAATTGACACTGTGGCCGGTCGCAAGCTTGTTGGTCTTTGCGGCTGCTGCGGAACTCGCTGCGCTCAGACAGTCCTCGCTAAAAACGCCGCAAACACCAACAAGCTTAAACGCGCCCTGATTGGCCACCGTGTCAATTGTCCTGCAGGTCCTAGCATCATGCCACGTTGAAGATATTAGTTTCTTCCATGATACCTTAAAAAATTTGCAAAGAATGGTGTGAATGATATAAAGGCAATGATCCGTGGACTAAGACAGGACTATTGCTTTCAACTGATACGATGAGAGATCGGTAAATCACCTGTATTATCAGCTGGAGGAACAACTGAAAGTAGGCCAGGCATTGCGGACAGCGGGTTCATGTGTTTAGGCTTCAGTGTAGTAGTAGCTCAGACTTGAACTAACATCCACGATCAATATGAGGCGATTCAATCGTACAGTCCGCTCTTCATTCATTAACGGACACTACCGGGTAAAATTGCGGGCGAGTATATTAGTCGCTATGTGCCAAAAGCTGACATTAAAAAGCCCCAAAAGTCGTCGAGGCTTGTGGTCAGTCTAGTGGCAGGAGTGGACATTAATTGAGTAAACTATGGTAAGGAATAAATCAAATACAATTAATTAACTAGAGTTTAGAGCGAAACGGCTCTCCAGAGAGGCCTCCGCTCGATACTTTTAACATTGCCTGGTGGTCAATAATGCTGCCCACAGCGACTTTTATGTGAATTTAACCATCTCGCACATAATTTA
>JAZFYA010000108.1:0-8703 GCA_036443315.1 Pseudomonadales bacterium
TATACCCAAAGCGATTGAAATTTAGGTGTTATAGGCCGCTCCTGCGCATCCATGCGCCTGCGGCATTAGTGCATCCATGCACGTCACACCCCCTTTTTGCCCATGGCTGCGTTGTTTGAACTTGACAATTTGAACTTGACAGCTTGAACTTGACAGTTTGAACGTGAAATATTGATAGTTTCCTGCGTTCAAACGCCTTGCCATAAACAACTTTCCATAGATAACTTTCCATAAACAATAAAGGGACGCACTCTAAAACCTAAATTTCAATTGCTTTGGGTATATCCATCCCACAAAATATGCCGTCCTGGTTTTCTTTGGTGGCAAAGCAGGTGCATCTAGGTCACAGCTCTACTACAATTACGCCCTTGAATTTTTCACAGAGGATAGTCGTTTGAATCCGGTAAGAATAGGTATTTGCGGTCTAGGGACTGTCGGTAGGGGTACGTTTAACGTACTAAATCGCAATGCCGGTGAAATTGCCGCCCGTGCCGGTTGCGATATTGTGATCGAGCATATTGGCGCCCGTCGTGGAGCGGATATTGACGGGATTAAGGTCAGTACCGATATTTTTGCCGTTGTCGAAGACCCCAATGTGCATATAGTAGCGGAACTGATAGGGGGAACCACCGTAGCCAAAGAGCTGGTGTTAAAAGCCATTGCAAACGGCAAACATGTGGTGACCGCTAACAAGGCGTTAATCGCCGAGCATGGTAACGACATTTTTGCGGCTGCCGCCGAGCAAGGTGTGAGTGTTGCGTTTGAAGCCGCTGTCGCTGGTGGTATTCCCATTATTAAAGCCATTCGCGAAGGTTTGGCGGGTAACAGTATTGAATGGTTGGCGGGCATTATTAACGGCACCGGTAATTTTATACTCACTGAGATGCGTGAGAAGGGTCGTGATTTTGACGATGTGCTCAAGGAAGCCCAAGCCCTAGGTTACGCGGAAGCCGATCCCAGCTTTGATGTGGAGGGTATTGATGCTGCACACAAGTTGGTGATTTTGGCTTCGATAGCCTTTGGTATTCCACTGCAATTCGATAAAGTCTATACCGAGGGCATCACTAAAATCTCTCCTGAAGATGTGGAGTATGCTGATGAGCTGGGTTATCGAATCAAGCACTTAGGCGTGGCGCGTAAAACGGACGTCGGTATCGAGTTGCGGGTTCACCCCACGATGATTCCTGAGAAGCGTTTAATCGCTAACGTTAACGGTGTGATGAATGCGGTGCTGGTTCAAGGTGATGCTGTTGGTCCAACGTTATATTATGGTGCCGGTGCTGGTGCTGAACCGACGGCTTCCGCCGTGGTGGCGGATATTGTCGATGTGGCCCGCACCTTGAGTGCGGAACCCAAACACCGTGTTCCGTATTTGGCGTTTCAACCCAATGCATTAAACAATACACCGGTGTTGGATATTGGTGATATTGAGACTGCCTACTACCTACGCATGTCGGCACTGGACAAGCCCGGTGTATTATCCAAGGTAGCGCAAATACTGTCCGATGCAGGTATCAGTATTGAAGCGATTATCCAAAAGGAACCGGCGCAAGGACAAGACCAGGTGCCGCTGATTATCCTCACCAGTCGCTTGATAGAAAACAAACTGGTAGCAGCGATTGCTGATATTGAAGCGCTGGAATCGATTGCTGGTGAAGTAACACGTATCCGTGTTGAGTCTTTGGGTTAACCTTGTCTTGCAGGGTGGGTTGAAATCCACCCTGCGAGAAAGCTAACAATAAACGGTTAAAAGTAGCATGAAATATATCAGTACCCGCGGGCAGGCTCCGGCCTTAAACTTTGAAGAAGTACTGCTGACAGGGCTCGCTCCAGACGGCGGTTTATATGTGCCGGAAACCTTGCCGCAATTTTCAAAAGCAGAGATCGCTTCCTGGGCTGATCTCAGTTACACAGACTTAGCCTTTAACATTGTTCAGCCTTTTGTCGATACTTGTATCCCCGCCGATGATTTAACCGCGATTATCGATGATACCTATGTTGATTTTCGTCACCCCGCTATTGCCCCGTTAGTGCAGCTCGATAAGAACGAGTGGGTGTTGGAATTATTCCAGGGTCCTACGCTGGCGTTTAAAGATTTTGCTTTGCAAATGCTAGGACGTTTGCTGGATTATGTGTTGGAACGTCGTCACCAAAAAGCGGTAATTTTGGGAGCGACTTCCGGCGATACCGGTTCCGCTGCGATTCAGGGTTGTAAGCGTTGCAGCAATATCGATATTTTTATTCTGCATCCACATCAGCGTGTTTCGGAGGTGCAGCGTCGCCAGATGACAACGGTGTTGGCTGACAATATCCACAATATCGCCATCAAAGGTAACTTTGACGATTGCCAGGCCATGGTCAAGGCGAGCTTTAACGCTAAGCGCTTTTTACCGGAAGATCGCCAGTTGGTTGCCGTGAACTCTATCAACTGGGCGCGGATTATGGCTCAGATTGTTTATTATTTTTATGCTGCGCTGGCTTTGGGTGGTCCGTTGCGTCCGGTGGCCTTTTCGGTACCTACCGGTAATTTTGGCGATATCTATGCCGGTTATCTAGCGTCAAAAATGGGGCTGCCAATTGACCAGCTAGTGGTTGCCACTAATAGTAACGATATGTTGCATCGTTGCATCAGCAGCAATGATTTTTCCAGGCATGAACTGCTTCATACCTTGTCACCGAGTATGGATATTGTAATTTCCAGTAACTTCGAGCGCATGCTGTTCGACTGTTATGGTCGTGATAGTGCAGCGATTGCCGATTTGATGCAGCGTTTTCAGACGCAAGATGTGACTATTTCAGAGCGTGCTTTTGAGCAGGTACGCAGTCTATTTGATAGCTATACGGTTAGTGATGAACAAACCATAAAAACCATTGCCGATGTTTACGAAGCAACGGAGTACTTGTTGGATCCTCATTCCGCCATTGGCGTTGAAGCCGCACGAAAAGTGCGTCGTCGTCAAGATATTCCAATGATTACGCTATCGACGGCCCATCCTGCCAAGTTTCCAGAGGCGGTGATGAAGGCGGGTTATCCCCATGAGCCTGAGTTGCCGCATCATATGGCGGATTTGTTTAATAGCCAAGAGCGGTACACAGTGTTGGACAATGATTTGGCCAAGGTTCAGGCGTTTGTGGTCAACAATATTACCGCGTAAATGCAGCGTTGTAGGATGACTTTTAATCCGAATGACACTTTCTCTGGGCTAAGCCGCTATGGGGCCTTGAACCTTGTTATGCAAGACCCACTCTACAAGATCTCGCGATAAATAATGCAAAAGATAATTAAGCGCCGACATAGTAACGACTCCGACCACCAATTGTCAGCTTCGCTCCATCCCTTGTTGCAAAAAATCTATTGCGCAAGAGGTGTTTCCTCCGACGATCAAATCAATTCGAATTTATCTGCGTTATTGAAACCTGACAGTCTACAAGGTTTGGAGCAAGGTTTAGCGCTGGTGGTGGAGGCGCTGGAAAAACAACAGCGGATTTTAATTATAGGAGACTTCGACGCTGATGGCGCAACCAGCAGTGTACTAGCCGTATTGGCGCTGCGCGCTATGGGGGCACACCATGTTGATTTTCTAGTGCCTAACCGTTTTGAATATGGCTATGGTTTAACGCCGGAAATTGTCGAAGTCGGTAAAAACTATTCCCCCGATTTAATTATTACTGTTGATAATGGTATGTCCAGTATCGATGGGGTGGCTGCGGCAAACACAGCAGGCATCAAGGTGTTGGTGACGGATCATCATTTGCCCGGAAGGCGATTACCTGCTGCGGCCGCTATTATTAATCCCAATCAACCGGGTTGTGAGTTTGCCAGCAAAAATCTGGCGGGTGTTGGAGTGATTTTTTATATTATGTCGGCACTGCGTGCGGAGTTGAGAAACAGACAATGGTTCGAACAGCACAATATTATTGAGCCCAATATGGCAGACTATTTAGATTTAGTAGCCTTGGGTACCGTCGCTGATGTGGTGCCACTGGATCAGAATAATCGAATTTTGGTCGCCCAGGGTTTGCGGCGTATCCGTGCAGGGCGATGTCGTCCGGGTATTAAAGCGCTATCGGCTGTAGCCAATCGGAACCTACATCGACTCGTTAGTGCCGACTTGGGCTTTGCACTGGGGCCACGGTTAAATGCTGCCGGAAGATTGGATGATATGTCACTGGGAATTCAGTGCTTGCTGACTGATGATGAGTGTCTTGCCCGTGACATGGCGGTGCAAATGGATGAACTTAATCAGGACAGAAAATCTATCGAAAACAGCATGCAACGAGAAGCGCTGAGCAGTTTAAACAAGCTGGATATAGAAGAGGGCAGTTATTCATCTACTCAGCCTTCTACGCTGCCCTATGGTTTGTGCCTTTATGATGCCAACTGGCACCAGGGGGTGATTGGTATCCTGGCCTCAAGGATTAAAGATCGGTATCACCGTCCGGTTATCGCCTTTGCCGATACCGATGAGCCGGGTGTTATTAAAGGCTCGGCTCGATCCATTCCCGGTTTACATATCCGTGATGCGCTGGATGCTGTGGCAGCACAACACCCGGAATTATTAAATAAATTTGGCGGTCACGCCATGGCGGCCGGAATGAGTTTGCGGAAAGATAATTATCCGGCCTTTGCCAAAGCCTTTGATGCGGAAGTGCGTCGCCAGTTAACGGAAGATGACTTGCAGGCGGTGCTGCATAGCGATGGTGAGTTGGCGGAGGATGAATTTAACGTAAGCCTTGCACAGCTATTACGCGATGGTGGTCCCTGGGGGCAACATTTTCCCGAGCCTTTATTTGATGGTGAGTTTCTATTGGTACAGCAGCGTATCGTTGGCGAAAAGCATCTAAAGATGGTGTTGGCTGTCGATGCTGAGGGTCAGCAGGTAGTTGATGCCATTGCTTTTAATGTGGATATAAGCTGTTGGCCAAATCAGCATGCTGATAAAGTCCGGGCAGTGTATAAGCTGGATGTAAATGAATTTCGGGGAAAAGAATCGCTGCAGTTATTAGTAGATTATATTGAGCCCATTAGCTAACTCTTTTGTACTTGAGTTATTTTGGGACAGACCTGAATGGCACTTACTTGCGAACAGCGGGTTCAAAGCTCCTCGGTTATAGCCTTAGGTAAGTACCATTCGTATCAAGAGTATGTCGATTACTTTCGATCCAGTTACGTGATGGGTGCATAAAAATTATTGGCGTATAACAATGAAAAGGCAGCTTAGGCTGCCTTTTTTGTTTGAGAGAAATTTAACCTATACTTTTATTATCGCCAGTAGAGGATTTCCCTGTGCCCCTTAAACCCACCTTAACCCATATTGCTTTACATGTTGCAGATTTTTCTGCTTGTAGCCGTTTTTATCAGGATTTCTGTGGTCTGAAAGTCGTCCATCAACGTGAAGAATATGGCAAGACTGTCATCTGGTTAGCGGAAGAGGGGAAAGAGAAAGCGTTTATTTTGGTATTAATCCCCGGAGGTCCTGGCCGCAATCAGGCGGAAAACGACTTTAGTCATCTGGGTTTTGCCCTCGAAAGTAAACAGGCAGTCGATGCCATTGCCGCCAAAGCCAAAGTACAGCATTGTTTATGGTGGGAGCCAACAGATCATCCCTATCCTGTAGGTTATTACTGTGGCGTTCTTGACCCTGATGGCAACGCAGTGGAATTTAGCTATGGACAGCCGTTGGGGTATGGGGCTAGGGATTCATAATAGACAACGCGCCACTGGATCGGGGGGCTCAATGTATAACCCTTTTGCGACACCCTCCTGCGCGGGAATGACGGACTGAGTTAACCCTAAATCTTAAACGCTATGGGTATATACCACTCTTACTAGTCGTGCTCTCTTAGTCGTCTTAGCACAAAGTTTTTAATATCTTCGTAGGTGGTATCCTCAAGATTGAGATAGTGTAAAATCTGGTCTTCAATATGAGACCATTCATTGGTTGTCTGACCGTATAAAAATATATGGGTAATTTCTCGGGATATTTTAAGTATAGCGATAAGTTTTAACACTACATCGTCAAATGTTTTATCGCTGAAGATACCGTCAGCGTAGTGTAGATTATAGATGGCTTCCACAATATTGTAGGGTAAGCACCAGTCCTGTGCTAGCAGTGCACCGATGGTAGTGTGTGTAGTATGAAAGTTCGTTTTTTCCATTTCAATGGTTTGAATCCATCCTTCTTTCTCGCCCAACTGATAAAATTCTTGGTAGATATCAAAATAATTCATCAAGATGGGGACGCCAGAATTATGAAACAGTCCCAGGGTATAGGCATCATCACTGAGATGTTTTAAATCCAATTCTTGGCAAATGCTAGCGCTGGCATTGGCTACAGTGGATGCCATTGCCCAAAAATCTTCTAGGTCCAGATTGGCGGGGGCTACGTTTCGTATAGCAACCACATTGACCACAGCGAGAATACGTTTCAAACCTAGCAGTGATAAAGCCTGATCAATAGAGCTGATAGGATTGGCGCGACGAAAAGCAGCTGAATTGACCACCTTTAATAATGCTGAAGCAATACTCACATCCTCAGCTATAGCGTGGCTGATAATGGTAAAGTCAGGGTCTCCCTTTTTGGATTCATTTAAAATGGTGATTAAAGCCTGCGGTCTTGGTGGAATCGTTAAGCCATCAATGATTTCTTGTTCCTGTGGTTCTATTTCAATGCCCATATCCATATCCATGCTTACAATGGTTGATGATCTGCAGAAATAATCTATTGCAAAGTGTAGCAAAGAAAATGGGTGCCCAAAAAAACTAAAGTAGGTGTCATTCTGGTTTGGGCTAACTTATGGCACTTTTGCCGGTAATTGCCATACTAGAATGTAGTGGGTGCTCTAATTACGAATCTCAAGGAGCTGATAAAGTGTTCATCTAATATGGTCGCGATGTTTGTATGATAACGACCGAAGTACGCAGGCCGGGAACTTCACCCTTTTCCTGAATCGCCTATCTATTGTGGTAGTGTTTCGGCTATAAAGTTAAAATAACATGACTAATTTAAATTAATTGTTAGTGGGGTATAGGGTGTGGCTGTGTTGAAAACACCTGCTAAGCTTGGAAGATGTGCAAGAGAAAACTCTGTCATGGATGTTAAATTCATCAACCCCTTCCTTGAGTCAGTGACTAATGTTCTTGCGACGATGGCTCAAACCGAGAGTAAAGCGCGAAAACCAATATTAAAGAAGAGTACAATAGCTTTAGGTGATGTGACCGGGATTATCGGCATGTCTGGTGAGCAAGTTAAAGGGTCGTTCGCCATCTCTTTTTCCAAGGAAGTGATTCTGGCTATTTACCAAAGGATGCTGATGGAAGAGGCCGCCAGTATCAATTCAGATTGCATAGATATGGTAGGCGAGTTGACTAATATAGCGACGGGTGGGGCCAAAAATCTACTCGCAGAGAAGGGCTATGAGTTTGAATTGGCAACGCCAGTAGTGGTCAGTGGGGGCGGGCATCAAATTGACCATATGTCCAAGGGGCCTACCATCCTTATTCCATTCACCTCAGATGTGGGTGATTTCTTTATCGAAGTGAGTTTTGAGGCCGTGACATAGCTGCATCAGTAACATGGCTTACTCCCTATGGATATCCTCTACGACGATTTCCATGCCGATACGCATAGTACGGGTTGCTCGGGTAACCTCGCGAAGAAAATAAAGTAAACCGATAATCAATACCCCCATTGATGAAATAAACAACAGCGCAACCACCAGGGAGATGTCAAAGGGCGCCACGTCACCAAGAAACAGCGTCACGACCATCAGACAAACCAACAAAGCACTGGTGGTACAAAGCCGGATAGCGTTATTGGTTAAACTGACCCGTTTCCATAGTGATACCAGCTCCAATTGTAAACTCTCCTGTTGCTCACCGGAGGTATTCGCTACACGGCGTTCGATCACGCGTGCGCGGTCGGTAATGCGACCCAGCCGATTGGACAGTACACCGAGAAAAGCGGCAATACCAGTCAATAAAAACACCGGCGCAACTGCAAGCTGAATAATTTGAGCAATATCGCTGATGTTGTTGATTGCGTTCATGATGAAGCCTTATGCTGGGTGAGAAACCAACGCTAATAATATCCGAGGGCGTTGCATGAGCAAAGAGAATAGTATGATTATTTCCTCTAGGTATGTTTCTCGTTAGGGGAGCAGTTTTTGATCTGGATGGGAAGATTCGCGCCTGGATTTTGATGCCTTCCGTGACGAACTGAATTTTCTCAGTGGACAGCCCATTTTGGAGCGCCTGGCAACTTTGGTCGATGCCGAGGAAATTGGTAATGCCCATCCATGGCGCCATGAGTTGGCGGGAGCAAAGGCTACAAACTGGATACTGGGGTGTGTGTGTTGCGCGACAGTTGGCAGAAAAGGGAATACTGACGGCCCTGACTCGCAATATGAAAGCCGCTACAGAGATTACTCTCAATGTTCTGTCTATTCCCATCAATTTAACGTTGACCCAGTGATGACTGCAAACCCAAACCTGACCCGGAAGAGCTGCTTTATATCGCCCAACAGTGGCAAGTACCCTGTGAAAACAGGGTTTATATCGGTGACTATAAGCGCTGCCCTTAAGTGGGCTCAGCGTAGAACAGCTACCCCAGTGGTGCCTGGATACCGCACAGTCTAGCCACCCTCGGTAGTCACTACCCTCACCAGGGCGTGGGGTTCCAACCGAGTGAGGGTAGTGACTAC
>JAZFYA010000109.1:0-3082 GCA_036443315.1 Pseudomonadales bacterium
TGGTGAGGGGTTAGACTACCGAGGGTGGCTACACTGTCTCTAGAGCAATGTATCTAGGACAATGTATCTAGGACAATGCAGTAGCCGGACACTACAAGGGGGTAGCTGTTCGCACTACTTGGCTCGCTAAAGGGCGTGGGGTTCCAACCGATAGTGGGCCAAGCAGTGCGAACAGCGGGTTCAAGGCTCCAGGTTCGGCTCCTTAGCTGTTCAGTTTTAAGATAAGCGCCATTCAGGTCAAAGGCGGTTTTTTTCTTCAGCAGACAACTGGCAGCAGTCTTCACTGATCTTATTATTGAATATCAAGGGTAACCGACTGAGAAAGCTGGCTGTACAGACCATTTTGATCGTAACTTGAAATAGCGAAAACATATCTACCTGGGGTGCAATATATTCAGCTTCATCAATCAGCGTTTGATTAAGTTCTGAAATAGCAATATTTGTTCCTGGTATTGTCAGATCCTCATGGTTTCATATAGATTTTATCGACATGGACACGTATTTTTTTACTACTCAAGGTGAGAAAAAGTGATTCTGTCCGTATAATCAGCCACTGCTATCAAACCCGTTAATTCCATAACTACTTCAATAGCTACCTCGATAGGAAAGTCATGACCGTCCGTACTCGTATCGCTCCATCGCCTACTGGAGATCCCCATGTAGGCACTGCCTACATTGCGCTATTTAACTTGTGCTTTGCCCGACAGCAGGGCGGCAAGTTTATTTTGCGAATTGAAGATACCGACCAGACCCGTTCCACCACGGAGTCAGAACAGGCAATTTTTGATTCCCTGCGCTGGATGGGGTTGGAGTGGGATGAAGGCCCCGATGTGGGTGGTGATTATGGTCCCTATCGCCAGAGCGAGCGCAAGGATAGCTATCGTCAGTACGCTGAACAACTCATTGAAAAAGGTCATGCCTTCCGTTGCTATCGCACGGTTGAAGAGTTGGATGAATTACGTGCGGGCTTAAAGGCGCAGAGGATTAATCGTGCGATCAAACCCTTTGATCTTGAACTGCCCAAAGATGAAGTCGCAAGGCGGGAAGCGGAGGGAGATCCATACGTTATTCGTATGAACGTGCCGGAAGAAGGTAAGATTGAAATTCAGGATATGTTACGTGGCACCATGGAGCTGGACTGGGCGATAGTAGATGCGCAAATCCTGTTGAAGTCCGATGGCATGCCTACTTATCATTTGGCCAATGTCGTGGATGATCACCTGATGAAAATCACCCATGTGCTACGTGGCGAGGAGTGGATCAATTCTGCCCCTAAACACACATTGCTTTACCAATACTTTGGCTGGGATATGCCGGCGTTATGTCACTTGCCGTTACTGCGCAATCCCGATAAGTCCAAACTGAGTAAACGCAAAAATCCGACATCGATTTTGTATTACCAGCGCATGGGTTATTTACCGGAAGCGCTGGTCAACTATCTTGGCCGTATGGGCTGGTCTATGCCCGATGAGAGCGAGAAATTTACCCTCCAACAAATGCTAGATAATTTTGATATTCAGCGGGTAAGTCTCGGTGGGCCAATCTTTGATGTGGAAAAACTCAGGTGGTTAAATGGTCTATGGATTAGAGAGAATTTATCTCAGGAGCAGCTAGCTGAGCGGCTACATCAGTGGGCTTTGAATAAAGATTACCTGATGCAGATCCTTCCTCATGCCCAGCAGCGGATGGAAACCCTGAGCGATTTCGCACCATTGGCCGCCTTCTTAGCTGCTGGTATGTTGTCGATTAACGAGCAAAGTTTCTCTGACTGTACATTGCAGGATGATGATTTGCTGCAGGCTTTACAATTTACTCTGTGGAAACTTGAGAGCCTGAATAGCTGGGAGCGCAATGATATTTTTGCTGCGATGAAAACTATTGCCGATAGTTTGGGTATCAAGGTTAAAGACTTCTTTGCGCCCCTGTTTATATCGATAGCGGGTACCACGGCTTCAATTTCGGTGACTGATTCCATGGCTATTTTGGGCTCTGATATGAGTCGGGCTCGGATACGTTTTGCAATTAATGTGTTGGGTGGTATCGGCAAGAAAAAGCTGAAAAAGCTGGAGAAAGCTTACTCAGCACTGTCTTTACCCGTTTGAACCATGGACCAAGATAGGAGGTTGTGGGCCGGCTGATAGAGTCTGGGCAATTATCCTAGACATCATGTATTAACTTGCCAACATTTTGTTGATCTCAATATATCGTTCTGTTGGCAAGTCAATACATAATGTCTGAGGGTATTAGACAATCATTATTCCAGAAAAAAAGCCTTCTGAAATAATGAGTTGTAAGTTAATACCTATCAGAAAGTATTCTTGAGAAAACACGTTACTATATGCCTCCGGAGTTGGAAGCGCGCGATAACCAGCCCTATGATGAACTGGATGGGCTAATCTCTGAGGCTATAGCAGCGGCTAATCGCGGCGCCTTTGGTCAGGCTGAAGCCATGCTGGAAGCAGAGCGAATACGGCAAGCTGCCAGTGGCAGCGGCGAAGTTGATTCCCGCCTGGGTTTAGCGTTGCAATATATCGAGCAGCTGCGCCAGAGCAAGCGGCCCCACCCATTAAGCCGTACATAAGCTATTGATTTTCTATGAGTTTAACCTTTGCGGTTGACAAGCCATTGGAGGCTCTTTATGATGCGCACCTTCTCGATTTTCGGGGCTATAGCTCAGCTGGGAGAGCGCAACACTGGCAGTGTTGAGGTCAGCGGTTCGATCCCGCTTAGCTCCACCAAAATTCTTTTTCTCGAATAATTGGGGTCAGAATAATTGGGGGAATGAATAATTGGGGTCAGATGAAAATTAATCAAATAATTGGGAAATAATTGGGGTCAGATGAACATTTGGAATAATTGGGGTCAGATGAAGAATAAAATAAATAATTGGGGTCAGATGAACATTTCATTAATGAATAATTGGGGTCAGATGAACATTTTTAAAATAATTGGGGTAATAATTGGGGTCAGATGAACATTTCATTAATCAACAATTCTACCCCTTCTTTTTAGGTCGTCCCGCCTTCCTGGGTGTTACCCGGCGGCCGTGCAATAACTCAACCTCATCTTTAAACTGCTCACT
>JAZFYA010000110.1:0-2468 GCA_036443315.1 Pseudomonadales bacterium
GGGAGAAACGGTTAAAAGAATGGAAAAGGCAATGGAAGGTAGAATTAGTCGAGAAGGACAATCCAAAATGGTGTGATCTCTATGTCGAGATCACTGGATCCCGCGGTCAAGCCGCGGGATGACGGAGGGGTAGACGAACCGGTGAAATAGAAATGGTAAAACATCATGGTAAATCATTTAACCAATGTATCTTGTGGACATTTTGATGTTTACTTGAAAAACAGAAAGAGAAGTACAAAGGACAGGAAGAAAAGTACAAAGAGAGAAGTACAAAGAGAGAAGTACAAAGGACAGGCATCGCAAGAAAGTAGCAAGATCAACACGGGGAAGATCGATTTATTGCCATTGGTCAAACTGACGGGTTGTTCATCTCAGTGATCTATACATGGCGCGGTGACGCAAGGCGCTTGATTAGCGCTAGAAAGGCAGCGAAAAATGAGCAAACGCATTACAAAAACCACCTTGGGTGAGTTGACAGAACGCAGTCAAACAGACTTTAAACGACTGGACGCCATGCGTGATGAGGATATTGATTACAGCGATATTCCAGAACTCGATGACGCCTTTTGGGAAGGAGCACGTGTGGTTATGCCGCCGGGAAAAAAGCAATTAACACTGCGTCTGGATGCCGACATACTGGATTGGATGAAAGCACAGGGAAAGGGATACCAGAGCCGGATTAATGCGATCTTACGCACCTACTACGAAGCACACCGCAACGGGGCTTCAACCTCCAAAAAGTGAACATTTCCTAGTAAGGTGTTTAAGTGTTCTGGTCTAATGGAACCGGACACCTCAATGTTTGACATTTATTGTCTCTCATTAAAGTGTCCGGTTCCATTAGACCAGAACAATATTCAGAAAAATTGGAGAAACAATCATGAAGAAAAATTTCACAATATTCGTTCTATTAGTACTTTCATTCAGCGTCCAAGTTCAGGCAATGATATTTACCAATAATGGTGATCCCTATACTGGTGGCGTAAGCATCGAAATGGTTTATCTTGGGTTTGATGCCGGTAAAATATATGCTAGAGCAAGTGATGGCATTATCTATAATTACGACATGAGCCTGACAAGTACTGGACAAATGCCGGCTAATGCCAATGCTGTTTATTCTATGTTATTAACCGCACTTTCCTCAGGAAAGAAGGTAAATTTTTATTTTGATAATAATGTTGGTGGGGTACATAAGCCGTTCACATTGATTTCAATAGTTAAATGAATTGTGTTGCTTTATAGTAATATTTGAATTGATTAAATGCCAAACATAGTGATCCCTTGAATTTTATATTTAATCTGTGAAGCAAGAAAAGCCCTAGTATAGAAATCGAGCTTATATCCACTAAATCATTTAACAAGCGCAGTCTGTCGGACCGCCGGGACGTCGCTTCGCTCCTAAAAACTCCCGGCTGCCGCAGCTGCGAGCGTTATGCTTTACCAGAATTGAGTTCAAACCATGCGGCAAGTTCTTCTTCTAGAATTTTGCCGGAAGCTAAATTTTCAAAGGTAAGTACTGCATCGGGTTCGGTAGCAGCGAATTGATAACCGTTTAGTTCCAAGAATAATGTACTACAAAGGAACGCCGTGCGTTTATTACCATCGATGAAGGGGTGGTTTTTCGCTATACCAAATCCATACGCTGCGGCAATTTTAAAAATAGAGCATGTGGACTCATAGGCGTATTTATTTTTTGGGCGGTCGAGAGCCGAGGCAAGTAGGTCAATATTCCTAATCCCAGCTGAGCCACCGTGTTCAGCAAGTTGCATGGAGTGTATAGCAAGTACAGTATTTTCTAATATCCATTTAGGTTCAGTCACTTAGCCAGTTCTCGCAAGGTATTTTTGTACCGTTTCATTAGGCTGCTGGCAGCTGCCATTTGCTCCTCGAAGTCTTGTTGATAGGGAGTTAGCGTATACCCATCTGGGCTTTCTACCAGATATAAGGTATCGCCGCGATCTGCTTTAAGTCTTCCTAGGGCTTCTTTTGGGAGCAAAATACCCATAGAATTACCAATTGGGGTTACTTTTACCTTTAGCATGAGGTCATCTCGCGTTATTACATATGTAATAACGAAGTTTAAAGGAGCATAACAAGGGCGTCAAGCTGAAGTCTTTTCCAATACAAGATGAGCCTAAAATAGGTGTTCTCAGTTTCTAATACAAAGTGAGCCTGAAACGGAATGGCGCCGCGTTTATCGGGCCGGATTATTCTCCCGGTGTAATCGACCCGTTGAATATAGTCCTGAGCGCTGAATAAAATCCCGGTTTGTTGCTGTTCGGTGATATGCCCCAAATACAAGCGTTAAATGCCAACCACCACTCCGTCATCCCGCAGCCACCCCGTCATCCCGCGGCTTGACCGCGGGATCCATGGAAGGACACGAAAATGCAAAAGGACTTTTATATTGACATACTGGCGAGCAAACGCAAAGGCACGTTATACATAGGCGTTACATCAAATCTGAT
>JAZFYA010000111.1:0-10321 GCA_036443315.1 Pseudomonadales bacterium
TTTGATATGGTGAAAGTCAAACAAGCTGTCGAGCCAATGATCAATAGCATTAGCCGTAACCCTGATGCCTGTATATGGCTGGCCAGAATGAAAGCCGAGGACGATTACAGCTACCATCACTCATTGAGCTGCTCAATTTGGTCGGTGGCGCTGGGAAGACAGCTAGGCCTACCGAAATCAGATCTGCGCTCACTAGCCATTGGCGGGCTCTTATTTGATGTTGGAAAATTGCAAGTCAACAAGGAGATAATGACCAGCAACCGACGACTAAGTACTGAAGAATTCGAACAAATAAAGCAACACGTACCACAGGGTGTTGAAGCACTGGTAAACAGCGGCGTTATTAATCAGGATGTGCTTGATATGGCGGCTTATCATCACGAACGCTTCGATGGACGAGGTTATCCCAACGGCCTCAGCGGTAACGATATTCCAGTTTTTGCTCGGATAGCAGCCATTGTCGACTGTTACGACGCCATCACCAGCCACCGGCACTATGCAAAAGCGCTACCTCCTTCACAGGCCATTAAAATGCTCTATGAATGGCGGGAGATAGATTTTCAAACCGAACTGGTAGAGGAATTTATTCAGGCCATTGGTATCTATCCCGCCGGTACCCTGGTGGAGCTTTCCTCAGGGCAAGTCGCCATCGTGGTCGCGGAGTATCGCTCCCGTCGCCTGCGTCCCCAGGTCATGATCTTGTTAGACCAAAATAAAGTCCCTATATCGGATATCGTCTTAATTGATTTGATGACTGAGACCCAAACCGTTGATGGCAAGCCGATGGAGATCGTCACCAGCCTTGAGCCGGAGTCCTATGGTATTGATATGACCGCGATTAAACTCTAGAGGACGAAGCAGTTGATTGGGACTCCCCTTATTGAACGTCGCGAGTTTTTTCTTGCCTTAAACCGCCATATCGAGAGTGAGAAAAATGGCGAAATGACTCTCGGCTTAGTACTGATAAACTTTAGTAATTTGTCGGCGATTAATCACTCAATGAGTTTTGAGCATGGTGATGTTGCAATCAAGGAGTCATATTCACGCTTGTTGTCGATTAGCAAATTGCCGCAGACGGTTTTTAGAATCGGAGGTCACCACTTTGTTTTTATTCTGCCAGCATTAGCTAATCCCGCGTTCATGGCCCTGGCAACGAACAAGATAATGCGCTTATTGTCGGGAGGAATTTCCTACGGAGATGACATTATCGACGGGGATATCCAGTTAGGGGTTGCCATTGATATCGACCGGAAACTCGATGCGCAGGGCTACCTGATTTTGGCTGAGCAGTCCCTGACCAAGTCTAAAGGCGGCCTGCCACATATCCAGCTCCGGCACGTTGAGGGAAAAAATCTGGTTACCCAGGATCAACATATTCTAAAACAACAATTCAAAGAGGCGCTGCAAAGTAATAGCTTCGAACTCTATTACCAACCTAAAGTTAATTTGCGTACCGGGCATGTTGATAAAGCTGAGGTGCTGTTGCGCTGGAAATCAGCGGAATTGGGTTTTGTCTCACCGGAAGTAATCGTCGATCTAGCGGAGCAGCACGGAGAAAGTTATACGCTTACCAAGTGGGTGCTTCACACGGCTATTCGGCAACTCAACCGCTGGCAAACCACGATGGGCATTGGTGTCGCTGTCAATATCCAGGCTAGCCTAATAGCAGAACCTGACTTGCTTCGCCTGGTGAGCGATGCACTGGCCATCTGGGGGGGAGATATCGACAAGCTAACCCTGGAGATTACCGAGTCGGCCGTTATTGAGGATAAGGAGTCCGGTTTAGAAAACTTAGAACACTTAAGAGAACGCGGTGTGACGCTGTCGATTGACGACTTTGGCACCGGCTACTCATCGCTGTCGTACTTTAAAGACATTCCCGCCCACGAATTGAAAATCGATAAAGCCTTTGTCATGAATATGCTATCCAACCAACAGGATCAGGATATCGTCAAAATTATTATCGAAATCGCTCATGTTTTTAATCTGAAAGTGGTGGCCGAAGGCATCGAGGATGAGGAAACCCTGAACCACTTGATATCTCTAGGCTGTGATTATGGGCAGGGTTATTTTATTGCCGGTCCGCTTCCCGTCGATGAATTTGAAGCTTGGTTTAGTCATTATCCTGGTCTCCCAGCAAGATCTAATAAGGAGTAGCGTAGCAGCCCCCGTCATTAAAACGTAAGCGCCTAACCAACTGCCCCCTAATCAACAGAGCCCCCCGATCAATGTTAAATGGAGACACTTCCAACAAGATATGATTTTGCAGTTCGTATGATAGTATCTGGTGTACTCCCTGGGTTATCGTCATCTGCAAGAGATAATGAAGAAGCGAGAATCCGACATTGATCATAACAGTATTATTTGTCGCTGGTTAAACAGTTTTATTCGTTGGTAGCTACATTGGCCGAATCGATAAGCCCACTATAGAATTCCGGAGGAGAAATACCGTGAATACCTTTGTAGAATTATTCGACCACTGGATTCGTACTGCATTTGTAGACATGAACACCGAGTTAGAGCAGCTTTATTTTGCCCAGCAAGATCGCTGCGGGGTTGAGAATACTGGCAACAACCTCAAACAGCAGTTGGTAGAAGAAGGTCGCAGTTTTATCATTGACCTTTTCCATGAGGGCAATACGGATGAAGGTTTTGATCAGGCCTTCAACTTGCTGGGAAATGTCGGTCTCTATATGGCAGCCTGTCGTCGACATGAAATTACCGAGCCCTCTCGTGAAACCTCATCACCTTTGTTAGAGGCCTCTGGGCTAGCTATGCACCTGGGTTCCTCACTGGGTGTAACCCCCCGTTTTGCCACCAGCCACCTGAGCACACACAATGCAGCTATTGCTGGTCACTATAAAAGTTTTACCTCACTCCATGATGAATCCCTGTTTCTCGAATACAACACTCGCGGTATATTGGCTTATAAAAGAGCCGCTGATGCCCTGGTAAGAATCTTGCCACTGGGCATCTCCCATCCGGTCAGCTATCACTTATTAATTGATGCCAAGGTTGCTCTAGAGGATGTGATAAAAATTAATACCGAGCTGTTTGCCAAACTTGATACTGATCGCTTCTTTTATTCTGTACGCCCCTATTACAAACCTTATCGAGTCGGCCTACATGAGTACCGTGGCGCTAACGCTGGTGATTTTGCTGGCATTAACGAAATCGATATATTGTTAGGTCTGTGTAGCGCTAACAATGTTTCCTACTCACAATTATTAGTAGATAAATTACTGTATATGATGCCGGCGGATCAGGCGCGACTGCGGGATGTAATGCGCAGAGAAAGTCTGTTGGACAATTTTCTAGCTACCGATAAGAAGCACCTTAACGAGGAGTGGTACCAGCGCAATCTCAGTGTGTTTTTGAAGGTTTGCACAACCCATGGTCAGACCGCTGCTCAGCACCATGATCAGTTGGTGGCTAAGTTTATTGAACAACCCTCGTCAAGCTTATCAGAACACCGAAAAAAACATATCACTGCCAGCGGTCCACCTTTACCGGTATTATTAAGTTCATTGGAAAAGTTACGCGATTTACGACTCGCCGCTAACCGTGATGATATCCCCAGCCGCTATGCAGATTTCCAACATCTGCGTGATAGCTTGAAATAGGTCGCTAGAGATGTTTGAAGAGTTATTCATTGCGCACAAGGGAATATACCTATTAAATCATTCCATCGGTCGCCCGCTGAAAAATGCGCGGCAGCAACTCAATGAACGTTTTTTTGAATATTGGGAACACGGTGCTGCGGAAGTTTGGCCAAACTGGTTACAACAAGTCGATAATTTTCGCCAGCAACTAGCAGTCTTATTGAATGGTTGCAGCGAGGACTTTTGTCCACAAGTAAATTTGTCTGGCGCCCTGACTAAAGTTATCCATTCGCTACCGTTGCGCCGGACTAAACACACGCTTTTGCTGCACGCGGATGATTTTCTCTCTATGGGCTTTGTTTTAGATCGTGCAACCAAACTTGGTTACAGCACACGCATGATTCCCGCAAATCGCGACCCAAAAGATATCCGTACATGGCAGGAATATTTAACGGAAGATATTGCTGTTGTACTGGTCACTCATGTACATTCCAATACCAGCGCGCTAATGCCGGTTTCTGACATTACGGCACTGGCGCGGCGGCGAGATATTATTTCCATTGTTGACATTGCACAATCGGTTGGCGTTGTTCCTATTGATTTACAGGAATGGCAAGGGGATTTTGTATTGGGCTCCTGTGTGAAATGGTTGTGCGGTGGTCCCGGCGCAGGGTTTCTCTGGGCTCATGCGAATATCGTCACTCATTGTGAACCTGTCGATGTTGGCTGGTTCTCTCACGACGATTCCTTTGGGTTTGATATCAACGATTTTCGCTACGCCGAGGGCGTGAAGAGATTCTGGGGAGGGACTCCTTCGGTATTACCTTTTGCCCTGGCCGCTAATAGTATTGAAACCCTACATGGCATCGGTATCAACACCATTCGTCAACACAATTTAGCTCTTATCCAGAACATTATTGAGCAACTCGATCCAGCCTGTATACGGTCACCCATCGACTGGGCACAGCGAGGAGGGACGCTGGTTGTTAACTTTGGTCAACAGCAAAGTGCAGTAGAAAATCGTTTGCATAAAGCCAACGTTCGTTTTGATTCTCGGACAAGTGGGCTGCGGTTGTCGCCGCATATTTACACTTCTCAATCTGAAATAGACAGGGTTATCGAGTGTTTAACCCCTTGACTTGTTTTATAATATAGCAAATAAACGCTTAACTCATCTGAGATATTTTAGATCTCAGATGAGTTAAGGCTTCAGCAAAGTCAATGAGGCATATTGCAGGAAACAGTAGCCACATCACATTGCACAGGTAGCATGCGGAGTTACGGGCAACCTGTTTGATTTTACCCCCACAGATTGAGCATCACCCTAAGAGACCTTAAGCGATCGCTACACAATAAACGTAATGAATGGCGAATGATCCAGATGATTGTGACTGGTATGTGAATGCTGGGAATGAACGGTTCCCGCTTTTACAAAATGTTTGTGTTAAAACACCAGCAACGATTCGACTTACCCTGGCGGAACTATGTCGGTCATGTTTAAAACTTTCTACCTCTTATAAGGTCAAACACTGATCAGAGCTTACAGGAGGCTAGGTATATGGCCAATCTGCAGTTTCAATCGCACAGCCTTATCATCGCTAGATTCCTGACCTGTGTAAGTTTGTGCATAATGTCAATTTCAGCGCTCGCAGCAGGCAATACAAATGATTTTCAGATCCGTGATCCACTGATTCCAGCTGAACAAATACGGCATGGAGGCCCACCCCGTGATGGTATCCCCTCCCTGGATAATCCATCCTTTATCAAAGCGCTTAAAAACCGTTTGCTAAAGGATAATGACCGGATACTCGGGCTAACTTACCAGGGCGTCAGCAAAGCCTACCCTGTGCGTATTTTAGATCACCACGAATTAGTCAACGATCTTTTTAATGGTTATCCGGTTTTAATCAGTTACTGCCCTTTATGTGGTACCGGAATGGCCTTTGATGCAAAAGTTAATGGGCACAGTTTAGAATTTGGAGTCTCCGGCTTGTTGTATAACAGCGATGTATTGATGTATGACCGAAGTACCGAATCACTCTGGTCACAGATATTACAAACCGCCATTAGTGGAAAAATGAAAGGGCAGCGTCTAAACATGTTGCCACTGGAGCATACCAGCTGGGGAGACTGGCGCCAACGTCATCCGAATACGTTATTGCTCTCATTCGATACCGGTCACCGACGCAGTTATAAAATCACACCCTACTGGGGCTATAGCAGCAGTGAGCGACTTTACTTCCCCATTAGTCACCAGGATAAGCGCTACCACCCCAAGGAAATCATTGTCGGGATTAGTATTAATGGTGTGCATAAGGCTTATCCTTTTATTGAACTCAAGAATATCCAACAGCCTTTGCTGGATACTGTTGGCAATTCTGCAATTCAAATTCACTACAATCCAGCTGACCGAAGTGCCCGGGTATTAGATACTAATAACCAGTTAATCCCTTCACTCACCGCCTTCTGGTTTGCCTGGTACACCTTCCACCCGGATACAGCGGTTTTTACCGCCGAATCACAGTAGGATAACAAACCGTGAATATCCAAGTAGGTATGGGTAGCCGAAAACAAGAAATATGCAGAAAGTAGAAAATCTCGTACTGTGGATTAAACCCCCGTATTACTCCACTAAAACACCCTTTCAAAAACAAAAGACACTGGGCCGGTGACAAGCACACGACAAATTAGGTGGTAGGGGGCCCAGTGATTGAGGCACTTGCAGATCATTCATTATGTGCAACGCAACATTGATGTGTCAATTCATTGCACGCATGGCTTGTCTGAACCACAACTCTAATTTACGATCAGTAATAAAATAGGTCATGTTATCTTTATCCACTAACTCGTCACGTATCAAGGCTTTCAGTGCGGTAAGTAGTGACTGCTTGCTGGTTCCTAAGAGGTTTAAATTGCTCTGTGAAAAGAGGTTTTTACCGGCAAACTGGGACACTGCTTTCATGGCTGTTTTTTGGGGTGAGGTTAAGCGACTATAGATAATCCGGCACTCTCCATCGGCTTCTTTGACAATGCGGGTAATCACTTGGTCCACTTCATGCTCTGTAAGTAACTCATCATCCAAATAATACAAATGGTAGCATGCCTGCTGAATCAATTTACTTTCACCGTCAGACAGCTCATACAAATAATCAAATGCAACGGGGGTTAAGCGCTTATTTAACCCCTTATTGACAAAGCTATAAAAAGTCTTTACGTCAATCCCCTTTAATTCAATGCCTGTTGCCATGTTGTAAAGCGGTTTGTTTTGATGATTGAATAAATTTGTCAACAAATGTTTTTTAGACCCACTAAAAATGTAACTCACGTTTTTCTGGCTTTGCATGTATTTGCGCAAAATTGCGTCAATTTTTTTCGCTTTCACTTCAGCAATTTGCTGGAACTCATCCAGTGCAATCACCACCGTCACTTTTTCTTCTTGCGCATAACGGCTAATACCATCAAAAGCGTCTTTTATTAATTCCTCAAAATCGCGTGCAGCCAATGTGGGCAAATAAGTGATTGAGCCAGAGCCATCAATACCCGCTGAAAAGCGTACTTTGCTGAAGTACCGTAGCAATTTTTTTAAGGCTTGAGCTGTAGTAAACGGCATCGCGTCTGCTGTCGCTTGGTAAAACAGCTTGGCAAAGTCCATTTCATCAATCACCTCAAACAAGTCCACATAAACGGTCATGAAGCTTTTTTTGTCTTTCAGTGTTGTCTTGTACACTTGTTTAATAAGAGACGATTTCCCGTAACGCCTTTTAGCATATAAGAGGATATTCTTGCCATCCTGTGCTAATCGGGTGATACGCACAATCTCTTCACGGCGTCCACAAAAATGGTTGCCAATCGCAAACTCTTCAAACACAAAGGGGTTCCCCATTTAAGTCTCCTCACAAAAATTTATAAGGTATTATATATGAAGACTATAATTACACAACCTTTTAGGTATTATTATTAGAGACCATATTAAATTCGTTTATGAGCGTTACTCGCAGTGGTTATTATGGTTATCAACGACGTAATGATGGCCGGGCTATCGACTATTATCATCAGGAACTACTGGAAGCGGTAAAGACATCGCCAAAGCCAGTGACTAATCCGTTAAAATAATATTATTACGGATTATATTTGCCCCCTAAAGCTGATGAAGGAAGCAGGAGTCAGGGTAAAGTGCCGGAAGAAATAAAAAGTCACGACCAACAGTGACCATAAACAACCGGTGTTTGAAACGATATATTGTGAGAGAGCTGTATCCTCTAATATTGAGTGATTTAGGTAATGATCGAGATAGTGAGATTTCTCTATGTTAAGCGACCCTTGTAGCGAACACAGCCGGAGGGACGCTCTAGTGAAGAATCCTTTTTTAATATCATTTTATTATGGCTAAGTAAAATTCGATTTCGATAAGCTTTCGAGTATTTTCATATGCGTTCTTAGATCTTCGTGCCCACATTCCATACTCCCTTGATCCTTTTAGAGGTGATTCAAAATGTCCTTGAAATCCACCTCTCATTGTACGAAAACTAATAGGGAGTATGGTCAGATCTTTTTTCCACTTGCTTCCTCCATTATTCCTATTACACGCTTATCAAGACATGAACGAATGAATAGATTCATCTCTTTTTGGTCTCCAGACTCGTAAAATCGAATCATTTTTTCATTAAATTCAAGTTGGCGTTTAGCTTGAATGTTTATCGCGGGATAACCTTTTGCAAGTAAATGACCATTCATCATGAACCTTCCCATTCGTTTATTTACATCAAAGAAGAATTGAGAGCGAGCCATAGTGAGAAAGATGTGTATTGCCTGATCATAGACGTCGTCATACTTGCATATATCCACGACCATTGCCTGAAATATATCGTCTAACTGATCGTGTTTAGGCGGTGTGTAGTCTGTGCCAGATATAAGGACTCCACCGTTTCTGAAATCTCCCCAAGTTAGCGCTTCTTCGTTCCCTGCTATAGAGTGTAGTTTGCAAACTCTCTCTTTGGTTAACTTAAAATCATCATGACTAATCCATTCAAATAATTTCTTCCAAGCTTTGCTCTGATTTATTGTAATATTCTGATCGGTTAGCTTTCTACCACCTAGGCTGATGCCGTCTAGAAGAGTTTGAACTTCTGGGATTGTGAAGTTTATACCTTCAAGATTTACAGCGTCATACACTAGGTCTACTAGCTGTTTCTTAGCTAGCATTAGCGCCATGCTCTTATTGGGTTGTATCTGCCATTGTGTTTTGTTCATATCTATCGAGTCCAATTTCTAGTGTTTGTCATTTGACGATAAAGCGACTAGATGTGTGTAAACTGTGCGGGGATCAGGTCTCACATCGAACATGCACGTTTAAACCTCTTAGATTCTAACATGTGTAATGTGAGACATGACCCTCTAGGTTTATTGGAAATAATGTAACAGCTTCATAGAAGGCGATATTATTAGGCCTTACGATGCCTATTAGTTAATTTGCCAGTACCACTGAGCATTAAACTCTCTTGTCTCTTCGATTACTCTATCTACTCTCTCTCTATTTTCTAAATACAAATGGTAACCTTCGTTTTCAACTTCTTGAGAATGAATGCGGTCATTGTTCTCGCAGGCAGCACGATACTTGGCAATTTGCTTGTCAATCGACTGCAAGAACTCATGGTTGCCGGCTACCCACACAATTTGGGTATTGGGCAGTGCTTCGCTAATTCTACCTACTGCATCTAGTGCGCCTTGCCCAACACCTATATCACCATCACCAGTACATCACAACCTTCTGCTAATGGCGGCATCCATTCGGCTTCATCCCGATGGAATTCAAAGTGAAGGTCTGAAGCAAGTGCCATTCGCACGATAAATCCTCGTTAGGCTCAAATCAAACTAGATAAAGATATGGATTGGTCGTTTCAGATACTGTCACAGCTACACAATTGCTGCCAGTAGGGAACAAGTTCTCTGGTCGTCTATTTAAGTACTTTAGTTGGACGTCCAGATTCAGCGCTAAATCTCAATATACATTGCAATAGTAATTTCGCATAATGTATATTATGTTAAATTAATAATCCGTAAAAGATGCCGCGAAAAGCTGGAAGTGTGTGGACGCCCACACTAATTGGTGCTGTTTCTCCACGTAAATTACGCACTTTCCACGTAAATTGGTAAATCACGCGTCCGTTTCCTATTTGGCTCACATTTAAAGTACTTGACTACCTCGTACTAATTAAGTTTTTCATGCATAAACCGTCACACGCGCATCAAGGGTGTACACTGGTTTTCTGTTTCTGATAAGAGACATTCTATGTCTTCCCATCGAAAGCTACTGGTCTTAGATGTTGACAACACCTTGGTGCATACTGTGTTGTTGACTGGATTAAGTGACTACGAGGCAGGACTTTATCGTGACCTATTGCTGAGAACGTTTCCAGATTCAAGCTGCTTCAGGGATGAAGATCGAGCAGTAATTGTGCCTCGTCCAAACTTATCGATTTTTTTGGAATTTGCATAGGGGTTCTGCCCGTAAAGCCGCCAAATGTCACATGTGCCGCTATAACCCAGAGCTGGCGTGGGCTACAGAGTAAGGATGATATTTGACCAAGCGCTCAATATCCCGTTATTGGGTTATATTTAGACAGATTTTGTGTTGTATTCTCCATCCTTTTGATGGAGGAATAATGAAATCCCAAGCTAAACGACTTGCAATACTTTCCCTGCCGGAAGCCCGAGAGCTC
>JAZFYA010000112.1:0-5963 GCA_036443315.1 Pseudomonadales bacterium
ATTTTAGAGTATTATGTAAAGTCAACCAGATAATGTCCGCATCAGGCGGGGGCTCCCAGTGTTTACTTTACATAATAATTTACTATTCATAAGGAGGAATATGTAAAGCTTTACATATTCCTCCTTGAGGTGTTCCCTTTTCAGTTTTAACTAGGTGTTCGCCATCAACATAGCCCGCTTTTAGAAATCGCTCGATTAAAAAGAGTAGACTACTGTCTTTTATTCTAATCTGCATAAAATCTAACAGTAAATCATGTTCTACGTTGTCAAAGAAGCCTTTGATGTCCGCTTCGACCACATGATTTACTGGGCTTTTGTACATACTATCACCTATGACCTTTAATGCTTGATGCGCATTTTTATTCGGCCTAAAACCGTAGGAAAATTCAAAGAAGTCCACCTCATAAATACTACTCAAAATCCGCGCTACACCACTTTCAACGATCTTGGTTTCAATGGCTGATATACCTAATGGTCTAACGTCTCCGTTTCCCTTTGGAATATACACGCGTTTTGAGGGTAGTGGTTTGTAAGCTTTCCTTTTTAGTTTCGACACCAACGTGTCTAGCTTTTCATCCAACCCTTCTCCATATTCTGCCCAACTCATGCTATCAACTCCTACTGCCTTGTTTCTATCAAGGTGGTAGTAGCAGTCTTTGAGAAACCCTACATTCAGGTGATGAGCAAGACTCATAAACTCGAATGCAGGGTTGCTTTGCGCACAAAATGTTATAGAAGATAGCTTCTCCAATGTTTTATTCAGTTCTGTGCCTGGCATTGTTAAACCTGTCTTCTTACATTAAATTGCTAGTCGCTTCGAGTGGCATTCCTTTTGCCTCAATGGGCATTACCCCATTTACGCCTCTACTATCAACTAGTCCGACTGCCTTACAAAATCGCTCTCTAACCTCTTCAGCTCCAAGAACAACATTCAGAAATTGTAAGGCTCTCCCAAGTTCCAATACAATCAATTCATCGACCCGCTACGGACTTAGATCCCGGCATCTTCACTGTGAACTCACCCTTTCGCTCATAGTGATTCTGACTTCCAACATATGAAAACTTTGGTCAGATGCAATAAGGAGAATTTCGGGACTCAACACCTTCACGCTTTCGCATTGCGGCTGATCGACTGCCCTTTCTACAGCTTCACGCTATTCGTTACCTCCTAACGCGTGTAGTTCAGTTACAGGCTGTTGGTTAGACTTTACCTGTGCTGGATTGTCCAGCTTGATTGCCTTAGCTTTGCTTGGCACTCTCATATGATTGGCCTGTGTAATCAGTGTGGTGTACATACAAAAAATGAGTTTCGCATCGCACCAGGACTGAACTCGGTTCCCCAGGATTAAAAGCGCAAGGGTTAGCCATAAAAATACCACTAAATAACAATTCCCTCTTCTATCACAGACAGACGGGCTTACACTGAGCCTATATTCTGACAAAAGAGACAAGAGATATGAACAACGCTTGTTTTACAATTTGTAGACGGTACACGAATTGACGCTCAACCGAGTGAAGTGGTTGCGTTAGATAACATAATTTCGGCCTAACAGCCCAAAAATAGTGTTCCAGCTTGTATCAATTGAAAACATTTATAATAGTGAAGCAATGACAAGTAAAGTATACAGCGTGGCGATCAGGTTACCTCAATATATTAGTGGTACTAATCAATCTATCTGCCAGTTTGAAGTCGTGGCTGATAATTCCTATACAGCTTATTTATTCGCTATTTTTTTATTCGTGGCAGTCTGAAGCGGAAAAGCATCCACCTGAAAACCGTTGATGACCTTAAGCTGGTCGCTGTACATAACTCCGCAAAAGCGATTGTACTAACCCCTGAAAACGTCGGTAAAGCTAGCGGTGATGATCCCATCTATCTTGATCTCAAGCAACAAGACCCTTCTTATATTTATGCGGTGCTGCCTGCAAAAAACACGCTGATCCGATGTGCTATTGATCCGGGACATAAACCCTGTGTCTGGGGAACCGTTAGTATTTCTGCGTGCGCTAGTGAATTTACAAAAGGACTGCTGGCGGGTACGCTCTTTGAAGAGTTACCGGAACGATTTGTAAAATCGGCCTGTGAGTTGGCTGACTCAACTTTTGGCTGTAATACACATCAACACTGGATATATAGCTTCAATGAAGCTATCAACAACGAGCCTGATTTTTATAAAGGGCATGATGAAAGTTTAAAAACGTCAATACCGAAACTAACTGGAAACTAAACGTATGGAAAAATCGAATATCTTGACAGTGATCTCACCACTATTAATGGCATGCCTTTCATTGTGCAGCCCCATTGCAACCTCTAACATTGTTACTCAAAACCTTATGGGTTCGATTAACATTGTAGACCCTACTTACGAGCCGTGGGTGTCAGTCGGGGATCAATTTACCGTAACTCTAACCTATGATGATGTGTTAGTTTCAGGTACCAACTTCTCTTTCGTAACCCTAGACAGCCAGCCCGAATTTGACATCACTATCACGTTAAATGGCGTGATATACACTAAAACACTCGATGAAGATTATGGCAATGGATACCCGTTGCTTACAGTCCTCGATGGAGACTTATATGCCATTGACTATTACGGCTACGATTTCTTTGGAGACTACTTTGTTTCCATTGGCGCTGTAACGGGCTTCGACTTTGTGATATCTGACGCATCATTTGGCACTAACTATGTAACAGGCTCACTTCAAACTCCACTACCGAGTTCAGCATGGCTCTTTATCTCATGCATTGCCTCTATTGGTATTATAGGGCGTGTTAGAAAAATAACGGTCGGCAGATAAACCGGTGTCACTGAGAGCTGGTTTTATTAAAGAATTATAAGAAATAGGAGTTTGTATGAGCAGTATTCAAACCCGAATTAGAATTTCGGGTACTGAATTTATGGTAAATATCGAAAATGAGGTTATCAAACTCAAAATGGCTAGATCACTCCAATTTTCTGGAACTGCAGCAAATTATAGGAACTTGGGACAGTACGTCTTAAAAATTGCTGATGAATATGGCCACAATGGGAAATAATTGGAACTTCTATCCCAAAAAACCTAAGAAAGTAGGGTTCAGAATTGTTTTGTTTATGCGGAAAATTAATTGGTCTGACAGAGAATCACCTTTATACCCAGCTTTAGCTGGGTTTTTTTAATCGGCCAATCGGCCACTGGCGGTAAAAGGAAAAATGGTATCAGCCTCGATTTAGAGTTAGATATTGTCTTATAGGTATAAGATACCAATTACCGAGATAAACTATGACTACTGAATGTTTCATCATCGAACAGGCCGAGAAAGACTTTGACCCCTGCCTGGTCGACATTAGTCATGATGCAATTTGTATATTCAGTGATTTTCTTCACAAACAATCGAATAAATCAGTTTGGGCAGAGTTTGTAAATTATGGCAGTCATCATCTCGATAAACGATCTGCTATCATGTTCGGGATCCTATCTGTCGCTCTTTCTTATCAATTTTGGTCGTATGATTCAGAGGGCAAGATTACCCACTACCATCACAATGGCGAAGATGGCAGTAAGGGGATGCTCCAAGCTCTGAAGAGAGAATGGCTCCAACACAGCCACCCACTAAATCTGATGAACGCACCACTTGATGATGTTTGGGTACGGTCAGTCTTTGGCGACATTCCTAATATCGACTCACGAGTTCGGATCATTACCGAAATAATTTGTGATGGATATCTGGATGGAATAACCGATTATTTATTGGAACGTATTAATAACAGCATCCCCTACACGATGGATGATGCACTAAAAGTCTCGACTATGCTTCCCAAGTCTTATGGTGGCGACAAGTATTTTAACAAAGCAATTATGCTGCTGACGGTTATTGCCAGCACGCTAGGATCCGATACCCTTTCTTCATCATTGGCGCCACAAGCCGACGATAACATAGCCCGCATACTGCGAGCCATGGATATTCTCATTTACCAAGATCCAATTTCACGACTGGTTGATTCAAGAACATCGATTGAACCTAATTCAAATCATGAGCTTGCCATACGCGCTTCATCGGTCCTGGCCTGTGATCTTATTGCTCAAAAAAGCGAAGTGCCAACGGATAGTGTTGACGGTCTTTTACGCCGCTGCAATAGCTTCAACAAGGAAATTAAGCACTTAACAGCAACAACTCATTACTGAGCCAGAAATTATGTGTTCAAATTAAAACGCTAGTAGACTCTGTCCACTTTGAAGAAAGGGGTAGGTAAATCATGATTATAGAAAATATTAATTATCCACTTCTGGCAAAAGATATAGACCAGAAGCCGGTAAAAGCTGTCACGAAAACTATGGCCACCGGCTCGGTTCCACCAACAACAAAACAAGTCCCCGCAGAGCCTGCCCAACTCGAAGCCGTGGTTAGTAAGCTGAATGATCATTCACATGCGATTCACCGTACTTTGTCCTTCAGTGTTGAGGAAAACACTAAAATGCTAGTCATTAGAGTGACCGACACGGAAACAGAAGAATTGATACGCCAGATACCCAATGAGGAAGCATTGGAGCTTGCCGCAACGTATGAAGAGCAATCTTCCGGTACATTCTTCAAGGCGCAAGTCTAACCAACCAGTGTGATTGCCAACACTGTCGGTAAATACCTACAGAACTTCTCTCTTAATTAGCTTCATCGCCCCTAATTAACCTCTTCTGCCACGCATACTACTTAGTAACATAATCCCATCTTACTAAGTCGAGTTTGCCGTGATTCCTCCTCAACACAAATATGACACTGTTAACGAAGACCAACTGCTAACAATAGCCTAGGAATCTGTGCACATTGTTTTGATGGTGGCCCTTCAGGCAGCAAAGCTACTTGGCGCAGCCTTCAAACACTACTCCCCTATCTCTCTCCAGCACTTAACGTGGATTTTTTATTCTGTGACCAGGGACAACATCCTGATAGTTTTATCCATGAACATGGATCTCATGCACTCAAGGGAATACAGGGTAAATCAATATCCTCTAGTCAGTTTCTGCTCGAAACCCTCGGTAAAGAATTTCCTGTCAGTTCAGCAGCGGATATGGGCGCACAGATGGAATTACATAAGGCCAATGCAGTACCGTATGCTCAATGATTATCGTAACAATACAATCCTTCCACTACTACCGAATCTGATTGGATTAAACGTCGATTGATTAGCCGACTATCTGTTCATTCTGCCACAAATTCTCAGTGCTAAGATAAGCGCAAAAAATGGAGTATCACCATGAAGCAAGAAGAAATTATTATTAATTATGAGGCTTATGAAGATTCGGGAGATAAAATAGTCTGTTCACAAATGGCTGAATTCAAATTTGTGGAGGGCAAACGTTTCAATTTAAGCAGGCCATTTACCGATAAGGAGAATATTTATCTTCTTGATTGCAGGTTACACGCTACGTTCACCGAGTCATATATCGGTAGTTACCTGTTGTGCCCGTTGGATATATACGACAAAGACATCTATGAAAAAAGGTGTTTTACCGATTGTTCACGTAATGATGACACTGGACTTGTTATTACAATTAGAAAAAAAGAATATGTGCTAGAAAAAGCAATAAAGTTAAAAGCCCGACTACCCGAATCTTGTTCTTCGGTTACAGAGGAACAGATTCTAGATCATCATGCGGATAATGCTACATCTGGATGGAGGGCTCTGGGCTACAAAGGGGTTAAACCGGAATGGCACTTCCTTAAGCGTAAGCCATTGAAAATATAGAGGAAAAAGGCTGGCTTAGTGATAAGCTATTGTTACCACAACAAAAGCAATCACCAAGAGACCAGCCCCTATGAATACTAATCACAAATTAGCTAATCTTCAACATCGTATAAAAAAACACACTGACCAGATCGACGCATTCAGCTTTTTCAACCTATTAACTAGCCAACACTTATTTTCGACGGTTGAGGAATGACTACCCGAGTATCGTGAACGAACGTATCCCCCTACTGAAACATT
>JAZFYA010000113.1:0-4188 GCA_036443315.1 Pseudomonadales bacterium
CTCGCTGGGTATCACTACACAAATAGCTCTGTACAACAGCCTCCCCAAGATATCCGGGAGGCTCAATGGCATGCACGACAATAACATGTGCATCATGTAATTCTGCCAGCAAGTTAACGTGATGTAAAAGATAAGGGGTATGTAGACCTAGGTCAGTAGCAAATAAAATCGTTTGAATCATGTCGAAAACAACACCTTAATACGTCTAGTGTTACAACCAATGCATCAAAGAAAGATGACGTTTAAGTGGTTATAGTGAGCAAATTACAGTTAGTCAGTAACCGAATTTCAGCATAGCAGTTATTAAATATTTAGCAGTCGTTGGATAGACTGATTTGTGAAGTGATACTGCATTTTAATACTTAAAATTAAGGAGATAGCGCAGTTATCTAGAAATTATCTAGCCATATAAGAGGTATTATTTACACCGCTCGATCAACCCAATCCTACTCAATCTTGTTATTTATTTGCCACCCCATGCGGGACATGACCCGTAGCAACATGCTGACTGGCGGAGTCACAATGTCCCTTTTGGTCATCAAAAAAAACATCCGCACCATAAGCCTTGAGAAAACTCCCCTTATCCCAACCACCCAAAAATAGTGATTCGTCAATACGGATGTTCCAGGCCCTAAGGGTGCGAATTACCCGCTCATGAGCGGGAGCAGAACGAGCGGTAACTAGGGCAGTACGAATAGGTGACTGCGCTGATGGGAACTCCTGTTGTAATCCGTGTAGTGCGGCTAGAAACGCCTTAAAAGGGCCGCCACTCATGGGTCGCCTGGCGGCAGCGATTTCATTCTCAGTAAACGCTTCCAGACCTTTGTCTTTATAAATTTGTTCAGACTCATCCGAGAACAACACTGCATCCCCATCAAAGGCGAAGCGCAGTTGAGAATCGTGATCATCTGCATTAGCAGCGGATGGCAATAAGGTTGCTGCAGCTACTTTATTGTCCAACGCCCGGCGGACATCGCTAGCGTCAGTCGATAAAAATAAGTGGCAGCCAAAGGCAGAAACATAGCGATAAGGGCTGTCGCCCCCACTAAAAGCCGCCCGTGAGATATCCAGGTTGTAGTGCTGGATGGAATTGAACACTCGCAGCCCGGTATCAGCGCTATTACGTGAGAGCAGAATAATCTCTACTCGTGGCTCCCCACCCAGACGTTCATTAATTCGCAATAGTTTTTGGACCATTGGAAAGGCTTCACCCGGTTCAAGAACTTCATCCTCGTGCTCAATTTGATAATGGGCGTAGGCCTCCAAACCATCCTGTTCATAAACCTGATGGCTGGCATCAAGGTTAAACAGAGCGCGGGATGAAATAGCGATGATGTGTTTATTTTTTACGGCTGAGGGCATATCCTTTCCTGGTTTTTCTAGGAGTATCTAACCCGTGAAGACCAACTAAGAAACAACGATACAAAATGCCTTTAGCAAAGCCAACGCTTTCTCAGTTAAACACCTTATTCAATCAACAGCAACTGGGCACTCTCGATAGCCACCAGCCTGTATCTGGCGGCTGTATTTGTCAATCTTTTCTACTCACTACGGTCACAGGCCCCACTAAAACAAAACAAGCATTCTTTTTAAAAACCCACCGACAGCCACCCGCCAATTTCTTCTACCGGGAAGCTGCGGGGCTAGAGGCATTAACGCACAGCACCCGCTTAAGAATTCCAAAAGTCATTGCTGCAGCTAATGATTATCTGTTGCTGGAGTATATTGAGGAAGGATATCCTTCAGCACAGTATTGGCAAACACTAGCGCAAGGAATGGCTGAACTACATCGACAAACCCAACCTTATTTTGGTTTCACTGTCGATAATTTTTGCGGCGAAACACCACAACCCAATCCCGCCACGAGCAATGGCTATCAGTTTTTTGCCGATCAGCGACTGCATTTCCAAACAGAACGGGCAATATCAAATGGGTTGTTGACTAAAGAGGATCAACAAGCTATCGATAGACTAATCAATAAACTGCCATCACTAATACCCGAGCAAGCCCCCTCACTCATACACGGAGACTTATGGTCGGGGAATATTTACTGTGATGCTATTGGCCAACCCGTTCTGATTGATCCGTCCTGCCACTTCGGCTGGCGAGAAGCCGATATTGCCATGACCCGTTTATTTGGCCACCTGCCAGATACGTTCTATTCAACCTACCAGGAACTTTTGCCGATGGAAGAAGGCTGGCAACAACGGATGTCCATTTATAATTTATACCACCTGCTCAACCATTTAAATTTATTTGGCAATCGTTATTTAAATCAAGTGCGACAGGTTATTAGGACATTTGTCTAAGTCTTGCCTTTAAGGGCTCTTTATCGAATGGCCCTGACTTAAGGGCAGCGCTGTTAACGGCTTGCGACGGTAGTATCGCGCCGCCACCCTCGGTAGTCTAACCCCTCACTCGGTTGGAACCCCACGCGCTTTAGATGAGCCAAGCGGGACTTATGGAATTGATATTTGATATTGGAATGTATGACGGAGCTGATACAGAATACTATCTGTCTGAAGGTTATAAAGTAGTAGCGGTAGAGGCCAACCTTATCCGTCAACTCGAAAATCGTTTTCGCAAGCTATTTTTTTGCACTTTTCCCATCGTATTGCGAGGCAACTCATCGATAAAATAAATCACTTTTGGAACTTTATAATTAGCTAAGCGCTGCTTTGTCGCCTCTAGAATCGACTCAGAAAGTAGTTCTTTCGAACCATCACCAACAACGACTGCCGTTACTAGCTCACCCCAATCTGCATTGATAATCCCAAATACTGCGGATTCTTTTATTCCGGCGATATCATCAATAACTAATTCCACTTCCTTAGGATAAACATTATAGCCCCCGGTAATAATCATATCGTTGCTGCGGCCAACAATAGCGATATAACCCTCTGCACTGACTGTTCCTTGATCACCGGTAATAAAAAAACCATCCGCAGTAAATTCTGCGGCTGTTTTTTCCGGCATTTGCCAATAACCTTGAAAAACATTGGGTCCCTTCACCTGAATGGATCCCACTACATCAACAGCGACGGGGACATTATCAGCATCGACGATTCTCACTTCAACCCCCGGCAAGGGAAGACCCACAGTGCCAACACGACGATCGCCATTAAGCGGATTAGACACCAGCATACTGGTTTCTGACATACCATAGCGCTCTAAAATCCTGTGGCCCGTGCGCTGTTCAAACTGCCGGTGGGTTGTTTCCAGCAGTGGGGCGGACCCTGAAATAAATAAGCGCATGCTGCGACAATCATCCACCGCAATATCGGCTTGCGCCAACAAACGTGTGTAATAGGTTGGCACGCCCATCATTACCGTTGCATTGGGGAGTTGTGCTTTGACTTCATCAACATTAAAGCCGGGAAGAAAAATCATCGCCGCACCGGCAGCTAACACGCAGTGACAAGCAACGAATAAACCATGCACATGGAAAATGGGCAATACGTGTAGTAACACATCCGTTTCATTCCAACCCCAATAGTCCTTAAGCATCAGCGCATTGGACGTTAAATTGCCATGACTCAACATTGCACCCTTCGGCTGTCCGGTGGTACCGGAGGTATAAAGAATTGCCGCCAGATCATCTGGATCAACATTAACACTGTCAAATTCAGTGGCAAAGGCAGCCACTTTATCGATCAGGGAACCACTACCTGTAGCGGTAAGCACGTCCAAGAGCACCGACTCAGTGTTAAGCAGGTTGTGGATAGGGTGTTGATCCTCAGGATCACATATAACCAGCGAAGGCTGAGCGTCAGCAAAGAAATACCTGAGTTCGGATTCGCGATAAGCAGTATTTAACGGCAGATAAATTAAGCCAGCACGCACCGCCGCCAGATAAACCAGTAAGGCGCTAGCTGATTTACCTACCTGTACGGCTACCCGATCGCCTTTTGTTAGACCCAATGATAAAAAATAATGGGCTATTTGGGCAGAGCGCGCCTCCATCTCAGCATAACTAATGGTATGGCCACTACCGTCAATTAAAAAAGTTTTATTTCGCTGGGGAGGAAAGTACTGGCGAAAAACTTCAAAAAGATTATTACTCGGGGGCAACAAACTTCTCCTTAATATATCTATAGCGTTTTAGATTGAGTCCCCGGTCCAGTGGCGCGTTGCCTGTTATGCCCGAACGCCCGCTTGCCAACCTGCCCGACGGCTGCGCAACTCGCT
>JAZFYA010000114.1:0-3922 GCA_036443315.1 Pseudomonadales bacterium
GCCTGCTCGCCCGCTATCTTTCAAAGAGAGCTTCAGCGGAATTAAAACCTTACACTCGACGATTAATCAATGTTCATCGTAAACCACAACGACTGTCTAACCACAGTGACTTTACTAGTAATGACCCGTACAGCATAGATATAATCAGCCATGGTCTTAAGCGTTTAGCAGCAAAAGACGCGGAACTGGCAACGAGACTATGGGTAGACTACCGCGGCTTTATTGTATTTTCCAATCATCAATACAGTGATATCCGCAATAAAATTGCCCGCCAGATTATTGCCTCAGGTAACGACAACGCGCTGGATTGGCTAATTGTTCACGACCCCAATAGTGAAGATAGTTACCTCTTAGAGTGGAGAATCCGCCTTGCCATAAAAAAACAGCATTGGAATCAGGCACAACACTGGATTTCCATTTTACCTGATAAACTCCAGCAGCAACCTCGCTGGCAATATTGGCTAGCCCGGACCCACCAACAATCTCACGACAAGCAGTCTAACGACAAACAAGCATTGGCCATGCTGGAACAGCTTGCCTCAGAACGACACTATTACGGGTTCCTGGCTGCCGATGCTCTTAACAAAGACTACGACTTTAATCACAGTGACTTAGCCTCGACACAACTCGAACAACACATTGCAGCTGAACCCGATATCCAGCGTGCCCATGCATTTTTAACACTAGGAGAGTTTGCTCCGGCGCGAAGAGAATGGCTTGCCGCGATAAATCGCTTTGACCAACAACAGCTTATCGCAGCAACCAACCTGGCTCATCATTGGGGTTGGCACCAACAGGCTATACACACAACAATTAAAGCCCAGCAATGGAACGATCTATCAATTCGCTTTCCCCTAGCCTTCCAGACCAATATGACGGACTCTGCCAAGTCCACAACTATTCGCCTGGAATGGCTGTATGCCATCGCTCGTCAGGAAAGCGCCTTCGCTCAGGATGCCCAGTCAGCAGCAGGCGCAAGAGGCTTACTACAATTAAAACCTCGAACAGCCAAACAGGTTGCCCGGAAAATGGGGATCAAATACCGCTCTCGAGATTTATTGCAAGCTGATAAAAATATTGTTCTGGGTAGCCATTATTTAAAACAACTGCTAGACGACTTTGAAGGTAACCATATTCTTGCAACAGCGGCCTACAATGCCGGCCCCTACCGCCTCAAGAAGTGGTTAAAGCAACAGCAAACAACACTACCCTATGACATCTGGATTGAAACGCTACCCTTCCAGGAAACACGCAACTACGTGCAGAACGTTTTGGCATTCTCTGTTATTTACGGCCACCGTTTAGGGCTGAACTCACCTTTGATCAGTCAAACAGAATTGTTTATAGGTAAGTAATTAAGCCAATAGCTCAACGGGATCTCCCAAACCTATCTGAAATCAGGCACATTCGGAGAAATTGTCGCTGAGTGATAAACTTTCTGTTGTTATCAACAACCATCCAGCGACGATCAAACTGCGGCCCCATAACGTCCAACCGCATGGTTTCCAGAGCTAAACCTTTGGCGGATTTCAAGGGATAGATATGTAGCTGAGTAACGACGAGTGAAGGCATAGTGGGACTTAAATTTGTTTATTATCTCAATCGTTAACATTTGCCATGTGCTGGCGAATTTTTTCCTGTACAACTTTAGCCAATGTATCCGGTTGAAATTTGGAAAGAAAATCATCACAACCTACCTGCTGAACCATGGCTTTATTAAAGCTACCACTTAAGGATGTGTGCAACACGATGAAAAGATCTTTTAGCGCAGGGTCACTGCGAATTTCTGTCGTTAACCGGTAACCATCCATTGCTGGCATCTCGGCATCGGTGATAACCATTAACAATTTTTCCGGCACATTGATGCCCTCATCGCGCCAACGTTGCAATAGGGTTAATGCTTTTAGTCCATCAGTTTCGATGATTAGCTTCACACCCAATTGCTGCAATGTTGCGCTAGCCTGGTCAATCGCAATGCTAGAGTCATCAACTAATAACACTTCAAGATTTTGAGCATAGGCGTATAAATCTTTATCGAGCATCTCTGGCGAAACCTCGGTATTAAATGCAACGATCTGCGCCAACACTTTTTCAACATCAATAATTTCAACTATACTATCAGCCAATTTTGTTATGGCGGTTAAATAATGATTTCTGCCAACTGCTGCTGGTGGTGGCATAATCTCATCCCACTTCAAGTTCACAATCCGGTCAACGCTACCCACCAAAAACGCCTGTACTGATTGATTGTACTCAGTAACAATAATATTGGAATTTTCGTCCCGTGCAATAGGGGATCGACCTATGGCCATACTCAGATCAATCACCGGAATAGTTTTTCCACGGACCGTGGTAACACCTACAACTACGGGATCACTTTTGGGTAACAAATTTAAATTCGGTAACTGTTGCACCTCCTGAACCTTAAATACGTTGATGGCAAAAACCTGGGAGCCTCGCAATTTAAATGTCAACATCTCCAGGCGATTCTGGCCCACCAGTTTGGTTCTTTGATCAACACTATCGAGAATACTTGCCATAAATCATCTCTAAATACATCATTTGAACTATCCTGTCAGTGTAGTTCAAATTCTAAAACACCTGCTATCTGCCTGCTGACATTGGATTAAATAGGCAACACACAATAGGCTACGTCAGCTTGAAACCCAGTATTCACGACCCTTGCACGAATATCATCCATAGTTAAAAAAACCTAACAGGAAGACAAGTAATGGCAATGACTCTGCCTGGCGACTTGCCACATTCACCAAGCCCGATTATAGATATCGGTACCAATCTGACCCACTCATCCTTTAGCAATGACTATGAGGCAGTGATCAAACGTGCAGCATCCGTTGGTGTTAGCAGGATACTTGTTACCGGCACCAATATTGTGGAGAGCCAGCATGCTGCGCAGTTGGCGACAGAATACCCCACTATCCTTAACAGTACAGCCGGTATTCATCCCCATCATGCAAAAGATTTTCAGCACGATAGCTCTGCGAAACTCAAAAAAATAGCTGCCTCCACTCAAGTCAAGGCCATCGGTGAGTGTGGGCTCGATTTTAATCGGATGTTTTCCAGTAAAAAGGAGCAACTTAGAGCTTTTGAACAACAAATTGAACTGGCCATAGAGCTACAGCTTCCCTTGTTTCTGCACGAGCGGGACGCCCATAACACCCAGCGGGAAGTGCTGACCAGCTATCGCGATCAATTTCTCAATGCGGTTGTCCACTGCTTCACCGGAGAGAAACATGAGGCCTTTCACTATCTAGACCTAGATTTATATATTGGCATTACGGGGTGGATATGTGACGAACGCCGGGGCGCTCACCTGCATGAATTTGTCGGTGACATTCCCTTAAACAGATTATTGATTGAAACCGACGCCCCTTATCTAACGCCAAAAGTTAAGCCTAAACCCAAACTAAAATCCACTCGTCGAAATGAGCCCTGCACCCTTCCCTATGTACTCACTGAAATTGCCAAACACAGTGAGTACACTGTCGAAGCTATCGCTCATGCGACTACCGATAATGCAACACGGCTGTTCAGGTTAGATAATCCTAGAAAAATCAGTTGATACCCAAAGCACTCGTTGTACTCACGGGGCAGGCCCTAGATTCAACTGATTTTTCTAGGATAATTAGTCTATATTTTTCACAGCTAATCGACTCCCACTGACCTGAAACTTGTTCCTAGCTGCGCCATCCAGCGCGCCTAAAACGGTCTTCCGGTCAAAGTAGCTGCTATTCACGCTTCAGAACGCCCTTGCAGTGAAAGCCTGTGAAGACTACTAGCTAGTGTCCATCCATAAACTGCTGTCATTCCCGCGTAGGAGGGTGTCGCAAAAGGGTCCAAATTTAAATTTTGCACCTCTACAACCCGCATGAAACGGGAGGTGCGTTTTACGGGAAGCCCC
>JAZFYA010000115.1:0-6796 GCA_036443315.1 Pseudomonadales bacterium
GGGGCTTCCCGTAAAACGCACCTCCCGTTTCATGCGGGTTGTAGAGGTGCAAAATTTAAATTTGGACCCTTTTGCGACACCCTCCTACGCGGGAATGACAGCAGTTTATGGATGGACACTAACTAGCAAATTGAGACAATAAAAAATAACGCTAATGCCACTTAGCTAGTACTGTTTTTACCGAATTAATATCAATGGGTTTAGATAAAAAGTCATTCATTCCCACATCCTTGCATTTCTGATGCTCATCCAATGTAGCGCTGGCTGTCATGGCAATAATAGGTAGATTTTTAAAACACTTCTCAAGACGCAATCTGCGTGTTGCTTCATAACCATCCAGCACCGGCATTTGGCAGTCCATTAAAACAATATCGTAATGATGAGCATGAACCTCATCTATGGCCTCTTTGCCATTCGCAACGATCTTAACAGCATATTCAAGCCTGTTAAGTACTGCAAAAGCCACCTTTTGGTTAACCACGTTGTCTTCTACTAACAATATACGTACATCACAGGCTGGGATTTTACTCTTCTGTACCGACTCAGGAATTATTTTATTATCGATTCTACCGGGTTTGGTATTGATAGTAAAAATAAAGGTAGTACCAACACCCTCGATACTTTCAAAGTTAATATCTCCACCCATAATTTTGCATAAACGCGCACAGATTTGTAATCCCAGTCCCGTACCTCCAAATTTTCGGGTAACTGAGCTATCGCCCTGGGCAAAGGCATTAAATAGTTTCCCCTGCATTTCCTTTGGAATACCTATACCGGAATCCTGCACCCTGAATTCCAGGCAGATGGAGCCTTTGGATAACTGCAACGCTTTATTCTTACACACACTAACAAAAAGACCAATACTACCATTATCATGGGTAAACTTTATTCCATTACCTAACAGATTAATCAATATCTGTCGCAGCCTGGTTGAATCGGAAACAATGACATTGGGAACATCAGCATTGATCGTGCAGTTGAAGTGTATCTTTTTCTTGCTAAACTCGGCATTAAAAATGGTAGCGACATCATTCAGTATATCCTTAAGTATAAAACTACGCATATCCAGTACCATCTTGCCAGCCTCAATCTTTGATATATCCAAAATATCATTAATAATGGTGAGCAAAGCAGTCCCTGAGTGTTTAATGATGCGTGCGTATTCAAACCGCTCTTCATTCTGTTCGTTGTCCATAAGCAAATCAGCCATGGCGATAATTCCATTCATCGGAGTGCGAATCTCATGACTCATATGAGCCAGGAACTGAGATTTAGTTTTTGAGGCAGTGGTGGCGATCTTTTCTGCAAGAACCAAACGGTCCTGGGTGCGTGTGAGATCTTCAAGAGAGGTTTTTAATTCTTTTGTCCTTTGCTCAACCAAGTCCTCAAGATGCTCTCTATGCATTCTCAATTGCTCTTCCAGCCGCTTACGCTTGGTTATATCAGTGGAAATTCCACAAACAGCATAGACCTCACCGGAGGCCTTTTTCAAAGAAAACTTTACTGAATGATAGGTACGTTTGCCTTCTTCGAAATCAATAAACTCCTCTATGTCAATAGGTTCGTCAGACTCGATTGCCATAAGATCATTGCGGCGAAAAACATCGCATGCATCGCGAGGGAAAAAGTCGTAATCAGTTTTACCCTTCATATCCTGATCGGAGATATGCACTAAACTTTCAAACATTTTGTTGACAAAAAGATAAGCTCCGTCAAGATCCTTCATGTAGATAATCGACGATGTATTATTGAGGAAGTCCCGCTGTCGTTGCTCGCTTTCTCGCAACGCATCATCGGCCTGCTTGCGCTCAGTAAGCAGTTCAATTTTAGCTTTCGTGGCAGCCTCTGCCTGCACCCTGCCTAACTCAAGTGCATGTTCATGCATGTTACGCATAATAAGCATACGATTAAAAGAATCGACGAGTTCGCCTATCTCACCCGACGCTTGCAGAGAAATCTGCTGATTTAGATCACCTTCTGCAATGCGTTTAGTCACATCAACCAGGGTTAGCAGCGGTGCCAACAGTCGGCGAGATAAATAAAGTATTATCGCTGCTGCTAGCAGTGCAATACCCAATCCCATAAGGGTTAAATCTCGCTTCAATACGTCGACAGCAGCAAAGGCTTCTTCGGCCTCAACTTTCACTACCAGACCCCACTGCAATTCGGGGATATAACGCCAAGCTGCGAGAATTTCAGTCCCTTCATAACCAATAGAAAGGCCTGATCCGTTCTCTCCAGTTACCGACCGTTGAATTGGAAGAGCGATTTCTGAACCGATGGGGTAACGTAAATTAAATGCAGCCTCCGGATTGCGTCGCAAAGGAGCAATGATAAGAGCTTGATCATCAACCAGCTTACCGATAACCAACTCCCCAGTACGCCTGATACCCGTGTAATCGCTGGCAAGGTGATAGTAGTCATTACTATTCAGTTGAATGGCCAGCACTCCTAACAGTTTAGATTTGTTAAATACCGGAGCGGCAATAAAAGCACTGTGAACTTCTGTTCCTTGTTGTCCTTGTTTTTCTATAACTCCTTGTCCAAGTTCCCACTGGGATGGGCTGTATCGTTCAAAAGTAGAGACACGTGTTTCCAATAAAGTGGAAGCATTATCAAACACTTTGGCTAATTGGCTTGTGTTATAAGGGCCTGTTTTTAAATTGGTAGCAAAATCAGCTTCATGAATAACTGTAAACACTATATTGCCATTGCGATCAATCAGGAAAAGATCATAGCTATTCAAACGCCTTTGTAGGTGAGCAAGAGAAGAATGATATTTCTCATCTTGAGCAAGATAAGTAGTACTGTTAACACCTTGAGCAAACGTAACAGAAAGATCTTCCAGTGCCTTGGCAACAACCGGCAGGTTTGCAAATGTCGCCACTGACTGCTCTTTTTCATTAATATAGCTATAAATTTTCTCCAACTTCTCATCAGCAATACTGTTTAATGCATTTTCCACCTCCTGCTTAATGGTTTGGGTTGAATTATTAATAGCGACAATAGATAGCAATCCTACAGATAATGCTGTGACAAAGAAAAAAATCAGCAGGAGCTTGTTATGAATACTCATCACTTAACCCGGCTCGTTGGATGACGGAGTCAGAGAAAAATTATCAGTGCGATTGAACACCGGAGTTTTTTCCTTTGTAAAAACAGGTACTGCCCAGCTTTGGTTCCAGCCCTGATAAAGAGTATCGAGGTAGCGATGCCAAAATTGTCGAGTACGATAAGAGGGATAGGGCAGTGGTCGAATTGGCTGAGGCTCACCCCATACTATTCTGAATTGACCATCTTGTTGAATCTGCCCGATATACAATGGTTTCCACAAATGATTGTTAATCGCACTAACCGTTACTTTTCCTTCGGGAGCTTCGAAAGACATCCCTTTAAGAGCCCCTCGTACGGTTGAACTATCGGGAGTGTTGGTATGAGTGACTGCTTTCGCCCAGAGATAAACCCCCAGATAACCAGCCTCCATAGCGGCATTAGTGGTACGGTGATCGCCATATTTCTGTTTAAAACGTGCGACAAATTGCTGATTTACGGAGGACTTAAGACTTTGAAAATAATTCCGTGCTGCGTAGTGGCCAACCATCACCTTACCACCAAGCAGTTGTACTTCATCCTCTGCAATACTAAAGGACATTACCGGTGTCTTGATAGACCTGGCGTCAAGCTGTTTAAAGAACTCGAGGTTGCTATCGCCATTTATGGTATTTAGCACAACATCAGCGCCACTGGCTACGATAGCATCGATCATTTTATCAACGTTTTTGTCACCTAGCGCCAGATAGCTTTCTCCTACAACTTCCGCACCAAGAGCGTTGAGCTGCTTCTTGATTAGGGTATTCGCAGCATGCGGAAATACGTGATCCGAAGCAGCCAGAAAAAACCGTTTTCCCAGCATTTCTGCACTCCATTTAACCGCAGGGAATAGTTGTTGATTCGGAGTAGCTCCGGTGTAAATAATATTCGGGGATTGTTCCAAACCTTCATAGTGAACGGGATAAAAGAGGATATGGTCGTGTTGTTCAATGACGGGTTTGACTGTTTTCCTGCTTGCAGAAGTCCAGCAACCAAAAATGACATTGACTTTTTCTTCAGTGATCAGCTTCGCCGCCCCCACTGCAAAACTTGGCCAGTCAGACTTACCATCGACCAACACTGCTTTAATAGGGCGCCCTAACAAACCACCGGATGCGTTAATCTCATCAATTGCCATCAGGGTGGCATCCACCACTGATCGCTCACTTATGGCCATGGTGCCAGTGAGCGAGTGCAATATTCCCACTTTAATTGAGCTACTGTGCTGCTTCTGACATCCACCAAGCGATAAGATAAAAAGAAACAGCAACAAACAAAATAGTAGCGACATTTGCACGTTTAAGAATTTTGAAAAACAGGGAACCAGTTTCATTTATTCTGATGACCTCTACGTTACACCACAGGCTAATGAATAATTCCTTCAGGAGATTCTACACAACCCACAGAAATATCTATGCTGTATCTTCCCCAAACAAAAAGGAATCAGCAGTGGAAACAGGACCACCCGTAGGTTAACATCACCGAAGGTGTAAGAAATATTTAGCCGAGTATTATTTCCTTAAATCACAAACTAATGATTAGCCGGTAATTAGTACTCGTGAATATAAAACTCACTGATCACATTGTTATCACAATGAAATGCCAAACCTCAGAAAAACTAACCGTTTAATTAACTATAGTTGCCAAGTTAAATTTGTCTGCAATCAACGACTATATACCCAATCAAAACAATGTAATGATACTTTCAGCCTATTTAACTATAAGACCGTACGGACGAATAAGGTACATATTTCATCCATCAAACGTTAGGAAACCGTCTTTTCATCAATGCCTGAAATATTCAGCTAAGTTTGGATACCAATCGACCCCCTCCAACAGATAATCGCACCATTATGGCGCGCCACCCTATTCAATGATTAAACATGCCACATTTCAGTGCACAAATGCAACGTCAACACTTAAGCTCTATACTATAATCCTAGAAACCGCAATTGCGCGCGAAATAATCTATTGGTGTTCATAGGAAATACCCAAAACATTGCACGGGGCAAGCTCATGTAAAAATTCATGATCACTTTATTATCAATCACTTAGTGAAATCATCATGACTGGCACGGCAATTGCCATTACACAAACCAGACAGATTATATCTGTGGGATAGTAATTATGTAGGGGCTGTTTACAAGCAGTAAAGGGTTGGTAGATGAGTAATAAAACGCGTTTGGTAATGGTAGGTAACGGTCCGGTCGGACACACATTCTTAAAAACCGTCGTCTGCTGACCCATTTGAAATCACAGTATTTGGTGAAGACCTGCGGGCGGCCTATGGCCGTGTACATTTGACCACCTGGTTTGAAACTCTATACAACTAAAGAGCATCTGTTAGAAAGTAGAGTTGTTGCAGTGGCCACTAGGATATATTTGCATACAGGTTGCTTTCATCAAGAAAATTTAGTTTCATGTATTAACAACACTTATTATCCAAAAAATACAGAAATAATTAAAAATATTACATGGACTACTTCCTCATGCTAAAGAAACATCTGACTTTTATCGGCTTGACGATAATAACTCTCTTTTCTCTGCTGTCTCCAGCTGCAGCGGCGGCGGGAGATGCGATGGTGATGGCATTTATTGCCGATGGTTACACGCCGTCTTATACCGAAGATTATTATGTTATGACGTTTTATCAGATGGTAGGCGTCAATATCGTAACTGGAGATACCTTCCACCTCGATCCTTATCTTGGTAGCTATAATAGCTTAAACATATTAACAGACACTCTTATGGATCAACCTTGGGTTCACTAATTTTACCTTGTCTCAGGTCCCTATACCTGCGGCAGTATGGCTGTTTGGTTCAGCAATATTTGGGTTAGTATGTGTAAAGCGGACAAAGTAATTATCTAACAGATTTATATAAAGGCTCCAAATTCTGGGGGAAAGAATGAAAAGATCAGCAGCGGTAATCGATTGTTTGGTTGACTACGTCAATGTGCAATTGCTTGACGGGGACGGAGGAGACTTAAAGTCGGACACTCCTCTATTGGAACTGGGGATTCTTGATTCTCTGTCGATGGTTAGTTTTTTAGCCTATGTTGATGATCGTTTTCTGGTAAAAATACCCGAAAATTACGTGGTTCCCGAACATTTCTCTGATCTAGACTCCATCGCCAAACTGATCAGTACATTACAAAAGACTGACGGAATTTCCGCAGTGAAAACATCCGAACTGGCGCGAATGGTGAAGCTGCAAGAGTCCTATGGACTGGCCAGTGAGCGAATCGGACTGCCGGGAAATCGATCCTTTCACTCCATTGTCACGGAAGGTGCGTCGCCCAGTTGGCTACTGATCCCGGCTCTCGGTAATCCCTCCACCTCTTGGTCACCGATCATGAGGAATGTTCACGGCCAGCAAAAATGTGTCGCGCTGGATTTGGCGGGCTTTGGCCTGAGCGAATGTGGAAAAGACGACCCCACCTTTGGCGATCATCTTGAGATGATGATTCAGTATATTGAGACACTCGAAAAAGAGCAGGTAGTACTGATCGCCAATTCGGCTGGGACTATGCTGGCAACGGCAATAGCGCGCCAGTTTTCACCGCGTATAAAGGCGCTTATTATCTCAGGATTCGGCTTGATTGATGATGTTCCCGCCTGGTGGTCCAACCTCCAACAGCTGTCAGAATCCCCAGATGAGTTTCTGAAATTGGCCTATTACAAGCCACCTAAACTCACCGGGGCAC
>JAZFYA010000116.1:0-2703 GCA_036443315.1 Pseudomonadales bacterium
CCCTTAAATATATAATCGTGCGCTCCGTGGCTCATAGCAGAAACCACCATTTGTTCGCTAATGACGTTAGAGTAAATTATGAATGGGATATCTTTACCACTTTTTTTTAATACATCTAGCGCATCAATGGAGTTGAAGGACGGCATCGAATGATCCGCAATGATGATATCCCAGTCAGACTCCTCTAAGGCTGCTTGCATCTCCAAATCACATTCAACACGCTTATATGTTAGGTCATTTCCGGCGTTAGTTAGTTCCGCACATAGAAGGCATGCGTCATCCTCTGAATCCTCAACCATTAACACTTTCATATGTAGCCCTGGATTGCCATGCTAAAAAGGTTATCAACTCGACTCTTATTTTTCGACTAAAATGATAAAAACTTTAGCTTTTCGGCTGAAATGATAAAAACTTTAGCTTTTCGGCTAAAATGATAAAAACTTTGGCCTTTGAGTGTTTTGGCCCGAGTAAGCCAAAGTCAAAACTTCACTTCAGTCTATTTAACCTGTTACATGGCCATGGGAGCACATAAAAAACTTATCAAATACCTTATTTCTAGGAGCTAATTATTTGAAAAGGCTTATTCGATGCTTGAGATAACAAAATGATAAGATAGTTAATTGCAATTGAAATTGGCCTATTTATCTTGGCCTACCCTAGTAAATGAACGAGATATTACGCTAGATCTCAGATAGCAAAGTAATACTTTGCAGTATCACCAGCATAAAGATATTTTTTTGTGGTTTACATCTTATCTATTCATTATAATTTGGCCTCAATTAAGTGAAGCAACCTTGGGAAAAGGTGGGTATGACTTGATGTCTAGCCTTCCCTACAAAAGTGAATCCAAATCTCAATCGCCTACAATCTTATCCCTTTCAAAAGCTTAACAAGCTGTACTCAGGGATTACGCCTAACCCGGCCTTTTCGCCCATCAGCCTACATATAGGCGAACCAAAACATACAACGCCTGACTTCATCCGTCTAGCATTGATAGAAGGTCTTAATAAACTGGCAAATTATCCCACAACACTTGGAGATAAATCGTTGCGCGCAAGCATCGCTGCATGGTTGATACGTCGTTATAATTTGTCTACCATAGACTCTGACACGGAGGTTATGCCCGTAAATGGAAGTCGCGAAGCTCTGTTTTCTTTTGCCCAGACAGTTATTGATTTATCCTGTTCAAAGGTAGCGATAGTTTGCCCTAATCCGTTCTATCAGATCTATGAAGGGGCAACTCTTCTAGCTGGAGCTACACCATATTTTCTTAACTCCATACCTGAAAATAATTTCACAACTGACTATGCACAATTACCTAATGATGTTTGGTCGTGTACGCAACTAGTATACGTCTGCTCTCCTGGAAACCCATCCGGCAAAGTGATGTCGATGGACGAGTGGAAGAAACTATTTTCTCTTTCAGATCATTATGGGTTTATCATTGCTGCTGACGAGTGCTATTCTGAAATATATTTAGATGAGAATAATCCACCACTTGGTGCTTTAGAAGCGGCTCATCGCTTAGGTCGTAAAAGTTTCCCTAGACTAGTAGTATTTGGTAGTTTGTCGAAGCGTTCCAACGTGCCTGGGATGCGTTCTGGCTTTGTTGCAGGAGATCCTGGCATACTAAAACAATTTTTACTTTATCGTACTTACCATGGTAGCGCGATGAACCCAGCAGTGCAGGTAGCAAGTGAAGCAGCGTGGAAAGAGGAATCTCATGTTTGTGAGAACCGTCATTTATACCGGGAAAAATTCACTGCAGTAGCCACATTGTTGACCGGATACATTCAAGCACCGATACCTGAAGCTACTTTCTACTTATGGGCAAAGACGCCGATTAACGATACCGATTTCGCTCGACAGCTATATCAAGATTATAATGTTACCGTATTACCTGGCAGTTATCTTGCACGGGAAGCAAACGGCATCAATCCTGGCAAGAATTTTGTCCGCATGGCTCTGGTTGCACCTTTATTCGAGTGTGTTGAAGCATCTAAGAGGATAAAAACATGGTGTAGCACATCATTAAAGAAGTAAGTAGGTAAACTGTAATTAGAAATGTTGCAAATTTTGTTATTTAGAAAAATCCTTAAGGAGAACTATGGAACAGCTGCAAGCCACTATCGAAAAGGCATTTGAATACCGTGCGAATATTACACCGCGTAATGTCGAGGCAAAAATGAAGGAGTCTATTAACCAAGTATTAGATATGCTCAACACTGGTGAGTTACGTATAGCGGAAAAAAACAACGGTAAATGGGTCACACATCAATGGATAAAAAAAGCTGTGCTGCTTTCTTTTCGCATGGAAGATAACAGCTTTATCAAGGGAGGATTTTCAAACTACTTTGATAAAATACCATCAAAATTTGCGGATTTCAGTTCTAAAGATTTTCGTGACGGTGGATTTCGTATAGTTCCACCTGCAACAGTGCGGAAAGTGTCTTTTATCGCTAGCAACGTTGTACTAATGCCATCATATGTCAATATTGGCGCTTATGTTGCTGAGGGTACAATGGTTGACACCTGGGCTACAGTTGGTTCCTGTGCTCAAATTGGGAAGAATGTGCATTTGTCAGGCGGAGTTGGTATTGGAGGCGTACTAGAACCAGTACAGTCTAATCCCACTATTATTGAGGATAACTGCTTTATTGGTGCACGCTCTGAGATTGTAGAAGGTGTACTTGTTGGAAAACC
>JAZFYA010000117.1:0-5386 GCA_036443315.1 Pseudomonadales bacterium
GGCCCCGCCTATTCTGACTACTTGGCAATGATAGGTGGTGATAAAGAAAAAATGGCGATGATGGAGTCTTTCTCCATTCAAAATATGCAGGGTGAGTTTTACGCCCTGACCGGTGCCGGTGGCCAGAGCACCATGATAAAGATTGATGCCATAACGCTAGAGCCTGTCGCGCTGATAAAATTTGTGGGCACTGTGCATCACGGTTCTGGCATGGGGCGTCACTATAAAAACCCCAAATCAATTTGGATTGATGTGTTTCAGGAAGATCCTGATGGTGCAGGTGTTGCTATCTTCGACCCAGATACCCTGAAAGTCGACTGTGCCATTAAATATGCAGCCCTTGGTAAAGCTCAGTTCTTTACTCAAGTGCACACCACTCCAGTTACTGCTGATTACATGATGTTACAGGTAACACCTGTAGAACCTTATGTTGGCGCCGCCGCAGTCACCATGGGTGATCCTCTGTACTTGCCACCAAACTTTGTTGCCGTAATCGACCTGAATCACTTTACTCTGCAACGTGAAATTCCTACCCCACCACAAATTGGTGGTTTCACTATCACCGATAACAACGAAGAGTTTATGTACAACGTCAGTAGCGGTACTGACCAATTGTTTAAGCAGGACTTCAAAACTGGCAAATTAATTTGGACTGCTCGCACCGGTATGGGCCCTTACGGCGTTTCTTTAAACCACGATCACACTGAAGTATGGGTTGCCGATAAAGGTGAATCAGTTGGATACTGGGGTAACAGCCTAACCGTTGTCGACAACGAAACCGGTAAAATAAGCGCCCGTGTTCAACTACCGGGTTACGGTGTTGACCATGTGATTATGAGCCCGAATGGCAAAGAAATCTGGGCGACATCCAATTCCTCGGGGCAAACCTATGTTATTGATACAGAGAGCAAAACAGTCGTTAATACCATCACTAACTACGGTCGCGGCTCTACCCACGGTGTTGTCTTTGTTTATTTCGAGGACGGTAAAACCGCTAAGGTAATTCAGGATTCACACGATTACATTGAACGTACAATCCACCTCAGTGAACCCTATCGTACCTACAAGGCCAAAGCAGTTGTGGTCAGTGGCTCAGAAGCTGTCAAGAATGTTTCTGATCCAATATTAGCAGGTAAGATCCTGTTTCAGGCGGCTGATGGCTGTAATCTCTGTCATGGCAAAAGTGGTGAAGGCTCTATCGGCCCCGACATACGTGGCAAAGGCTTCGAGTCTATCAAGGTAGCTATCACCGGCCGCCGTGACATGGTTGCCTGGCAATCAACTCGCAAGTTATCAGATCGTGAATTGCAGGCAATCGGCATGTGGTTGGAACAGCAAAAACCGTAATAAGCGCCGATTTCCTGAGCTCTCGTCGGTGGCCACTAGGAGGCTGAACAGAGAATATCATGACTCAATTTATCCTCTTTGCCTTGTTAATCATCCTCCCCCTTGGTGGTCTCACTACTGAACAAGCAGCCAGCCAGCATCAAGCACATCATTCCTCCATGCCGTCCTGGCCTGGCATGTCAGAACTTGAGCAATTGCTCAATGCTCAATTCGAGTTGCTAAATGGGGAAAATGAAACCGTCACCGAGCAGGATTTTCGCGGCCAATATCTACTGCTTAGCTTTGGCTTCAGCCACTGCAAGCACGTTTGCCCAACCACTTTGCAGAACTGGGCGTTGATGATGAAAAAACTGCCCGATGCAAAAGCGGCACGGCTACAACCGATTATGATTACGTTGGACCCTGAGCGCGACAGCCCCGCTCATATAGATCAATACAGCAAATTGTTTAATCCCACATTCCTAGGTTTATCCGGCTCACTCGAGCAAATTGCTAAAACCGCTGAAAATTTTCGGGTCAGCTATCACAAAGTCGCCGTGGGTGACGACTACCAAATCAACCACAGTAGCCTGAGTTTTTTGATCGACCCTAATGGCCAGGTGATTGACTACTTTGGTTTTGGTACACCCAGCCAACAACTGGCAGAAAAAATTGCGGTACGCATACCATGATCCTAAATAAATCAGTTGAACCGTAGCGAGGGTGACCAAGGTGCTGAAAATAAAGTGTTTCTGTGCTTTTTTAGAGGATCGCGTAGTCACTCTACGGGTGAGTCTAAAAAAGTGCAAAAGCGCTTTATTTTCAGTGCATTGGGCGTCCGCAGTAGGTTCAACTGATTTATTTAGGATGATATATGTGTTCTTCAGGCTATTGATACTGGCCAGCATCGGTACTGCCCACGCTGAGAACGGCTACGATCAATTATCAATAGATCCGCTTAACAATCAATCCACAACCCGTATTGAGTCTCTGGATCACCGCATTGTCTTGCAAACACCGCAGAGCAATACTCCCCTAATCATCAGTCATCGTTATAATGGCTCTACAACGTGGCAACACCCAACCTGCCATCATGTCAATCAATACAAAGAGTCTTAATGGCAAACATGACAACGTTTTTACGCCGTTTAATGCTCATCTTGCTATTGCCAATGGGTATGAGCACAGCGGTCATGGCCTGGGATAAGCCGGCCAATTTTTTATTTACCAGTCAGCGCGGTGGCCAAACTATTAGTGTCATTGATGTCAGTAAAGACAGCTTTGTCGGCGATATCGTTACCGCCTACCCCATCGATGACATCGCCGTCTCCAGCTTTGGTGACTACGCTTTTGCCAGTCATGCCGAAGCACAAAAAATCACCGTCATTAATCTGCATACCAGGCGGATTGAGCGCGTCGTCACCGTGTCGATAAAACCGCGCCACCTGACGTTTGAGCAGAACTATGGTCTAGTGATGACGGACTCGATTAATGGCGGTATGGCGATGCTCGACACACAGGGCAAGCTGGAGGTATTCGTCAACCCTACGATTCCTCCCAGCAAGGACATTATTTTCGGGCCCACCGGTATTGTCGCCTATTACCACGCTGGACCAGAAGGACTGATTGGCGCCGTGGCGATGAATTCAGGTCGCCCACTCTGGCAAACTAAAGTGCCAGTCTCCAACGAAAATATTCCATTGGTGCGTTCATTAGACGGCTTGTTTATTGTCTTCGTCTTACCAGAAAAAGGCCAAGCCCATGCGCTGATGGCGGCCGATGGCAAATTGATTGGCAGCCAACAACTGGGCAAGGGCTTAAGCCGTCCCTATGTCACCGCCAATGGTCAATATTTTCTAATTGCCGAACAGGCAAACCAGCAGGTACATGTGCTCTCGCAGAGTAACTTCAATAAAATTACCTCCTTTGCTACCAGTGAGCCCTCCACGCTGGTGACTGCTGGACTGTTTGATATCATGGCCGTGGCTTATGCTGATAAGCGGTTATTTGCTATGGATTTACTCAAGTTTGACGGCCAAGCAACTCACAGCCTGCCCATCAAGGGCCAGGCCAGTGATGTTATCGTCACATCGGACTCCAAGCATGCCTACGCTGCAGTCCCCTCAGCCAATGCCATCGCCCATCTAAACTTGCGTAGCGGCAAGCTGTCCTATATAGAGGGCATTGACCAGCCAGACATTGTCACCATGGGAGCATCGAACGCCGTATGTCACTAACAGCACGAGGGCAGCGTTTTATTGCACCATTAATGCTGCTACTGATTGCGGCGTTGACCTCTTCGTGGCTATTATTTCCCTATCTGTTTCAAGGTAAACAGATTCTGTCGCAGACTGGGCAAGAGATTAAACTGCAACAACTGGAGCGCGGCCAAACGGTCAGCCAACTACTCAGCCGTCGGTTTATCACCGCACAACGGCATGAAATCACTGGCACTTTTGCCGCCCCGGAATACTTTCAACACTCCGGTCAGATGCAATCCATGCAACTTCTGGAAGCGGATAACTACCACGTATTTTTTATCGCCGAATCAGTCCATACCGGCAAGCTTCCCGCACGGATGCCAGACATTACTTTGTTATTACCGGACAACACCAATATCCCTGCCCTCAGCGTTGAAGGCCCGATACAGGCAAATCACCATCGTTCAGTAACCGTAAAATTCCCCAAACAACTCGCGGATGGAAGCCCCAGTATTCCGGCCAACGGCGACCCATTTCGGATTATCGTGCAAAATTTTTTCCCCGACGGTCGTGACTATGTGGGTTGGCTGGAGTGGCAATACCCATTGGCGCTTCCCGCTGATATCGGCGAGCAGCCCTTTTCTACCCCATGGCTAGCCATTCTATTAGCCATAGGTCTGCTCTCCAGCGTACTCACACCGTGTATGCTACAGCTATCAGTGATGTATTTCGCCGTGTTGACTGGCTCCGGCGCGCTATGCAATGCCCAACCGGGCAAGGCTAACTTTAACTCGCAGCAGCGTCAGCAAATGCTGAATTTTGCTTTAGCCTTTATTGTTGGTTTTATACTGTTATTTGCTGCAGTCGGCGCATTAATTGGCTGGTCTGGCCTGATGATGCAGGCTTATTTAGGGCTCTACAGTACCCAGATCAGCGTGGCCGCCGGTGCTGTAGTGGTCGCGTTTGGTATTTATCTCGCCTATCAAGCTCAAATGCCTTTGGTCTGTAAACTGCCAATGGCCAACGTCGCTCGAAGCATTCACAAACACTCGTTAGTGGCCAGTGCCGTGCTTGCTATTGGCTACTCACTGGGTTGTATTACCTGCTTTGGCGGCGCCATTATCGGTACTTTGATGATTTACATCGGCACCTTGGATAGTCCTCTATTGGGCGCAGGTATTATGGCGGTGTTCGCTTTGGGAGTAGGAATACCGTTCTTGCTCGCAGCGGTGCTACTCAGTAAGTCGAAGATTCTAGTGACAACCCTGACGAAGTGGCAGCAGCCCATTCAAAATATTACTGCTCTGGTGGTATTATTTTTTGGTTTGGTGCTGCTCACCGACAATTATCATGTGCTTAGCGATGCTTTGTATCCGTATCTTGGCTTGGGGTAATATGGTTAGCGTAAAAATAATACAGACCCGAATGGTGCTGACTTAAAGCCGAACAACGAGTAAGAGTTTTGAACCCGCTGTTCGCACTGCAAGGCCCACTATCGGTTGGAACCCCACGCCCTTTAGCGGGCCTTGCAGTGCGAACAGCTACTTCAGTGCTACCGACTTGGATGCTGCACAGTCTAGCCACCCTCGGTAGTCTAACCCTCACAAGGGCGTGGGGTTCCAACCGAGTGAGGGTTAGACTACCGAGGGTGGCGGCGGGATACTACGATCGCAAGCCGTTAACAGCGCTGGCCTTAAATAAGTACCATTCGCTTCAGGTCTGTTTTTATTTCCCCTAGGAATTTCCTCCGTCAGCCCAGGTATCATGCGGGTAGCGGCATGTCGTCTCATTTTGACGATAGCGAAAAGTGATGCTATTTTCACCGGTTCATAAGATTCGGGCAGTCTGCAATGCATTTC